>CAMCWU010000094.1 GCA_945882675.1 Klebsiella pneumoniae | reverse complement strand
CACCTGCACGAGGTCGAGCTCGCGCCCGGTGTCGGTGGCAACTTCCCCCAGGGCCGTCAGGTTCGCGTCGGGCTCGACGGCGAGGCGCAGCGCGGCGCGGTAGTGCTCGAACGCCCGATCCGGTTGACCGGCCGCCCGCTCCAGCGCGGCGAGCGTGCCGAGCAGCTCGGCCGACCGCTCGCCCGGCGTACGGGCGAGCAGCACCTCCAGGTGAGCGACCGCGCTCCGTGGCCGGCCGGCGCGCTGGGCGCCCTCCGCGAGCGCGGCCACGATGTGATCGTCCGCCAGGAGCGCATCCCGGAGCGCCGGCATCGACGGGAACCGGCGGCCGGGGTCCCAGTCGACCGCCCTGCACAGCGCGTCCCGGATCCCCGGGGGCACCGGGAGCGTGGAGATCATCCGCTCGGGCTCGCGAAGCACCCAGAACGGCAGATCCGCCTTGTGCAACGCCGCGAGGAGCAACATGCCGAGGCCGTACACATCCGCCCTCTCGTCGGGCGTCCACCCGGGCTCGAGGCTCTCGGGCGCCGCGAAGAGCGACCGCCGGCCCTCGGCGTCGAGCGACCCGAAGCTCGCGACACCGGCTTCGCCGGTCCCCGAGAGCCACACGCAGTCGGGGTCGAGCCGTCCGTGGGTGTGGCCCGCGTCGTGCAGTGCCGCGAGGCACGCCGCGACCTCCAGACCGGCCTGGAGCGCGCCCTCCGGTGAGAGCCCCCCCGCGGCCTCCCGCAGGCTGCCCGGTCGGTGCTCGCGCACGACGAACGACAGGTCCCGCTCGACGCGGAGATCCACCAGCGGGACCAGGTTCGGCGCTCCGGTCGCGTGGATCGCGTCGTGGCGTGCGCGCCAGCGGCCCACCGCGGCGTCGTCCGCAGCCCACGGGCCAGAGTCGAGCTCGATCGCACATTTCCGGAGGTGCTGGCGGTCCCACGCCACCCAGGTCCCCGTCGTGTGCGCGGACAGCAGGCGCCACCGCCCGTCGCCGAGGAAGTCGCCGGGCTGAAGCTTCCGGCGCCCGAGCGCGCTCGCCGCGCGCAGGCCGTCGGGCGTGCGCTCCGGGTCGAGGTCCCGCAACGCGTACCACGCCTGCAGGCGCTCGCCCGCCGCCGCGGCGTTCTCGTCCGGGTACGCAGGCGCGGGCTCCACGTCGCCGACCGCGGGTGCGAGCGGCAGGGGCTCGCCCCGTCCGTGGGCCGCGACCCAGCCGGCGACCTGCTCGAGGCTCCGGCTCACCGGGGCCGCCGCGATCGCCGACGCCGTCCAGGCCACCGGCGCCGCGCACCAGCCGACCACCGCGCCGGCCGCCATGACCCGCTCCGGGCCGCCGCCCGACCACCAGTCGGACAGCACGAGCTCGGGCGTGATCACGAGCACGACGCACGCCGCGTCCTCTGCGCCGATGACCCCATCTCGGGGTTCTCCGCGAACTTCCAGCCCCAGGGCCGCGGCGGTGGCGTCCCGGCTCGCCACGTCGGACGCGGCCGCCAGGATCGAAGCGGGCGAACGGTCTGCGCTGCGTGGCTCGGACATCCGCGAACTCCGGGGCTGGTCACGCGGGATGGTACGCGACGGCGGCGGCTCCGGATCCGTGCCATCCGGGGGTAGACGTCCGAAGCCGGCTTCCGTCGGCCGGGAGCGCCGCCCGGTGGCCCCGTGACGGGAGCGGTACGTCCTCGTGGCACGCGCGGCGCCGCTTGTGGGCGCGGTGCGCGCGTGTTACCGACGGCGGCCAGGGAGTCGGCGGAGGACGCCCGCTCCGAGTCCAGGGGGTCCAATATGGCGACGAAGAAGAAGCAGAAGGCCGAGCCGGACGACGTCGCGGTGAGTGCGGTCCCCGCCGAGAAGCCCGCGAAGCGCAAGCCCCGCAAGGCCGCGTCCGTCGAAGTGGCTCCGGCCGTCGTGGTGGCTCCGGTCGTCGAGCCCGCCCCCGAGGCCCCTGTCGCTCCTGTGATCGTGCCGGTCGTGGATGTGGTCGCGGAGATTCCCCGCCCGACCCGCCAGCAGATCGCCGCCCGTGCGTTCTGGCACTTCAACCGCGGCAGCCGCGACACGCTCGGGAACTGGCTCCGCGCCGAGCGCGAGATGGCGGACGTCGTGGCCCGCGGCCAGGTCGCGCCGACCGATCGCTGGATCCGGGCGCTCGCAGAGGGCTAGGCGCCGATCGCCACCGTCGTCCAGGCGGTCGCGATGCCCGTGTTGCCGTCCGCGTCCGTCGCCAGGAAGTCCACGCTGTAGCTCTGGTAGTCGCAGTTCAGGCTCGTCTCCGGTGCGGGCAGCCGGGCCTCCCACTCGCCGGCTTCGTCTCCCGGCAGCAGCGGGTAATTCGCCACCTGCCGATTCGTGACCTCGTCGTAGACGTACGCGTGGACCGCAAGCACGTCGTCGGAACCGTCGTCGTCGACGACCTCGGCCAGGAACACCCACTGCGCGTTGTCACCGTCGGTCTCGCAGGCGACGGAGGCGGCCAGGACCTCCGGCTCGGTCACTTCCGCCCGATCGGGCGCGACGATGACCTCCGGACCGCATGCCGCGAGGAAAAAGCCCATGGATGCTGCAATGATGATCCGCACGTCGCCTCCGCCCGTTGGACCCGGTACCCGTCGCGGACAAACCGTCACGGGTTCCTGACTCAACATGCCCTGCCGTTCGGCCCTGCGGGCGGGAACCTGCGGGTCGTGTCATGGATTTTGCATCTTTTCCATGACTCGCCGGCACAGGGGCGACGGAGCGGAAGTGCGGGGCAGGCGGTAGGCGGCGGGCGGCCTGGAGGTTACGGTTCGAAGGTGCGCGGCCGGGGTCGCGCGTGGCCGTGCCGGGGCATCCCGGATCCATGAAAGTATAGGACCGGAGGTCGCATGTCCTCGATCGCGGACGGAAAGGTCGTCACCTTCCACTACACGCTCACCAACGACAAGGGCGAGACTCTCGACAGCTCGTCGGGCGGCGAGCCCATGCCCTACCTGCACGGGGCCATGAACATCGTCCCTGGCCTCGAGCGCCAGATGGAGGGCAAGGCTGTCGGTGACGAGTTCACTGCGACCGTCCCCCCGGACGAAGGCTACGGTGTCCGCGAGAGCGATCCGCAGCCCGTGCCGCGCAGCTCCTTCCCCGCGAACCTGGACATCCAGGCCGGCATGCAGTTCATGGCCACGGACGAGGAGGGCAACCAGATCCCCGTCTGGATCGCCAAGGTTACGGACGATCAGGTGTGGGTCGACCCGAACCACCCGCTCGCGGACGTGACCCTGCACTTCGCCGTGCAGATCGTCGCGATCCGGGACGCCTCGCCGGAGGAGATCGACCATGGTCATCCGCACACGCCCGGAATGCACCACCACTGAGGGTGTCCAACCGCCACCTCTGCCTGCTCGTCGCGCTGGTGGCTTGCAGGCACCGGGCGCCGGACAGCTTCGGCGTGGACCTGCCGGAAGCGGAGGACGCGCGGGAGACCGCCGCGCCCGCCGACATCCTTACGGAGGCGGCGAACGGTGATGACCCGGGCCTGCGCGCCCGGGCGATCCGCGACCTCGTGGCCACGGATCCCGTGCCCGCGGGCGGCGCCTGGGGCGCGCGCGGCCTGTACGACCCGGACGGCTGGGTGGAGCGTGCGGCGGTAGGCGCCCTCGCACAGCGGCTCGACGAGCCGGAGACGGTGAACCTGCTCGTCGGCTGGTTGTCCTGGGCGGATGGCGATCCCCATGCGCGCGCGTCGGCGGGCCTGCAGCTCGTGGACGCCGGCGTCGGCCGCGACGCCGTGGTGGCCGCGTGGCGCGCGGAGGCCGGTTGGCGCGCCGTACCGCTCGCGCTCGCCGCCGCAGTCGCGGGGGACGCGGACGCGCTGGCGTCCCTCGCGACCGCGCTCCGCACCGGTCTGATCCCGCTCGAACCGGATTTTCTGCGCGAGCTCGGGGAGCGTCCGCTGCCGGGGTTAGCGGACGCGGCGCGAGCCGGCGCGGATCGGGTGGAGGAGCCGATCCGCCTGACCTACGCGGGCACGCGCCTGGCGCTCGGGGACACGAGCGCGGACGGGGAGCTCCGTCGCGCGCTGGACGACACCGAGTCTGCGGCGTTAGAAGCGCTCGATGCGGTCGCCATGGTGCCCGGGCCGCTCGCGGACAACGTGATCCGGCGCGCGCGCACGACCGGGCCCGACCTCGTGCGCGGGTACGCGGACCTCCTCGATGTGGCGCGCACGGGCGTGGGATCGGACGCGTTCGCGCGGGCGGCGGCGTCGGACGACCGCGAGCTCCGGGCGATGGCGGTTCGGCTGCTCCCGGCCGCCGCGCAGGCGAGCGCGGCGGGTCGTCGCGGGCGCTGGATCGACCGCGCGCTGGCGGCCGCCCTGGCGGACCCGGATCCGACCGTGCGGGCGGGTGGCGTGCGCGCCGCTGTCGAGCTCGAACGCCGCGATCTGCGCGAGCTGGTCGCCCCCTTGCTGGGGGACCCGAACCGCACGGTCCGGGTCGAGGCCGCCGGCGCGATCACCCGGTGGAGTGGATCTACCGCCGCCGGCGGATGAACAGGGCCAGGAACGCGAGCGCCATGCCGCGCACCGGGACCGTGCTCGTCGAGCAGCCGTTGACGTCCGTGAGGGTGCTTCCGGGCGGGCCTTCGCCCCCGCAGCCGCAGCCCTTGGACTCATCTTCCCCGCCGTCGATGTCCGGAACCTCGAAGAAGTTCGACGCGCCCGGCGAGGGGATGCCGCGCACGACCCAGTCGTCCGGGCTGTCCGAGTCGACGCCGTCCGTGTCGCGGGCGAGCGAGCCGGCTTCCGCCGGGACGGGCGAGGGGACCACGCTGCCGGCGTCGTCCAGCAGGCCGTCCGGGTTCGCCGTGCCGTAGACCACCGTGTCGACCACCGCGCCCGTGCAGTCGACGAGCTGCACGCCGTCGGCGCTCGAGGTCGCGTTTCCGATCGAGATGTCGCCCACGATGTCCACTTCCGCCGCGAGGCTACCGCCGACCACCAGCCAGCCGCCGGCGTCGATCACCGTGCCGCCGGGCAGCACCACGTCCGGATCGCCCCACGACGAGGTCGCGACGTCGATCCCCCAGCCCGAGACGTCCACCGGCGAAGATCCCCGGTTGTACAGCTCGATCCACTCGGCGCCGGTGTCGCTGCCCGACGGGTTCGGGATGAGCTCGTTGAGGACCACGTCCCCCGCGCTCGGCACGCAGATGGTGGGCTCGACGACCTCGTTCGGCTGGCCGGGGCTGGGCGCCGCCTGGACCGCGAAGTCCACGGCCGAAGCATCCGTATCGTAGCCGTCCGACACGCGCTGGAGGGACGCGCCACCGCCCGACTTGGGCGCGAGGCTGGTCGCAGCGACGCCGGTGTCGTCCTCCAGGCCGTCCGTGTTGGTCTCGCCGTAGACCACGGTGTCGACCGGGAAGCCCGCGCAGTCGACGACGCGCACGCCGTCCGCGCTGGAGCTCGCGTTCCCCAGCGAGAGCTCGGCTTCGAACGCGATGCCCGGGACGAGAGACTCCCCGACCAGGAGGAGCGCGCCGGGCGCGAGGGTCGCGCCGTCGGGGAATACGAACGCGTCATCGAAGCTGCTCGTGGCCTTCTGGATGGCCCAGCCGGACAGGTCGATCTCGGCGTTGCCGGCGTTGAACAGCTCGACCCACTCGAAGCCGCCGTCGGTGCCGTCCGGATCGTAGATGAACTCGTTGATCTTCAGCTCGGACGCGGCACCTCCGCAGTCCGGCGGCGCGACGTCGTTCGACATACCCGGCGTGGGGATCGCCGCCACCTCGAAGTCGACGGCAGAGGCGTCCGTGTCCACGCCGTCCGTCACGCGCGCCAGCGAGGCCGGCGAGGACGCGGTCGGCGCGAGCGACGTGGCCTCGATGCCCGTGTCGTCCACCCACAGATCGGTGTTCGGAGCCCCATAGATGACGGTGTCCACCGCCGTGCCGTTGCAGTCCTCTACCCGCACGCCGTCCGCCGACGACGTCGCGTTGCCGAGGCTGAACCCGGGCGCGACCACATCCGCCTCCGGGATCGCCGTCTGGCCGACGACCAGGAACGCGCCGGGGGCGAGGAGCGTGCCCGCCGGCAGGGTGCCCGAGCCCGAGAACGAGGTCGTCCCGCTCGCGATGGCCCAGCCGGAGACGTCCACCGACGTGGAGCCCGCGTTGTGCAGCTCGACCCACTCGAAACCGGTGTCGGTGCCCGTCGGGTCCGCCACGATCTCGTTGATGACGATGTCCGCGCCGAGCGCGGCGTCGTCGCAGGCGCCGCCGATCGGGCCGCCGCCCGTGGCGTTCTCCGCGCCGGGGGTCGGCGTCGCGAAGTCGGCGAAGTCCGCGCCCGACTGGTCGGTGTCCGTCCCGTCCGGGAAGCGGCCGATCGACTCGTCCTCCGCCGGCTGCGGCGCGAGGCTCGCGGCCACGATCCCGTCGTCGTCGAGCCACAGATCCGTGTTCGGCGTGCCGTAGATCACCGTGTCGGCGACGCACGCGCCGGGGTCGAGCAGGCGCACGCCGTCCGCGGACGTGCTGGCGTTGCCGAGCGAGAACCCAGGGGCGACCACGTCGATCTCCGGGAGCGCGGACTGGCCCACCACGAGCCACCCGCCGGCCGGGATCACGCTGCCCGGCGGCAGCACGTCGTCCGTGGAGTACGAGCTCGGCCCGGCCTCGATCTCCCAGCCCGACACGTCGACGTCCACGGCGCCGGGGTTGTGGAGCTCGACCCACTCGCCGCCTGCGTCCGCGCCCGCCGGGTCGCTGACGATCTCGTTGATCAGCACGATGTCGGTGGAGCAGACGGGCGCCGCGGCCTCGTTGAGGGTGCCGGGCGTGGGGGTCGCGAGCTCCACGAAGTCGTCACCCGACTGGTCCGTGTCCGCGCCGTCCGGGACGCGGGCGATGGACGCCGACTCCGCCGGGGCGGGCGCGAGCGAGGCCGCGACGAGGGAGCCGTCGTCCTCCCACAGGTCGGTGTTCGGCGTGCCGTAGACGACCGTGTCCACGATGCCGCCGTCACAGTTCAGGATCCGCACCGCGTCCGACGACGTGCTCGCGTTCCCGAAGACGAACCCCGGCGCCGCGACGTCCCCTTCCGGTACCAGCGCCGACTGACCGACCACCAGCCGGCCGTTCGCGGGGACGAACGTGCCGAGCGGGATCACGCCGCTCGTGCTGTACGAGCTCGGGCCGGACTCGATCACCCAGCCGCCGACGTCCACGTCGCTCGCGAGCGTGTTGAGCAGCTCGACCCACTCCTTGTCGGCGTCCGCGCCCGCGGGATCCGGCAGGAGCTCGTTGATGACGATGCCGGTCAGATCACAGGCCGGGGGCGGCGCGCCGGTGTCGGTGGTGTCGGCGGGGAAGGTGTCGCCGGTGTCGATGGGGCCGCCGACGTCGTTCGTGACGCCCAGAGTCGGGATCGCGACGACGTCGAAATCGACGCCCGAAGCGTCCGTATCCGCGCCGTCCGGGATGCGGGAGAGCGAGTCGTCATCCCCAGGGGTCGCGGCGATGCTCACGGCGACGTTGCCATCGTCGTCCAGGAAGGCGTCCGTGTTGTTCGGCCCGTACACGACGGTGTCCATCGGCGCACCGAACGAGTCGACCAGCCGCACGGCGTCGCCCGAAGCGGAGGCGTTGTGGAGATCGAGCACGGCGGCCACGATGTCGGCCCCGGCGACCAGCGGCTCGCCGACGACCACGCGGTCCCTCGGGTTCAGCACGAGCGCCGCGAAGACGTGACGGCTCGAGTACGAGGACGTCCCGGCTTCGATCTCCCATCCCGTGATGTCCACCGCCGTGGGGCCGGTGTTCACGATCTCGAGCCACTCCTTGCCCGCGTCGACCCCGGCCGGGTTCGGCAAGAACTCGTTGATCACCACGCCCGCGAGCGCGGGAGAAGGCAGCATCGACGCCAGGATCGCCAGGTAACGTGCGCGCATCGCTCCTCCATCGGTCGGTCGGCCCCCCGGGGGCCTGCGGCGCAACTCTACCCCACAGACGACGCGGCCGCGGGAGGCATCTCCCACGGCCGCGAGAACGTCACCTCCCCGAGCGCACCGGGCCCCGCGAGGCCGGGCCCAGGGAGCGGAGGATCAGACCTGCCGACGGCGCCGCGCCGCGAGGAGGCCCGCGCCGAGCGCGAGAGCCGCCCAGCCGCCGACCGCGCCGGTGGCGTTGCAGGACGCGCCGCCGCCCTTGCCGCCGCCGCCCGTGTCGCCCGCGGTGTCGACGTCCGCGTCCGCGTCCGCGTCCGAGTCGGCGTCCGAGTCGGCGTCCGAGTCGGTGTCCGCGTCACCCTCGGCGTAGGTGTAGCCCGTTCCGTAGGTGTAGTAGCCCGTTCCGTAGGTGTAGTAGCCACCGTAGGTGTAGCTAGCCGCCATCGCGGGAGCCGAGAGAGCCAGCAGCCCCAGAGCCAGAATCGCACGCGTCATGATAAACCTCCATTCCGTGGTCCGCGTCAGATATCTCCCGGTTGTCGGCCGGCTGCCAGTATTTTTTTACCTCGCTGGAGATTATTTAGGACGAAAGACCAGAAGTGCCCTTGGCCCATGACGGGGTTGCCGCGATCACGGGGGCGCGCGAAGTGGTTTCCCGCGCTACCCCGCCCAGGCTCGCGGGTCCCGGAGGGCTCCTGTCCACAGTCGCTCTCGACCGCTCGATCGCGGTCCTTGGCCTGACCAAGGTGTACCGCGTGCCGGTCAAGGCGCCCGGGGTGCTCGGATCGGTGCGCTCGCTCTGGAGCCGCGAGACCCGCGAGATCCGGGCGGTGGACGGGGTCTCCTTCGAGATCGCGTCTGGTGAGCGGGTCGGGTTCCTCGGGCCGAACGGGGCGGGCAAGACGACCACGCTCAAGATGCTCACGGGCCTGCTCCACCCGACCTCGGGGGACGTGCGCGTCGCCGGCGCGCGGCCGCAGGACCGGGACCGGGCGTTCCTCCAGGCGATCACGCTGGTGATGGGCCAGAAGCAGCAGCTCATCTGGGACCTGCCCGCGCGCGAGACCTTCTTGCTCAACCGCGCGCTGTACGACGTCTCTCCCGCCGACTTCGCGCGTACGCTCGACGAGCTGACCACCCTGCTCGACCTGGGTGCGTTCCTCGATCAGCCGGTTCGGAACCTCTCTCTCGGCCAGCGCATGCGGTGCGAGCTCGTCGCGGCCTTGCTGCACTGCCCGGGCGTGCTGTTCCTCGACGAGCCCACGATCGGCCTCGACGTGGAGGTGCAGGTCCAGCTCCGCCGGTTCCTCCGGGATTACAACGGTCGGACGGGCGCGACACTCATGCTCACGTCCCACGACATGCACGACGTCGCGGCGATCGTGGACCGGCTCATCCTCATCGACAAGGGCGTGGTGCGGTTCGACGGCACGCTCGACGCCTTCCGAAGGAAGTTCGGCACGGGCCGGCAGCTCTCGGTGAGAGTGCCGGAAGAGGGCGGCGCTGACCTCGGGATGTTCGGTTTGACGTCCGACGGACCGGGGCGGTGGACCACGACGGTGCCGGCCGCAGACGTCAACGCGCTCCTGGCCCGCCTGCTCGAGCGCGACAGCGCAGCGGAGGTGACGGTCGCCGATCCGCCGCTCGACGAGGTGCTGGCACGGGCGTTCGGCGAGTCGCGGAAGGGGTCCGAGTGACGCACCTCATGCGCGCGCTGCCGGACATCCTCCGCGTGTCCGCCGCGGAGGTCACGGCGTTCAAGGCGGAGCTCGCGCTGTGGGTGCTGACGGCCACGCTCCCGCTGATCCAGCTCGCGCTCTGGACCGCGGTGGCGGAGGAGGGCCCGGTCGCGGGGTTCGACCAGGGAGATCTCGCCCGGTACTTCGTCGCCACCCTGCTGGTGCGCCAGCTCACGGCGTCCTGGTTAGTGTGGAGCTTGAACTTTGAGATTCGGTCGGGCACGCTGTCGCAGCGGCTGCTCAAGCCCGTGCATCCGCTCTGGCAGTACGGCGTGCAGATGGTGCTGGCGATGCCCATCCGCATGGCGGTCCTGCTGCCCGTGATCGTGCCGATCCTGTGGTGGAAGCCCGAGCTCTGGCGTACGCCCGCTCCGCTCGAGCTGCTCGCGTTCGTGGTGAGCGTGTCGCTCGCCTGGCTGCTGACGTTCCTGGTGCAGGCGATCATCGCGATCGCGGCGTTCTGGATCGACAAGACCGACGCGTTCATGAACCTGTGGTTCGCGGTGTGGATGGTCGCATCCGGATACTCGGCTCCGATGGCCATGCTTCCGCCGGAGGTCGACGCCGTGCTGCGCTGGCTGCCGTTCCGCGCCACGCTCGGCGCGCCGGTCGAGATCCTGGCTGGGTCCCGGTTCACGGCTGAGGAAGCGGGCTACGACGAAAGCGCCCGCCATGCGGGGATCGCGTTCGATCTCGGCCTGCAGGCGGCGTGGACGGCGATCCTGCTCGCTGTGGTGGCGTGGGCGTGGCGGCGCGGCGTGGCGCGGTACGGAGCGTTCGGTGCTTGACGGCGTCGCACGTAGCTTCCGGGTCGCCGCAGCGCTCGCGCGCGTGTCGCTCCAGGTCACGCTCCAGTACCGGGAGGACTTCCTCGTGGACGGCGCCGTGGGGGTCATCCGGACGGGGTTCTCGGTGATTCCTACGCTTCTGGTGTTCCAGCACCGCGACACGCTAGCCGGCTGGACCGCGCCGGACGTGCTGCTCGTGATGGGCCTGTACTTGTTGATGCACTCACTAGTCTCGGCGTTCATCGAGCCGAACCTCGGAGAGGTGGTGGAGGGGATCCGGAACGGGACGCTCGACCTCGTGCTCCTGAAGCCGGCGGACGCCCAGCTCCTGGTCAGCACGCGGCGGATCCAGCCGAGCGCGGGCTGGGATCTGCTTGGATCAGCCTGCCTGATCGGCTGGTCCCTCTCGAGCCGGCCGCTGCCCTCGCCCGTGGACGCGGTAGTGGCCGCGGGGCTCGTGGTGGCGGGGCTGGTCGCGATCTACGGCCTGTGGCTGCTCGCGATCTGCACCAGCTTCTGGTTCGTGAAGGTGGACAACCTGCGGTTCGCGCTCGGGTCGATCGCGGACGCGGGACGCAACCCGCTGCCGGTGTACGGGCCCGCGCTCCGCGTCGTGCTCACCGCCGTGATCCCCGTTGGTGTCGCGACGAGTTTCCCCGTGACGGCGCTCCGCGGGGAGTGGAGCATGGCGTTGATCGGCGCTGCAGGCGGGATTGCGGTCGCCTTCGCGGTGGGCTCCCGGGTGGTCTGGCGGCGCGCCCTCGCGAGCTACACGTCGGCATCTTCGTGACTTGCCCCGCTTGCCCTGCTAGCATCCGCGCGACTTCCAGGGAGTGTACGATGGGGAACATGGAGCGGATGCGGCGGGCGGCGATCTGGGGCGCGGTGGGGACGTTGCTCGTCCTGCCGATCCTCGCGTGCTCGGGGACGGCAGACACGACGGATGTGGCGGCGGACGCGGTGCTCGCGCCGGTGGAGCCCGAGCCGGCTCCCGTCGGCACGGACGTGACGGACCCGACCACGACCATCCAGGGCAGCTGGAAGATCTATCCCTCGGACGAGGATCTTCGCCAGCTCAAGCTCATCAACCTCGCGCTCGACACGACGTCGAGCCGCGCGGATCTCGATCGCAAGCTCTCGCCGGGCCCGACGGCGGAGGAGGCGACGACCTACGATCAGCTCCACGCCATGGTGCTGAGCAACCCGAACGACTCGTCGATCGCCGCGGCGCGCGCCGAGATCGAGATGATGAAGACGGGTGAGGTGGAGGTCACCTCCTCGAACGTGACGCTCAAGTACGGCACGACGTCCGACACGTGGACCTACTCGGTCAACAGCGCGACGCCGAACCAGCTCGTGCTGACGCTCGACTCGGCCGAGACGCAGACGTACAAGTTCGAAGGCGCCGACGTCATGCGGATGACGATGGTCTCGGGCGGCACGCCGCTCGACATGCGCTTCACGCGCAAGGGCACCAAC
>CAMCWU010000093.1 GCA_945882675.1 Klebsiella pneumoniae | reverse complement strand
CCCTCTGCCGCCCCGTGGGCCGGTGCCTGCGGCGGAGCCGGAAGGCGAGCGCCGCCCGTCGCGGTTCGACCGCTTGCGGGCGCCGACGGGCGCGGTGTCCATCCCGCAGCCTCCGGCGCCGGTGGAGCCGCCTGCGGACGCGGGTCCCGCCGCGACCAGCCGGGAGGGCCTCCGCGAGCGGCTGCGCGCCGAGCGCCCCGCGGGCGCACCGGGCGAAGAGCGCATCGCTCGGCGCGTGGACGGCGGGGTGCGGAGCTGGCAACCGTCGAAGCCAGCAGAGCCGGAGGCTCCCGCCACCGAGGCCCGGCCCAGACGGCGGCCGCCACCGACGGAATAGCGACGGACGACCTACTCGATGGGCTCGGGCTGCGGGAGCAGGTCGGTCCACGTGGCGGTCTGGGCCTGGGCGAGGCCGGCCGCCGCGACCGCGACAACCCACTCCCGGCCATCCGCCCTCACGTACCGCACGCCGTCGCTCTCGTTGCCGATAGTGTAGGCGCCGGACGCGGGCTCTCCCGTGGAGGTCCACTCTACGCGCACCCCACCGTCCAGGCCGTGCTCGGCCGCCGCGGTCCGCGACACCGGGCGGCTCATCCGCACGTCCAGCAGCTTCCGCGCGAGGGCCTGGGCCGCCCGCGCATCGATCGGCCGGGTCGGGTCGTCGGCGGACACCCAGGTGTCTCCGTCACGGCGGAGCATGAGCGCGCCGGCCGCATTCTTGACCGTGAGGCTCGAGAGCGCCGCGGGGTCGACCTTCACGTAGGACGGGTCGAAGTACCGGGCCGCGGCGTCGCCCACGGACCACGCCGTGAAACCAGCCACCCGGTAGACATCGCCGGTCCCGTCCCGCCGCACGTTCACGGTCGAGCCCTGGCCGGCTCCGAGATAGAAGGTCGAGGTTCGCCCTCCGCTCGCGAGCGTGACCTTCCGCGTGTACGCGTCCGCGGCGACGCCGAGCTGCTCGTGACTCGTCGCCTGCGTGGTGATCGGATCCCGGAGCTCGATCCCGGTGAGCCGGTCGAGCAGGTCGCCCACCTTCGCCGAGTCCGCGGGGTAGCCCTCCGCGGAGGCCACCACCCACGCGTCGCCCTCGCGCACCAGCCGGACCGGGTCGGCGGCCGCGCCGGGCGTGCTCATCCCCTGAATCTCGACCGCCGTGACGTCTGCGGCCGCGGCGTCCACGAGCGGCGCCGAGGTGTGGCTGGCGTCGGTGCGTGGCCACCACGTCACCGCCGCGACTGCGAGCTGCGCGGCCAGCGCGCCCGCGAGGATCTGGTTCGTGCGCATCAGGTCTGCCCCAGCGGGATGGGCGTCGCGCGCCGGCCCCGCATCCAAGCCACGAGCCCGCCGAGCGACAGCGCCACGGCGATCCAGGTGAAGAGCTCGCGCGAGCTGCGCTCGGCGTCGTCCAGCGGCTCGAGCGTCCGGTCGAATGCGCTGGTCCCGCGGATCGAGAGCAGCTCCGTATCGGCCGTCGCCCAGTCGATCAGATTGTTCAGGACGAGCACGTTGCCCTTGTGCACATCCCCGTCCCCCTGCGACGCGAGCTGCATCAGCAGGTCGCTCACCATCTCGGAGGAGCCGAGCACTACGAGGCGGCCGGGCACCGCGGAGCGCTCGAGCGGCTTCGGCGCTGTATCCCCAAGAGGGGAGGGGACACCCGCGAAATTGCTCGCAAAGGTGCCCGTCAGTACGGCGGCCAGCGTCTGCTCCCCGAGCGGTCCGGTGGGTCCGAAGCCGGCGTCCGGGTACTTGTCGAAGTCGGGTTCGATCCGGGCGTCCTCGCTCGCCCAGGACGCGGACGAGCTGACAGCCAGCTCCGTGACCTCCACGCCGTCGGACGCTTCCGCCAGGTGCAGCGGCGAGGACCACGGGAAGGTGAGGCTGTCTACACCCGTCAGCGTGGGGTGGTCTTCTCCGAAGCCTGACGCCCGCACGTCCGGGAACAGCGGGTACGGCATGAGCTGGATCCGCTGCAGCGTGAAGCCGCCCCGCTGCTCCTGGACCGGGATCGGGAACGGCGCGTTCTGCGTGTCGAACACGAGGCTGTCGCCGACGTCCACGTGCCAGGTCTTCAGGAGGTCCGCGAGCGCCGGATCCTCCGGGTTCGGGGCGATCCCCTGCGCGCTCGCGTCCACGCGGTAGCGGCCGGCGAGGGCCACCACGGTGCCGCCGCGGAGGAGGTACTGGTCGATGGCATAACGCTGCTGCGAGGTGGTCTGGCCGGTCTTCCCGACGATCAGCACGTCCACGTCGCCGGGTACGTAGCCGTCGTCGAGCTGGGTCCGCTCGACCTCGTACGTCTGGCCGAGCGCCTGCTCGAGGACCTGGTAGTCCGGCTGCCGCTGCGGCGGCTGGAACTGCGGCGGGATCTGCGGGTTCGGCGGCTCGTTCTGCGGGAGCTCGGTGAAGAGCGCGACCCGTCGGAGCTGGCCGGGAGTCACCCTTCGTACGGCGGCCTCCACAGCGCGCGCGGCGTCGCCCGGCTCAGGGGCGGCCTGGGGATCCACGCGCTCGACGCGATCCCCGGCCTCCACGACCAGGGTGAGCCAGAAGGCCTCCTGCGCGAGGAGGTCGGTCATCATCGGTTGGATCTGGAGCTCGTCGTACAGGCGCTGCCCGAGCGCGCGGTCGGTGGACGGATCCACCTCTTGGAAGCGAAGGTTCCCCGTGCTCTGCGCCGCGAGCTCCAGGCCAGCCTTCCGCATCTCGGCTGCCGTGCCCGCGAAGCCGTCGGGGAGCGCCCCCGGCGACGCGTAGAGCGTGATCGTGGAGCCGACCGGGAGCTTCCCGAGCACCGCCTGGATCGGCTGGAACTCCTGGCTCACTTTGCGGATCGTGCGCGTGAGATCGTACTCGAAGTTCCGCAGCCGGACGTCCACACCGTCGTCGTCCGCGCGCACGTCGATCAGATCCTGGAACTCGAGCAGCTCGAAGCGGTCGCCGTACTTCACGAGGAGGTGGAAGTACGAGTTCACCACCGACTGGCTCGTGCGGTCCGACACGCCGAACGGCACGGGGCGGACCCCGAACTGCTCCCCGACCTCTTGCGCGAGGTCGGGATCCTGGTTGGGATCGCGGATCTCCACGTTCACCCCGCTGCCCCCCGCGATGCGGTACTCGGCGAGCTGGTCGGTGATCTGAGGGATCAGCGGCGCCAGCAGCGGGTGCGTGCGCTCCGAGAACAACCCGACGATGGTGAGCGGCTCGTCCAGCGCCCGCAGCGTCGCGCGCGTGGCGGGGCTGATGCTGTCTTCGCCGTTCTGCGTGAGATCGAGCCGCAACCCCGTGACCGGCGCGAGCCAGACGTTCGCGGCGAGCGCGTTCGCCGCGCTGAGCGCCACCAGCGTGAGCAGCGACGTCGTCCGGGCGCGTCCGCGCTCCGACCCGCGATCCAGCCGCACCGATTCGAGGAAGTAGCCGTTGAGCACGAGGAAGGTCGCGGTGATCCCGCCGTAGTAGGCGAGGTCCCGCAGGTCGAGCACGCCGCGCTGCACGCTCTCGAACCGGCTCCCCGTGCCGAGCAGGCGCAGGATCTCTGCCCCCGACGTGCCGAACAGACCGCCGATCCGATCCGTTCCGAGCAGGTACATGAGCCCGCCGACGACAAGGGTCACGAGCAGCGCCACGACCTGGTTGTCCGTGCGCGCGGACACGCACAGGCCGATCGCGAGGTAGGCGGACGCGAGCAACACAGCGGCGCAATACCCGCCGATGACCGGCCCCCCATCCAGGTTCCCGATGGTGGAGACCATGATCGGGACGGGCAGCGTGAGCGCGAGCCCCGCGACCACGAGCCCGAGCCCGGCCAGGAACTTCCCGAGCACGAGGTCGCGCGTGGAGACCGGGAGGGTGAGCAGGATCTCGAGGGTCCCGGCCTTCCGCTCCTCCGCCCACGCGCGCATGGTCACGGCGGAGACGAGGAAGATGAGCAGCAGCGGGAGCCACTCGAACAGCGGCCGGACATCCGCCAGGTTCCGGGCGAAGAACCTGGACCACGAGAAGAACGTGAACAGCAGGACGGCGAGGAATACGCCGAGGAAGATCACCGCCACCGGCGACGTGAACAGCCCGCGGAGCTCCTTCCGGGCGACCGTGAGGATCGAGCTCATCGGGCCTCCCCACGCGCGGCGTACTCGGTCTGCAGGCGTCGGAAGACGGCGTCCAGCGTCTGGTTCGCGGGGGCGAGGGTGCCGAGTCGCGCGCCCGCCGCAGCGACGGCCGCCGCCACGGCTGGGGCCAGCGCCACGGGCGCGTCCAGTGCCCACGAGTGGTAGCCCGCCAGCGCGGGGTCGTCGCCGAGAGATTTGACGCTTCGGACGCCTTCGATTGCGCGGAGTGCGGCGCCGACGTCGGGACCCGTGGCGGACACCCGGATCTCCCCCGACGCGAGCATCTGCTCGAGCGGGGAGTCCGCAGCCAGAAGGCCATCGATCATCACGAGGACGCGCTCGCACACGGCCTCGACCTCCTGGAGGATGTGCGTGGAGAGGATGATCGTGGTGTTCGCGGCCAGCTTCCGGATGAGCTCGCGGATCACCTGGATCTGCACCGGGTCGAGCCCGTTCGTCGGCTCGTCCAACACGAGCACCGCGGGCTCGTGCAGGATGGCCTGGGCGATCCCCACGCGCTGTCGGTACCCCTTCGATAGCGTCGCGATCGGCTGAATCAGCCGTTGCTCCAGGCCAGTGGCGACCGCTGTGCGCGCAGCGGCCTTGACCCGCCGGTCCGCGGGGAGCCCGCGCAGCTCTGCCATCATCAGCAGGTAGTCCTGGACGAGCATCTCCGGGTAGAGAGGCGCGTTCTCGGGCAGGTACCCGACGAGCCGCTGGGCCTCTGCCCGCTGCTCGACCACATCCTTTCCCCCGACGGTGATCCGGCCGCTCGTCGGCTCGATGTAGCCCGTCAGCATCTTCATCAGCGTGGTCTTGCCGGCGCCGTTGTGGCCGAGGAGCCCCACGACCTCGCCGCGGCCGATCTGGAGCGACACCCCGCGCACGGCGGTGTTCTCCCCGTACCTGCGTACGACGTTCTCGATCTGGATCATCCGCGCCCCTGCTCTCGTGCGCCGGACCTATATGCGCGTCCTGGCCGGCGACAAGGCGCGACCACGGCGACCCGGACAGAACCTGTCCGGGTCGCGGATCAGCGGCTTCTGACCAGCTCCCGCCCATACACCGCGTCGATGTCGGGCCCATTGGACACGGGATCCGACGGGTACGAGGGGCCGGCGGGGGTGAGGCGGACCGCGACCACCCCCTCGAGGAGGATCAGGTCCGTCACGTCGCCCGCCGGGAGATCCGCGAGGTCGAAGGCGTCGCCCCCGGCGGTGTCGGCGTCGAAGGGGTCGGCGGGGGCGAGCTCCTCGTCGAGGAGCGTCGGCGTCAGGCCGGCGAACCCCGCCCAGTCGGCGGGATCGGACGACCACTCCGTGGTGCCGGCGAAGGCGTGCGGAAAAGCCACCCAGCCGTCGCCGTCCGGGCTGACCTCCACCACCACCGGGTCCATGAACCGCGAGTCCTCGTCGATCGCGAAGGGGTTCTCGAACACCACGAGGTCGACGCCAGGGCCGTCCACGAGGATCCGCCCTTCCCAGCCGAGGATCAGCTCATCGCCCTCGCCCGTCGCCAGCGAGTACACATCCGTGCTCCCGCTGTACCATTCGCCACCACGAGCGCCGTTCGCCGCCAGGGCGGGGTCGCCGTAGAGGGCGTCCGAGGCGCCGGGCGCCGAGAGGACCAGGTCCGCCCAGGACGGGGGCTCGGGCACGCAGGCGGTCAGCGCGAGCAGCGCCCAGGCCCTCATGGGGTGAGGTTCGTCCAGCTGAACCCGCCGCACCCAGACGCGCCCGGGTCGGACGTGTCGCCGCGCGGCGTCGCCTCCGCCTCCGCCGCGTCGGCAGCGTCGTAGCGGGTCTGGCAGTACCAGAGGGTCATGCCGTCGTCGTACCAGTCGAAGCGGGAGTACAGCCCGCTGTTGAAGTAGTTCGCGGCGTCGTTCTGCGCGATCGCGTAGTCGCGGGCGTTGTCGTACTCCAGCAGGTGGTACACGTCGGCGGCGTACCCCGGGTAGGCCGTCGTCCACATCTCGTCCGTGACGACGTGCTCGGAGCCGTACGCGTCCGTGTACTCGCCAGCGACTTCGATGGGCTGCGGCGCCGGCTCCGTATCCGGTTCGGTGTCCGTGTCGGTATCCGCATCACTGTCGGAATCGGCGTCCGTATCCGCATCGCCTTCGGCGACGCCCGTGTCCGTGTCCGTGTCCTCTTCCTTCTCCGCGCAGGCGGCCAGCGCCAGCGCCACGAAACCCATGCACCACTTCATCGGGGTGTCCTCTGACTACCCGGACGAAAGACGGCGGGAGACGCACCACTACGGCGCGTCCGACTTGCCCGCTGCCCCTGACCCGGGGACAGTACCAGTGGGCGTGCACCCCGGTCGGTCTCCCGGCTTACAGCCGTTATCCCCTCCGCCTTCCCAGGGAGTTCCCCAGTGGCTGGTTGAAGGGGCGTGACTGATTACGGTAGCGGGACTGCGCCGGATTCTCACCGGACTTCCCTGTCCGCCCGCGAGCGGACACCGAGGCGCTCATGCTGGCGATGTCGCGGCCGGTCTACCCCGCGGCCGCGCGGGGGGCCAGGGGCAGCGGGAACGGCGGACGATGGACCGGCTCGAAGCCCTCCGCGCGCGCTGCGTCGAGCAGCCGCTCGAAGTCCGTGGAGACGGTCGCTCCGGCCATCTGCGTGACCTCGTCTTCGGTCGGCAGGTCGAAGTCGTCCGCGCCGAACCGGAGGCCGCGCATGGCGCCCTCGTTGCGGGTGAGCACGCTCGTGCGAATGGTCGGGATGTTGTCCAGGTAGATACGGCAGATAGCGAGCCAGCGCAAGTACTCGCGCTCGCCGACCTCGGTGCCGCCGAGCTCCGTATTCCACGGCTTGTAGGTCCAACACAGGAAGCTCGGGATCCGGCCCCCGACGTCGTCCTGGAACGCCCGGAGCCGCTCGAGGTGGTTCATCCGCTCGTCGATCGTCTCGTCGAAGCCGATGACCATCGTGGCCGTGGTGCCCATGCCGGCATCGAGGATCGCGCGCTGCCCGGCATAGTAGTCTTCGACCGTGAACTTCAGCGGGCTGTGTCGCTCGCGGAACGCGTCATCCAGGACCTCGGCGCCGCCGCCCGTGACCCAGCGCGTGCCGCACTCCGCGAGGATCTTCGCGCCCTCTGCGTAGGTGAGGCGGCTGACCCGGCACGAGTACATGAACTCCGCAACGGTCATCTCGAAGAACTCGAGCGCCGGGTACCGGGACCGGATGTCGCGGAACAGATCGGCGTAGTCCGTGATCCGGAGCTTCGGGTGGAAACCTCCGTTGAAGCTGATGAGGTCGCCACCGTACGCCACCAGCGCGTCGATGCGCTCGCACACCTGGTCGCGGGTGAGGAGGTAGCCGCCTTCCTGCTTCGGGAGCCGATAGAACGCGCAGTAGTCGCAGCGGGCGACGCAGATGTTCGTGTAGTTGACGATCGCCATCATCAGCCACGTCGCGACGCGCGGCGGGTGTCGCCGGTCGCGCGCGAGGGTCGCGAGCTCCGACAGCGTCTCGTCACTCGCGGTCTCCCAGAGGTCGACCGCCTCCGCTCGACTGATGCGCTCCCCCGCCGCAATTCGCTGGCTGATCATGGCGCGGTCCCCTGGGCTGGAGTCACCCATAACGCGGGACGTCGCCGGACTCGATGCGCGCCCACGCCGCATCGAACAGGTCGCGGTAGGGTCCGTTCGGGAGCGTCACGCGCAACGGCAGGAGCGCGTCCGGGCCGGCCGCGCCGAAGAGCGGGAGCTTCCAGCCTTCCATGGGGAGCGGGTGGCCGAGGTCGACCCACGGCCCCGGCAGGAACCACTCCCGACCCGCCCTCGCGCGCTTCCCGACTACGAGCGTTCCGTCCGCGACCAGCGGCGCGACCGCAGCGTCGAGCTGCCTCGGCTTCCACCCGTTCCAACGCAGGAGATCCTTCTTCGTGGGCGCGCCCAGGCCCAGGAGCTGCAGGTACACGGTCGCCGTGTCCGCCGTCCACCCCCGGGCTGCTACCACACGCTGCACGAGCTGGGGATGGGTGACCCGTGGATCCTGCGGCCAGGCGCCGTCCGGCAGGGGCTCCGCGATCAGGGCCGCGATCCCGGGAGAGCGCAGCAGGGCGAGCGAGGGGAGCAGGTCGCGCTCGCCCGCCAGCGAGGCATAGTTCGCAGCGCGCTCGGCGTCGCCCGGCTGCATGGCCGCAGGGTACACCATGAGCTGGAGCTCGTTCTCGTCGCTCCGAGTCGCGAGCAGGCCTCCGATGCGGATCGACGGCGCCGCGGACGCCTCGTCGGCGTCCGCGCGCCACGGCTCGCCCCCGAGCTCTCGCCACCACGCGTCGAGGGCGTGGCCCTCGTAGTCCCACCACTCGCCGAACTCGAAGCGGGTCTCCGGGTCGGAGAGCCGGGCGAGCGCCGCCGCGAGGATGCCCGGCAGGCGCGAGCGCACCGGGTCGCCCCCAGGTGTGGCCGCGTGCGTCCAGGCCAGCAGTGTGGGGAGATCGCGCGCGATCTCGCCGTCGAAGCGGTCCGCGAGCTGAGGCGCGTGGACCCCGCGCTGCAGGATCCCGACGAGGTCGCCGACGCTGCTCGAGAGGTGCCCGAGCTCCTTCGCGAGACGCTGCGTCAGGTCTTCCGGCAGCGGCTCGACCCGCTCGAACCGGGCGGTCCAGGCAGCGATCAGGCCGTCCGCCGCGACGCCCGGCTCCCACAGCCGCGTGGGGTCGGCGGGGATCGACGCTGCCAGCAGCGCGTGACGGTCCGCCATCTGGATGCGCCCGACCTCCTCGGGGACGAGCTTCACGTCCGTCGCCTTCAGGCCGTAGCGCTTTCGCAGATCGGCGGCTCCGCCGCCCGTGAGGAGCCGGAATCCGGATGCCGCGGCGGCCGCGACGCCACGCGAGACGCCCATCCCGGTGGCGATCCGCGAGAGATCCTCTTCCAATGGGATCTCTTCGCGCTCGGCCGCTGCCGTGAGGAAGGCGTCCAGTCCGGCCCACGGCGTGCCGGGCACGTGCTCGTCCTCCACCGAGAGCCCGGCCGGTGTGCGAAACTCCCCGTCCGCGCGCCACTCGAGCACGCTCAGCGTCGCGCCCTCGTCCCAGTCGTCCTCGGTCTTGATCCAGTACCGTGATCCGTCCTCCACGGCGGTCCAACCCGGCATCTCGACGACCAGCTCGCCGTCCTCCCGGACGGTCCGCAGGAACGGGTGCTCGCGGTGCTCGCACTTGAACGTGGCGTGGCGGAGCCGGCCTTTCCCGGCGGTGAACCCGGCTTCCCGCAGCGCTTCGAGCAGGCCGAGGAGGCGCGGGCGGGTCTCGCGGTCGGCGTCACCTTCCGCCGCGGGCGCGACCGCGCGCCAGGCGATCGCGGGCATGGCGTCGATCCACCGGGGCCACGGCAGGTCGGACGGGGCGAACGGTCCGTC
Organism: Klebsiella pneumoniae; assembly: GCA_945882675.1. Taxonomy (GTDB): domain Bacteria; phylum Myxococcota_A; class UBA796; order UBA796; genus CANLGQ01. Next base: position 2,476 of record CAMCWU010000093.1, on the reverse strand, counting down.
CTCGCCGGCAAGCAGGAACCGGCCTGCAGCGCGGATCACGGCGTAGATCGGCTCGCTCGACCAGACGGCCTCGCCGAGTCCACCCATGGCTTCCCCGATCTCGCGATCGGTCGGCTCCCCGAGCCGGGTTTCGACGACCTCGTCCTTCGTGCCGACCTCGAGCGCCACCAGGGCCGCCCGGCCCTCGCGCGTGGCCTGCGCCAGGGCCACGACGGCAGCGCGCAGCGGCAGCGCGGTGATCGCTGGAATGGCGCGGGAAACGGCGGCTTCCAGCTCCTCGTCGGGCACGGTGAGGAGGTCGGCGACCGCGCCGGGCTGGATCTCGCGCAGCGCCGCGCTCCCGGGCGGGTCCCGCGGCACGGCCAGGTGCCAGGCGTCCAGGGGCGGCCGAATCGGCAGCCCGCCGCCCCAGGTGTCGTCCCGCACGGAGCCGAGGATCGAAGACCCATCCGGCGAGGACGCCAGCGGGATCCGGCCCCCCGAGCTGTCCTCGTCGTGATACGCCCACTCGGTGGACAGGCGCAGCGGCTCCGCGCCCGGCAGTGCGAGCATCGCGTCCGGCGGATCCTCGCCTGTGACCGCGGGAATCACGCGGCCGTCGTTGATCCGGAGCGCGATCCCCGTCCGCACGCTGGCGTACACCCCGTCCGCGCCACCGAGCGGGCTCGGCCGGGGCAGCGCCACCAGGTCGAGGCCATCGTCCTCGGTCACGTCGGCCAGGAACCGGGGCGGGTCGCCCGGTCCCGGCGTCCCGTCGTCCGCGAGGCGCCGGAGTTTGCCGTTGTCGTCCCGGATCCAGGCCGACGTCCCGTCGCTCCACGCCGCGGCCACGTCGATGTCCTGGTCCCCCGGGGCGAACGGGCGCCCGCCGAAAGTGAAGCGGCCCGCGAGCGGCGTGGCGACCCGGCCGTCGAGCGAGACGTCGCACTCGAACCGCTGCCGCGCGCTCGTGCTCCAGTACGCCTGCGCGTCGTAGTTGTCGTCCTGGACCCTGACGAGCAGCACGTCGCCGACGACCGCGATGCCCTCCACCGCGCCGCCCTTCGGGACGTGGAGCTCGTGCTCGATGCGTCGGCCGTCCGGCGCAACGGCGATGGCGTTCCGGCCGTCATCCACGATCAACCACGGCCAGCTCAGCCGCGTCTTGCGTCGGGTCCCTTTGGTGGTCGCGAGGCCGGCGGCGGCGGCCTCCGCTTCGGGCCACGCGAGCTCCGCCGCGAGCCCCCAGCGCAGCGACCGCGCGAGCGGCACCGCCAGATCGACGGCGTGGAGCGCCGCTTCCGCCTCCGGGAACCGGGCCCACGTGGTCGGGGACGTGGAGCCCGCGAGCTCGTCGATCGCGTCCTTCGCGGCCCGGATGCTCGCGCTGGTGAGCCGGGCGATCTGGGCTTCGAGCCACCGCCGGCGGAGAGTGGCGATTGGCGGGCAGGTCTGGGCCGCCGTGTCGAAGCGCTTGTCGTGGCTCATCGCGCTGACGGCCCGGTCGAGCGCGACCGCGAACCGCGGGTCCGCCATGACCGCGTCGAGCATGGATCCCCGGCCGGCGACCACGGCTTCCAGCCACTCTGCGAGCCCGAGCTCCACCGCCGCGTCGTGGTCCACCGGCAGGCCGAGAGACAGCGCCCGATCGAGCAGCGCGACGTCGACCGACTCGTACTCGTCGTCCCGCAGCGTCAGTGGGGCACCGGACACCCGGATCCGCTCCGCCAGCCGATCCAGGACCGGGAGCAGCTCCACCGCGGGGATGGACTGCGAGGACGCGAACCCGATCGCGCGCCTGAGCCACCGTGGCGCGTCGTCGACGTGATCGAGGCAACCCCGGGCCACGAGCCACGGGATCCAGGTCTCGGCATCCTCCAGGTTCTCCGGCCACAAGCGGCACAGGGCCGCCTTCTCTCCGTCGGTCGGGGCGTCGAGCAGCGCGAGCGCGGTGGTCCAGAGCTTCGCGGGCGCCCGCGCCATCGCGGGGCTCCCGAGCACGTCCGCCAGGAAGCCGCGCTGAAACGCCACGGGATCACGCTTCGCGGCCGTCGCCATGCCGGCGAGGTCCTTGAGGGTGTTCGCCCACGGCGCGAGCCCGCCCTGCGTCCGCCGCGTGACCAGATCGAGGAAGCGCTCGGCTGCGGCCTCTTTTCCGAGGGTGCGCTGGAGCTCCTTGCCGTAGGCCGACAGCGACTTGACCGTGAGGGCGCCCATCAGCGCGAACTCGAGAAAGACCTCGGATCGCCGGTCCTCGTCGACCGTCAGGCCGTGGGCGAGCTCGGCTTCGCGCGCACGCTCGAACGCGCTCGCCCCGAACGTGGGGTTCCCGGCCTCCACGAACCAGCGGCCGATCTCCTCCCAGAACGTCGGGAGGAAGTGCGGGACCGTCCGGTTCAGGCGGCCGGCGATCGCCGCCAGCTCGTCGCGCACCGCTCCCGGCTTCACGGCGATCTTCTTCCGCTGCGCCCTCATCTCCTTCCAGGTGTCGAGGGCC
>CAMCWU010000092.1 GCA_945882675.1 Klebsiella pneumoniae | reverse complement strand
GGCCGTGGTCACCGCCGCCGTCACGTGGCGCTTCACCCGGGCGCCCGCTCAGTTACCCGACTGACTCGCCCCGACGCCCAACGTCATCGCGAAGATGCCGACGTACAGCAGCACGTACAGTAGCAGCAGCAACAGCCACATCGCGGCGTAGATCGTGCTCATGAGCCCGAGGGCCATGCCGGTCTGGCCCTGCAGGCGGGCGATTTCGTCGTCCGACTCGAGCGCGCGCCGCGCCTGCATGATCGCCATGATCCCGAGCGGCAACGCCAGGAACAGCGTGGTGCAGCTCGAGCAGAACGCGAGCAGCGACATGAACGTGGCGATCAGCCCGTAGAGCGACGCGTTCCGGCCGGCCTGCCGCGCGCTCTCGACGTCCAGCGAGGGGGAGAGTTCTTCCATGCCCGCATGTTGCCGCAGGCGAGCGCACACGTCCAGCCCCGCGGGCGATATGATGCCGCGGGGGTCGCGTGGAGTTCCTGGTCCAGCTGGCGCTGCTCGGCGCATCCGCCATTTGCGCGGTAGCGCCCATGCTCGCGCTCCTCTCGGTCGTCTGGTGGCTCGATCGCTACACGCGCGAGCCGATCTGGATCTACGGCTTGACGTTCCTGTGGGGCGGCATCGGCGGCGTGCTCATCGCGCTCGTCGGAAACACGGCGATCGACATGCTCATCGGCGCGGTCGTCGGCTGGGTAGACGCGCTGGTGCCCGCCGATCTCGACTGGATCGCGGCGGCCGCGGGCCCGGTCATCGTGGCGCCGCTGATCGAGGAGCCCGCGAAGGCCGTGTTCCTCCTGTTCGTGCTCTGGAACCGGCACTTCGACAATATGAACGACGGGTTCGTGTACGGAGCGGCCGCCGGCCTCGGCTTCGGGATGACCGAGAACTTCCTCTACTTCGCCCAGACGAGCCAGGATCCGGGCGCCTGGATGCAGACCGTCGTGATCCGCACGGCGTACTCGGCCGTGATGCACGCGACATCCTGCTCGATCGTCGGCGCGGCGCTCGCGTGGGGCTGGTTCCGCGGCCGGATTCCGTTCGTGCTGGCGGGGACCGCGGGGCTCGCGATCGCCATGTGCGTCCACGCATTGTGGAACGGGATCCTCACGATCGGCGAGCTTCAGGCGCGCGGGGACGAGGCCCTGATGCTCGACCTCGTCGTCTTCCCGTTCGAGGTCCTGACCGTCTTCGCCCTGTTCCAGCTCACCCTGTGGGACGAGAGCCGCACGATCCGACGCGAGCTGGAAGAGGAGGTCGCGGGCGGACGATTGCCGGCCGGGCACCCGGGGCTCATCGCGTCCTGGTGGAGCCGGAACTTCACGTCCGATTGGCTGTCGCCCACGCTGGATCGGGCGATGTACCTGGAGACCGCCACGGCGCTGGCCATCCGGAAGAGCCAGCTCCGGCTGATGGGCGTGCGCGCCACCCCGTTCTACCGGGACGAGGTGGACCGGCTGCGCGGGCAGCTCGCGCGCGTCCAGGCGATGGGGCTCGGAAAACCGACGGTCAAGCTCACGTCCGGCTGATTGTGTACGGCCGCCTGGGGGCGCGTTACGCGGGGTGCGTCCCGGCGCCATCCCGCCGGCGGTCCCTGGAGCCCTGGTGGAAAGAACGATCGCCCTGCTGGACGCCATCCCCTACTTGCGGGCGTACTCCGGCCAGATCTTCGTCGTGAAGGCGGGCGGCGAGATCTTCGGGGACGCCCGGTGGCGCGAGTCGATCACGCGCGAGGTCGCGACCATGCACCGGCTCGGTATCCGCGTCGTGCTCGTGCACGGCGGCGGCCCGCAGCTCGACGCCGCGGCGGAGAGAGCCGGCGTAGAGAGCGTCATGATCGCGGGGCGGCGCGTGACCACGCCGGAGCTCCTGGACCTCGCGCTCGGGGAGTGGCGCGGGCGGCTGTCGGCGGCGCTCGTGCGCGGGCTCGCGGCGGCGGGGGAGCGCGGCGTCGGCCTGTCCGGCGCGGACGGCGGCTTGCTCCGGGCAAAGCGGCGGGCCCCGGCCCCCGTCAAGGACGACTCGGGCGAGACCCGCACGGTCGACTACGGCCTCGTCGGCGACATCACGGAGGTCCGGGTGGACGTGCTGAAGGCGGTCCTCGGGCTGCCGGCGGTGCCGGTCATCACGCCCATGGCGGCGGGGGAGGGCGGCGAACTGCTGAACGTCAACGCCGACACCGTGGCGTCCGAGATCGCGGTGGCGCTCGGGGCGGCCAAGCTCGTGCTGCTCACGCGCGCGCCGGGCATCCTGGAAGATCCCACGGATCCGGCGTCCGTGCTGCACTGGACGGATCTGGAGGAGCTCGGCGACCTCGAGAAGAAGGGCGCGATCCGCGGCGGCATGCGCCCGAAGGTCGCGGCGATCCGCAAGGCGCTCCTGGGCGGCGTGCCCCGCGTTCACGTGGTCGACGGCCGGAAGTCGGGCGCTCTGCTCGAAGAGGTCTTCACGACGGAAGGCAGCGGGACCCTGGTGGTGAAGGAAGCCGACGACGCCCCGCCCGAGCCGCTGGTGAGCCGGTGACCGTGCCCGGCACCACGCCCGAGGATCACCCGGCGGTCCGGCTGCTCGCAGCGCTCGTCGCGATCCCGTCGATCACGACGGAGGAGGCGCCGATCGTGGCGTTCCTCGCCGGCTGGCTGCGCGAGCACGGTCTGCACCCTCGGGTAGACGACCGGAACATCGACGTGCGGGTCCAGGGCAAAGAGCCAGGTCCGACCCTGCTCTTCAGCACGCACACGGACACGGTGCCGGTCGGGACGGGCTGGACCGTCGACCCGTTCCACCCGGCGATCCGCGGCGGCCGCATGTTCGGGCGCGGCTCGAACGACGCGAAGGCGAGCGTCGCCGCCATGGCCGTCGCCACCGTCGCGCTGAAGATCCGGCCTCCGGACAAGGGAACCCTGATCTTCGCGCCCACGTGCGAGGAGGAGCGGGGCCGCAAGGGCCTCGAAGTGTTCCTGCCGTCCCTCGGGCCCATCGACGCCGCGCTGGTCGGCGAGCCCACCCAGCTCCAGCCCGCGGTCGCCCAGAACGGGCTGTTGATCCTCGATCTCGTGGCGCAGGGCCGGGCCGGGCACGCGGCGCGCCCGCACCTGGCCGTCAACGCGATCGAGGTCGCCGCGCGCGACATCGCCGCGTTGAAGGCGCTTACCTTCGAGCCCCACGACCCGCACGTCGGCCCCATGACGCTCGTGGTCACCCAGATCAACGCGGGGTCCGCCCACAACGTCATCCCCGGTGAGTGCCGGATGGTCGTGGACATCCGCACGATCCCCGCGATCCCGCCGGCGGACGTCATCGCCCGCGTCCGCGCCGCGGTGGAGTCGGACGTCGTCGTCCGCAGCGACCGGCTGCCGCCGGTCCACACGCCGGAGGGCGCCCGGATCCTCGACGCGATCCTGCAGGTCTCGCCGGACGCCGTGCCGTTCGGCAGCCCGACGCTGAGCGATTGGGCGCATCTGAAGGGGATCCCGGCGGTGAAGATCGGGCCCGGGATCTCGGCCGTCAGCCACACGGCGGACGAGTGGGTCGAGATCCGGCAGGTGTTCGATGCGGCCCGGGTTTACGAGCAGGTGGCGCGGCGCTACCTCTCCTGATGGGGGACATCTCCGCGCTCGTGGACCTGCTGCGTGGGCGGCGCATCGTCGCGCTGACCGGCGCGGGCCTGTCCACCGACTCCGGGATCCCCGACTACCGCGGGCCCGGTACGCTCGCCCGCGCGCGGAACCCGATCCAGTTCCGGGCGTTCGTCGAGGATCCTGCCGCGCGCCAGCGGTACTGGGCCCGCAGCATGTCGGGCTGGCCGCGCATCTCGGCCGCCGCCCCGAACGACGGCCACCGCGCTCTCGTAAAGCTCGAGCGGCTCGGCATCGTGAGCGGGGTCATCACGCAGAACGTCGACCGCCTGCACCGCGAGGCCGGCGCGCGGCGCGTGGTGGAGCTCCACGGCGCGCTCGCGGACGTCGTGTGCCTGGGGTGCGGCGCGCGCGAGGATCGGGCCGTGCTCCAGGAGCGCCTCTCCGCCGCGAACCCGGGGTTCGTCGCGAGCGGGGAGATCGCGCCCGACGGCGACGCCGAGCTCACGGCGGTCGACGGTTTCCGCGTCGCCGACTGCGTGATCTGCGGCGGCGTGCTCAAGCCCGACGTGGTGTTCTTCGGGGAGAACGTGCCGAAGGCGCGGGTAGAGGCCGCCTACGCCATGGTGGACGAAGCGAGCGCGCTGCTCGTGGTCGGGACGTCGCTCACCGTGTTCTCGGGGTTCCGCTTCGTCCGGCGCGCGGCCGACACGGGGCGCCCGGTCGCGATCGTCACCATCGGGCCGACGCGGGGCGACCCGTATGCCACCGTGCGCCTGCACGCGGCGCTTGGAGACGTGCTCCCGGAGCTGGCGGTGGAGCTGGAGAAGCTCCGATAGCTCACGGGCACGGGTAGATCACTCCGGAGAGTCCCCTGGCTCCCACCCGCGCCCTCCGTCGGCCCCGCGATGTCGTCTGCCCTGGTGCGGTACCGCATTACCAATGCGATGATCGACGGGGTGGACCACTCCCGTGCGGAAATGGCCTCGCTCCCAAAGGAGCGGCGTACCGGATTCGACGTCCAGCAGGGCGCCTCTCCAAGATGCAGATTTAACTTTATTTCAACGTTGAAATTCGAGCCCCATGCGCGGCCTGCAGTTACCCTCTCCGTGATCGGAGGCGCACCGGAATGGGCGGGTTGCTCGTGCAGAAGGTCCGTGCCCGAGTGCGTGACGCGCTCGCCCGCTCCAAGACCGCGGAGGCCGACCCGCCCGGATCGAGTCCGGACGTCCAGCGGTCTCTCGGGAACACCGTGGTCCGGTCCGCGCTGGGCGGGGGCGGCGATGGCTTCGGCGCCGTGGTGCGCTCCGCGATCGTGAGCCGGGCCGCGGGGGTCGGCGGCGCGGTGCCCGGGGACGCCCCGAACTCGGTGATGCTCTCGCTCATGCGCGCGGCCGAAGGGGAGGGCGGCGCCGGGTTCCAGCTCCCCGGCGGCTCGGGGGCCGAGCTCCCCGACGCGGTCCGCGCCCGCATGGAAGCGGCCATGGGGCACGACTTCGCGCACGTCCGCATCCACACCGACAGCTCGGCTGCCCGGTCGGCGAAGCAGGTGAGCGCCTACGCCTATACCGTCGGCTCCGACATCTACTTCGCCGCGGGCCAGTTCGCGCCCGGAACGCCGAAGGGCGACCAGCTCATCGCGCACGAGCTGACGCACGTGGTGCAGGCGGACGAGGGCCGGCTCGGCAGTGGCAAGGGGGTGTCGAGCCCCACGGATCCGGCGGAGCAGGAGGCCTACGCGACGGAGCGCCGGGTGGCCGGCTCGCTCGCGGAGGCGCGGAGCGTCGAGGGAGGCAGCGGCGGGGGTACCAGCACCTACGCGGGCGGTCCGCCCGTGATGCGCGACGCGACCGGGGACGCTCCCGCGGAGCCGACCCGCGCCACGGGGCCGACCAGCACGGAGGAGGCGCTCGTCGGCCCGCTCCCGCCGGCTCCCGTGGCGCCCCGCTCGGCGCCCGTGGCGCCCGTCGCGCCCGTGGCGCCCGTCAGCTCCGTGGTGGCGCCGACCGCGCCGATCGGGGCGGCGCCGGCGGTCGTGACGCCGGCGGCCCCGACCACGACGGTGGCCGCCCCCGCGCCCGTGCTCGCGGCCCCGGCGGCCACGGCGCTCCCGGCGGTGAACGCGGCGACTCCCGCGGTGGCCGACCTGGCGGGATGGGCTCCCGCCGCGCGGGCGGAGGGCGCGACGCGCGTGGCGGAGATCCGCGCGGCTGCCGCGTCCGCGACGGAGACCGTGACCGCCGCGCGGGAGGCGGCGCGGTCGTCGCTGGCGGCTTCGGTGGAGTCGACGCGGAGCGCGATCACCTCCGGGATCGCGGCGGCGCTCGCCCGGATCGCGACCGAGCGGGCCGCGGCGGAGGCGGGCCTCGCGAGCGCGCTGGCGGCGGCCCGGGGCCGCGTCGAGCTGGGCTTCTCGACTGAGGAGGAGGCGGCCCGCGCGCGCACCGGCGAGACCCGGACGCGGATCGAGGCGGCTGCCACCGCGGAGGCGGAGCGCGTCCGCGCCGGATCGGCGGAGCGGGCCGAGCGCGCCCGGGCGCTGACCGCGCAGGCCGGCGGTGGGGGCGACGCGCCCCTCGCCCAGCTCCAGGCCGACATCGCGCGCCGCGTGGCGGACAGCCTCGCGGAGCAGTGCGTCCAGACCGGGGAAGACGCGGCGGCGAAGCTCCAGGAGTCGGTTTCCACGCACACGGCGGGCCTCGACGGGCTGCTCGCGAGCGTGCTCGCCACCCTGTCGGACGCGCGGGCGGCCACGCTCGGGAAGCTCGACCAGACCGCCGAGGAGGCCCGGTCCATCCTCGGTACGCAGGCCGACGAGGCGACTGCGCGCGTGGAGGGCGGCGGGGCCGAAGCGCTCGCCGGGCTCGACGGCCATGTCGCCGAGGCCGACGCCTGGCTCGCGGAGCAGGCCGACGGCGAGGGCGACCGGATCCGGGCGCAGTCCGACGCGTGGTGCGCCACCGTGGCGGAGGGCTACGAGCAGCTCGCCGCGGGGTTCGATGCCGCCGTCGCCGACGTCGGCGCGATCCTGGCGGAGAATCCCGACGCAGACGTCCGCAGCGTGGCGGAGGCGCGCGCGGCCGCGTCCGACCAGCTCGCCCAGGGGTGGGCGGCGAACGCCGCTCCGCTCGCCGCCCAGGCGGCCCAGGCGACCACGGCGCTGTCCGACCACGCGACCGGGGTGGCCACGGGGCTCGCGAGCGTCGCGACGCAGACCACCGGAGCCCTCGACGCGCTCCGGAGCGAGTCCGCGGCGGCCCTCACGGGCACGGCCGATGGCTTCGCCGCTTTCGCCCAGGGAACCGGGGCGCGCGCCACCACCGCGATGGACGCCGGCGCGTCCGCCGCCGTCGCCGAGGCCACGCGCGCCGGGGGCGAGCACACCGGGCTCCTCGCCGCGCAGGAGGCCGAGGCGACCGCTGCGTTCACCGGCGCCGTCGACGCCCAGCTCGCGTGGGAGGACGAGCAGATCGCGGCGGGGTCCGCCCGCATCTCCGAGGGCCAGCAGCAGGCCGCGGGGGAGTACGCCAGCCTGAAGGACCAGGCCCAGGCGATGAACGACCAGGTCCAGCCGGCCGTCCACCGCGGGTGGCTCGGCGATCTGTGGGACTTCTTCTCCGATCTCGCCCAGCGCGTCCTCGAGTGGTTCCAGGAGAAGCTCGGGAGGGTCCTCGGAAACATCGTCGGCTGGATCTTCGCCGCGATCATCTACGTCGTCGGCGTCGTCGTCTGCGCCGTGGTCTGGGTGCTCGCCCAGGTCGTCAACCTGGTGTGGGGCTTCATCTGGGGCGAGACGCTCATCCCCGGCTACGGCGGCGGGTTCTTCAACTTCGTCGGCGATCTGATCGCCGGCATCCTCGTGTGGGGCGACGTCCGCGACATCTTCCTGAAGTACGGTCCGCGGCTGATCATGGGCGACGGCCCGTGGTGGTTCAACGCGCTCATGATCGCGATCTCGCTCATCGGGCTCATCCCGCTCTTCGGCGACGCGGCCAAGGCGATCGTCCGCAAGATCTTCAAGAGCGTGCTGAGCGAGACGATGCAGCGGCTGGTCCGCGAGCTGGGTGAGGAGCTCGCCCAGAAGCTCGTGCGCGAGGTGGGCGAGGAGGTCGCCGAGGAGCTGCTCGAGAAGCTCGGGAAGGAGACGCTCGAGCACCTGTCGCGCGACCTCGCGGCGCCGGCGATCCGGGAGCTGGTCGAGTCTCTCGGCGAGGTGACCATCAAGAGGCTGGCGGAGGAGCTGGCCGGCTCCGCGATCAAGCGCCTCGCCGACGACCTCGGGGCGGAGGCGCTGCAGAAGCTCGCGCGCACGCTCGGCGGCGCGGCGATCGAGGACCTCACGACGCGGCTGGGCAAGGACGCCGTCCTGCGCCTGCTGACCGGCCTGCGCGGGGTCACCATCAAGGAATACCTCGACCTGCTCGGGGAGAGCGTCCTCAAGAAGCTCGCTATCGAGCTCGACGGCTACGCGGTGAAGGAGCTCGTCGACGGGCTCGGGAAGGACGCGCTGGTCAAGCTGGCCGCGACGCTCGAGGGGGGCGCCATCAAGGGCCTGCTCGACGGGCTCGGCGCCGACGTGCTCAAGCGCCTCGCGGCGAAGCTCGAGGGCAATACGATCAAGGGCCTGGTCGACACCCTCGGCGCGGGGGAGGTCGGGCGGCTGCTGACGGCGCTCGGCGACGACCTCTTCGCGAAGCTCGCCGGTGAGGTGACGGGGCCCGTCCTCAAGCAGCTGGCCGACGATCTCGGGGCGGAGGTCCTCGGGAAGCTCGCGGCCGAGCTGGCGGGTCCCGCGATCAAGCAGCTGGTCGACGACCTCGGGGCCGACGTCGTCAAGAAGCTGGCGGCGGAGCTCGGGGGCACGGCGATCCAGCGGCTCGCGACCGACCTCGGGGCGGACGTCGTCAAGAAGCTGGCGGCCGAGCTCGGGGGCACGGCGATCGAGAAGCTGACCGCCGACCTCGGGGCCGACGTCGTCAAGAAGCTGGCGGCGGAGCTCGGGGGCACGGCGATCGAGAAGCTGACCACCGACCTCGGCGCCGACGTCGTCAAGAAGCTGGCGGCGGACCTGGGCGGCACCGCCATCGAGAAGCTGGCCGCCGACCTCGGGAACGACACCTTGAAGAAGCTCGCGGCGGAGCTCTCGGGCACCGCCATCAAGGACCTCGCCGACGTCGTGGGCGCCGTCGCGCTCAAGGACCTCACGACGAACCTCGGCGAGAAGGGGGTCAAGGAGCTCTACGACACGTTCGGCGCCGCCGGAGTCAAGGGCCTGGTCGACGAGCTGGGCCAGCAGACGATCAAGGATCTCGGCGCGAAGGCGCTCAAGGAGATCGGCACGCACCTGACGCCGGCGGAGATCAAGCAGTGGGTGGCCGACCTCGGCGTGGCCCGCCTCAAGGAGGTCGCCGAGAAGTACGGCGGCGACGCCATGAAGCACTACGGAAGCGCCTGGATGAAGGCGTACAAGGGCATCACCGCCGCGACCTTCCAGCACGTCGTGATCGGCGACGGACTGGACGGCGCGGTGAAGGGGTGCCACGATACGGCGAACTTCCTGGCCCGCCACGGCTCCGCGACGAGCCCGGAGAAGGTCTTCATCCACAGCCAGGCCGTCTCGGGCGCCGTCACCCGCTTCGAGTACTCCACGTTCAACGCCGTGAGCGGTCTCCCGAACGAAAGCAAGAAGAAGAAGACGTGCCTGCAGGACCTCGCCGCCAACTGGGGCAGCATCTCCGCCCAGCTCACCGACAAGCTCGACGCGCTCATCAAGGCGAAGACGTTCCCCACGGCACCGGGGGGCGGCCCCCCGGTCAGCGGCGTCGAAGGCTGCACCTGGAGCTGGTTCTTCCGCGACGACTTCATCCACAGCATCTTCCCGACCTGAGGCGGATATGAGCGCGCGTCGATCCAGGTTCTCCCTCGCTCCGAGCCCGGAGCCGTCGCGCGTTGTCGTCGTCGGCGGCGGGGCTCCCGCGCCCGTCGCGGACTGGCTCGGGGTGCTCGGGTGGCTCGACCTCGAGCTGCTCGCCCGCTGCACGGCCCGCCAGGTCGGAGCGGGCCACGAGCTCGCGTACACCCTGTACGACGACGACGGAGAGGCCGCGGACGACCCGTTCGTCGGTGTGAAGCTCGTGGCGGTCTACCGCGACGGCGAGAGCGTGGTGTTCGCCCGAGACGAATACGACGCGATCGTGGCCGACATCTGCGACATCGCCATCGCCCGCCCGCCCGATCCGCAGCCCGAGTGGTGGGAGTCGTTCCTGGCCGATGCCGCCACGGTCCGCTCCCGCATAGGCTGAGGATCGTGCGTCCGGATCGGGCGGGTGGGGGGTCACCGGCAATCCGTGAGGGATACTCCTCGGGCACGCCCGCGGGCGCAATGCGGGCGGCCCTTCACGCGCGCTCGGATCACGTCACCGGGCCTTCGCGCAGCGCGCGAGCATCCGTGCCCAGACGTCGCGGGTCGGGCCCGTTCGGGCCGGACGAGACATCGCTGGAGCGCGCGGACCGGCGCCCAGCCACCCAGGCCCGGCTTCGAACCTCCCAAAAAGAACATCAGGGCGGAGAGCGCCCCCACGCGAACGAGCCGACGAACAGCGCGAGCCCCGCGGCCGTGAACGTCCAGTAGTCCGTGGGCAGCCCCAGGAACCAGTGGAGATGCCACGGGACGTGGACCGGATCGAGCTTCGACCAGCCGAAAGCCGGGTTCAGCACGAACCAGGCGGCGTCCTCGACGATCCAGAAGAGGGCGATGCACCCCAGCGTCCTGGCCTCCAGGCGCACGGACCACTCCCAGCTCCACACCAGCGGGAGGTGGAAGAAGAGCGCCATGAACGCGAACACCCAGGCGTGGTAGCCGGTCAGCGGGCGGCCGCCCCAGAATACGTCGAGCAGCCAGTGGTCGTCTATGCGGAACGTTACGGGCAGCGACGACGCCCAGCCGTTCGCGCCCTCGATCTGAATCTCCACGTTCGCGAAGAACAGGGCGAGCACGACCGTCGCCAGGCACAGGGCGGCCGCGTGGATCGGGCCGTTCCGCTCGTTCACTGCCAGCTTCCCATCGAGAGGGAATCGAGCCGCTCGGGTGGCGGCTTCCCGAGCGAGACGCGACCGATCAGCTCGTCGACGCACGCGAACAGCATCCCGTTGTCCTGCGGCACATAGGACCGCAGGTTTCGCGCGTAGCCGTCGAGGCCGGCGAGGAACGTCTCGACCTCTGCCGGGTGGAAGCGCTCGCTCCACATGCCGTAGCCGAGCTCCGACAGCCACCGCGCGTTGCACTCCTGCTCGAACTGGCCGCCGATGGGCACCGAGAGCATCGGCACGCCGAGGTGCACGGCCTCGCTCATCAGCGACAATCCGCCATTCGCGATCACCGCTTTCGCCGTACGCAGATCGTCGACGAACCCCTGCTCGGAGAAGCCGCACAGGGTCACATTGCCGTCGACGCCCTCGATCCCGAGGCCATAGACGCGAAACTCGCCCGGGAGCGAGCGCAGGACGGGCACCAATACGTCGCGCGTGGCGGCCGACGTCTGGTAGACGAGCACGTGCCGGCCGGGCTCCCGCCGCGCCGCGAGGACCTGGGGGCGCAGGATCGGCGGGACCAGCGTGGTGCGCGGCTTGCGCACCGGCGGGAAGAAGAAGCTCGTGATCAGGTAGTGGTATGCGCCCGGGAGCTTGGTCTTCACGGCGAACTTCGCGAGCTGGTAGTCGAAGCCGCCGCCCGCGGTGGTGGCGTCGGGCAGCGCGCAGCGGTTGAGGATCTGCATATTGTCGATGGAGACGACGGGGATCCCCTTCGAACGCGCGTAGAAGTACGCCCAGGACTCGAAGTCGGAGAATACGATCTCGGGCTCGAAGCCGGCCTCCGCGACCCGCGTCACGACGTCGAGGTTCTGCAGCAGCCGCTTGGGCGCCGCTTTCAGGTTGGTGAGCAGCGACGACGGCAGATCCAGGCCGTCGTCCCCGAAGTCGAGGTGCAGGCCCGCGATCTCCTCGAAGTTAACGTTCTCCACGTCCGCGAAGGCTTTGCGCAGGAAGCCGTGCGCGCGCCCCGACACGACGACGCGGATATCGTGCCCCCGAGCGGCCAGATGCTCGAGCACGACGCGCGACCGGGTCGCGTGCCCCATCCCCTCGCTGACGACACCGTACAGGATCCGCACCGGAGCTCCCTCGCCATGGTGTAGCCCTATGCGTCGTTTTGGCCCGGGCAACAAGGTGGGATCCGCGTGGGCCGGAGGTTCTGGGGCTCCGGTCCGTGCGCTCGTGGCAGGGGTGCGGTGCAAGCTAGGGTGCAACCGGCTCTTTACCCTCCCCCCGCCGCGGGGGAGGGCAGGGTGGGGGGGCGTGAGGTGCGGGTGCAGGTGTAGGGCCTGGGTGCAGGTGCGCGGCCAGGGCCAGGGCCAGGGTGCAGGTGCAGGGTGCAGGTGCAGGTGCAGGGCTTAGGTGAAACCTTCTCTTTACCCTCCCCCCGCCGCGGGGGAGGGCAGGGTGGGGGGGCGTGGGGTGGGTGCAGGTGCAGGTGCAGG
>CAMCWU010000091.1 GCA_945882675.1 Klebsiella pneumoniae | reverse complement strand
CGCATGACGTGGGCCGAGCAGACTGCGTGCCGGGCAGGGAGTACGGCTGCCACCGTACGCACCCGGAAGAGTGCTTGAAAGCCGAAGATCGCACGCTCCGCCGAATTGTCGGCTCGAGGACTCGCTTTCATGGAACGCGATCCCGTGGGAGCACGTGGACGTGCACGTGAACGGCCGGCTCGAGCCCGGGAACCCGATGTCGGGGCGCGCGGACCGGCGCCCCAGAACCCGCGCACGGGCTGGAGCGACCCCAAAAAAATCAGGCCGGCAGCCCGAGCACGCCCCGCGCCCGCACGACGTCCTCCGGCGCGACGTAGATCCGGGCAATCCTGCGCACTTCCGGGTAGCGGTCGAAGACGCTGCTCGCTTCCGTGAGGAGCTCGGCGCGCTCGATGGGGAGGCCCGGCATGCGGTGGACGACCCAGATGCCGCGGGCGTTGCGGCGTTTGCGGCCGACGGCGTCGTACCGGGAGAGCTTGCCGCTCGACGCGGCCGCGAGGTGCTCGATGCCGGCGGCCTCGAGCTTCGCGACGTCTTCCGACGTGTCGGTCTCGCTCGGGGCGCCGTGGCGCTCGACGACGCGGCGGAAGGGGCGGCGCTCCACGATCCGGCGCGCCCAGGGGTCGGAGGAGCGGCGGAGATCCATGGTGACGGAGACGTCGTCCACCTGGAGGTAGGCGTCGAGATCGGCGGGCAGACGCCAGTCGGAGTCGGGGCGCGTGACCCAGCGGCGGAGCATCTCCTCGAAGACCACGGACTTGTGGTGGAAGTACACCATCAGGAACATGTGGTGGCGGGCGATGAGGAAGTGGTCGAAGGCGTACAACGCCCGGGACTCGAGGGCGAGGCACACTTCCCGCTCGACCGGGTGGGCGGTCAGCGACGAGACGAGCCAGTCGACCTCGATCTGACCGTAGCGGGCGCCGGTGAAAGTGGCGTCGCGGACGAGGTAGTCCATGCGGTCGACGTCGAGCTCCGAGCTGACGATCTGGCTGCACAGGAGCCGGTGGTCGAGCCCGCCGTCCACGAAGAAGTCGTCCGCGCACGCGACGTCCGACGAGACGAGCGCCGCGACGTGCCGAGGGTCGAACGGGAAGCCGTCGCGGATGGCGGCGGCGAGGCCGGTGCCCTCCAGGATGGCGATGGTGTAGTCCTCGTGCGTGGCGCGGCGATCGTCACCGCCGGGCTTGTACCAGGAGATCCCGAGGTCACGCAGCGGCGGCATCGCGAACTCGGTGCAATGGCTGAACGGCGCGTGGCCGAGGTCGTGGCAGAGCGCGGCGAGCCGGACGCACTGGCGCAGGCGGTCGCGCGCGCCGGGCTCCGTGAAGGACCACTCGCGGTAGGCCTGGTCGAACGCGAGCCCCGCCAGGTGCATGACGCCCAGGCTGTGGCTGTAGCGCGTGTGGGTGGCGCCCGGGAAGGGGAGCTGGCTGAAGCCGTTGCTCGCGATTCCGCGGAGGCGCTGGACGGTCGGGTGGTCGACGATGCGGCCTTCGGCCTCGCTCATCGCGATGGCGCCGTGGATCGGGTCGCGGACCTCCATGCCTGCTCCGACGACCGGAGCTTGCCATGGCGCCCCGCGGTGTGTACCCTGACCCGCCATGAAGCCGATCCGGGATATCGCCGGTCTTCCGGTGTCCACCGTCGTGTATCACCCCGCCTTCGGCTTTGCCCGCGTCGCGGAGGTGGACGGTCATCGCGTGAGCCTCCAGTGGGAGGGGCGTGGGGAGCACCTGCCCGACAAGGTGGCGTTGGACGTGCTGTCTCGCGTGTACGTCGCCTGCGACAGGGACGGGTTCTTCCACCGCGCGCTCAACGAGCCGGCCCGGCTCACGGACTGGATGCAGGCCCACGCCACGGACGCGCTGGCGCTGCTCCTCGCCGAGCTCCCGGGGCCACAGAAGCGGGAGGACGTGCAGGAGTGGATCGTCGGGCGGCGGCTCCTCAACGAGCGGGCGTTCGCGCACTGGTGGAAGGCGATCGAGCCGGTGCTGGCGGAGGACGGGCGCTTCGACCACACGGGCGACACAGTGGCGCTCCGGTCGGCGCCGGTCCTCGGGATCGAAGCGCGGCTCGCGAGCCCCCTGCTCCAGCCCGGGCGGCGGCTCGAGCTCGCGCGGGCGCACCGCAAGGAGCTCTCGGACGAGCAGTTCGTGGCGCAGGTTCTCCAGGCGTACCGCAGCGGCGGCACGCAGGTCCGCGATCTGGCGCTGCAGGCCCTCTCGGACCTCCCGCCCGTGCGGCTGCTGGAAGGCCTGATCGACGACGGTCCGGACAGCGCGGAGGCCCTGATCCACGCGATCCGGCGCGGCGCGTGGGGCGCCATGGACATCCCGCTCGATCTGCACCACCGGCTGATGGAGCGCGTGCTGCAGGGGCTGGAGGACGGCGGGACGCTCGACGCGGAGGGCCGGCTCGCGGCCGCGCTCACCCGCTGGCAGAGCCCGGTCGCCGTGGACTCGCTCGCCACCGTCGCCGGGAACCCAGAGGGAAGGCGCCTTCTGCGCGCCACGTTCGCGGCGCTCCCGCCCCGGCGCGGCGAGCAGCTCGCGCTCGACCTTCTGGAGCGGGCGGTCGTGACCGGCGACAAGCTCGGCGCCCAGTGGCTCGGCGGCGAGACCCTGGCGTTCTCGCTCGTGGATCCGTCGGAGCTCTCGGAGCGGATCGAGGCCGATCGGCCCATGCTCGCGGGCTGGTTCACGCAGCAGTACCGCGCGGCGCGCACCAAGCCCGAGATGGAGGAGTACGAGGACATCTCGGACGACACCAGCGCCACGGCCGAGATCGACATGTCGGAGATCGTGCCGTCGCCGATCCCGCTCTCGAAGCTGCCGCCGCGGTCGGGCGCGAGCTTGCTGGGCTTGGGGCTGGCGATCGCGCGGGCGCTCTCGCACATCCACAAGGACGGGCGGGTCGCGAACCCGAGCACGGACACCGTCATGCTGCTCCCGAACGAGAGCATGGAGGTCCTGCCCGGGAAGCCCGGTCTGTCGCCGCGTCCGCTCCAGGAGCCGCCGAGCACGGCGGGAGATGTGTACGCAGCCGGCGTCCTGCTGCTCGAAGCCCTGCTCGGGCGCACCTGGCCCCGCCAGATGCCGGCTTCGCGCGCTATCCCGTACTTGCGGTTCGCGGTCCCGGCGATCCCGCCGTCCGCCATGGCGCCGCTCGACGCCGCGCTGCACCCCGATCCGCACAAGCGCCCGCCGGACGGCCTCGCGTGGCTCGCCATGTGGCAGGCCGCCGCCATCGCGGAGGAGACCCGGTCCTACGCCATCCGCAACCCGCTAGCGCGCGTGCAGGTCGGCTACGACTCGCACATCGGCAAGATGAAGCTGCTGCTCACGCAGACCAACCAGGACGCCCTGTTCATCAGCAACCGCGGGGCGCTCTCGCTGCTGGTCGTGTGTGACGGGATCAGCACGGCGAACGCCGGCTCTGGAGATGTGGCGAGCAGCATCTCGTGCCACGTCATCGCGAACCTGTGGGAGCAGGCGCTCCCGCGCCTCGTGAACGCAGGGCCGACGGAGATCCGCGAGTTCATCGACCGCGCGCTGCGGATGGCGAACAGCGCAGTGTGCGAGGCCGCGCTGCGGTTCGCGGGCGGCGATCTGTCGGACCGAGTACCCATGGGCACCACGTGCATCCTCACGATCATCCACGGGAACTGGGTGTCGATCGGCTGGCTCGGGGACAGCCGGGTGTACCTGGTCGGCGCGTACGGCGCGTCGCTGATCAACGCCGACGAGAACCAGGCGGCGGAGCGGCTCAAGGCGTGGCACCTGCGGTTTCTGGACCACTGGGATCCGGCGGGGTTCGCGCTCGTGGGGTACCTCGGCCACTTCGACGAGAATATGCGGCCGGAGGCCCTTCCCGCGCACCACGTGAGCTTCACGCTGGTCCCCGGTGAGCGGCTGGTCCTGTCGACGGACGGCGTCACCGACTACATCGGCGAGACGCACCCGGAGGTCAGCGCCCTCGTCCACGAGCTCGTACGCGAGGTCGAGCCCGAAGAAGCCGCCCACAACCTCGTCTGGCGGGCGAACCTGGGCGGTGGCGGCGACAACGCGTCGTGCGTGGTGGCGGCGCTCCACTCGGGCTGATGGGTTATCCGGGGTCCCCTGCCCCGGGAGCCCCGCCATGATCGATTTCCGCAGCGCGCTGACGTCGCAGGTCATCCTGTTCGACGGCGCCATGGGCACCGAGATCTATCGGCGCGGCGTCTTCATCAACCGCGCGTTCGAAGAGCTGAACCTCGCGAGCCCGGACCTCATCAAGTCCGTGCACGAAGCGTACCTGAAGGCCGGCGCCCAGGTGCTGACCACGAACACGTACGGCGCGAACCGCCGCCGGATGCGCGAGTTCGGGCTGGACGACAGCTTCGAGGCCATCAACCGCGCCGGTATCCGCATCGCGCGGCAGGTGGCGGGCGACCGCGCCTGGGTCGCGGCGAGCATCGGGCCGCTGGGCAAGGCCGGCACGCTCGAGCCCGGACAGGCGTACGCGGCGTTCAAGGAGCAGGTCGCGGCGCTCCTCATCGAGCCGCCGGACCTGTTCGTCCTCGAGACCTTCCACGACCCGCGCGAGCTCTGGCAAGCGGTCCGGGCCGTGCGGTCCATGTCGGGGCTGCCGATCGCCGCGTGTGTGGCGTTCAGCCCGGACGAAGCCGGCAACCCGCCGGCAGAGGCGCCGGACGTGCTCCACCAGGTCGCGGGCTGGCCGGTCGATCTGGTCGGGATCAACTGCGGGGCCGGGCCGCGCACGCTGCTCGAGATCGTGGAAGCTGCGGCGCCGAACCTCACGAAGCCGCTGCTGGTGATGCCGAACGCGGGCCTGCCCCAGGCCGTCGACGGCCGCCAGATGTACATGGCGAGCCCCGAGTACATGGCGGAGTACGCCCGTCGCTTCGTGCAGAAGGGCGCTCGGGCCGTGGGCGGCTGCTGCGGCACCACGCCCGAGATGGTCAAGGAGATGCGCTCGTTCATCCGGTCGATTGCGCCGGCCCAGGATGTGCGGGTAGAGGTCGTGGACGCCGCCCGCGAGACCGCCGCGCTCCCGCCCACGCCGGCCGCGGAGAAGGGAGAGTTCGCGCGGAAGCTGTACTCCGGGAAGTTCTGCATCTCGGTGGAGCTCGACCCGCCGCGCGGCCTCGACCCGAGCAAGTCGCTCGACGGGGCGGCGTTCCTGGCAGAGCGCGGGATCGACGTGATCAATATCGCGGACGGGCCGCGGGCCGTGGCGCGGATGGGCCCGACGCCGATGGCGCTGATGGCGCGCGAAAGGTGCGGGATCGAGAGCGTGATCCACTACTGCTGCCGCGACCGGAACCTGCTGGCCATGCAGATGGACCTCATCGGCGCGAACGCCATGGGCCTGCGCAACATCCTCGCGGTGACGGGCGATCCGCCGAAGATGGGCTCCTACCCGGACGCCACGGCCGTCTTCGACGTCGACAGCATCGGCCTCATCACGTTCATCCAGATGCTGAACCGCGGGCTCGACTTCGCGGGCCGGCCCCTCGGGAAGGAAGAGAAGACCAACCTCTTCGTCGGCGCAGGCTGCAACCCGGCGCACGTGGACCTGGATCTGGAGGTCGAGCGGTTCGGCCGCAAGATCGACGCCGGAGCCGAGTTCTTCTTCAGCCAGCCCGTATACGACGAGGAGCTGCTGTTCCGCTTCCTCGAGCGGACCGCGCAGTTCAAGCGCGTGCCGTTCCTGGTCGGGATCCTGCCGCTCGCGTCCTACAAGAACGCGGAGTTCCTGCACAACGAGGTGCCGGGCATGCAGGTCCCGGTCGACGTGCTGGCGCGCCTGCGGAAGGCGCCGACGAAGGAAGAGCAGCGGGAGATCGGGATCGAGGTCGCGAAGGCCACGCTGGCCGCGGTGCGGAAGAACGACCGGGTGTCGGGCGCGTACGTCTACCCGCCGTTCGGCAGCTACCAGCGGGTGATCGACGTGGTGGAGGACGTCATCGAGCGGGAGGCGCCTTCGCCCTGACCTTGGACGGGCCGCGCATCGGCGGTTTGGCCCAGGGCTTCCGCTCGACGCCGACGAGGCCCAGGCGGTGGTCCCGCGCCTCCTCCGCGTAGCGGCGGGCCCAGGCGCGCCACGGCTCGATCGCCAGCGTGTCGCGGAACCGCGCGTACGCGAGCTCCCAATCGCCGGCTTCGCGCGCCGCGAGGCCCTCGGCGTACAGGCGCGCGGCGACCGGCCCGCCGACCGCGGCGAGCCCGGGGCTCCGGTGGTCCCAGCGGTGCGCCCGCGCCAGCGCGTCGACCTGGGCAGCGCCGTCGAGCCGGCTCCCCGCGGCGGCCCAGCACTCGGCGAGCGAGCGCACGGGGGCCTGGCGGGCGTAGCGCCGGTCCGCGGGCCGGTGCGCCACGGCGTCCCACCAGGCGTCCTCGGCGGCCGCGCAGTCCCCGGCGCCCGCGAGCCGCAGGGACGCATCGCGATCGGCCTGGGCGGCGGCCAGCGCGGCGTCCGGCGTGACCACCCGGAACGCGGCGGGGAATATCACCTCGCCGATGGCGTACACCGGGTCCGCGGCCGACCCCGCGTCGGGTACGAGGACGGCCCCGTCCGGCCCGATCACCGCGAACCCGAGGTCCCAGTCCCCCGGCGCCGAGCTCGCCGGCAGGCGCAGCGCGAACCGGCCGTGAAAGACCTCTTCCGGGCGCCACTGGCCGGCCGGGAGGTACTTGTACCCGAGCGGCACATCCCAGGTCACCACCTGGTCACCGCGCGCGGCGAAGGCCACCACGGCGGTCGGCCCGGCCTCCGGCGCGCCCACGTACCGCAGCCCCACCTCCAGGTACAGCGCGTCCGCGGCCTCCGGGCTCCGGATCTCCCAGCCCTCGAGGACGAGGCCGCCCGGGAAGCTCGCCGCGCGCCCCGGCTTCCCCGCCCAGCCGGAGTCCATGAACATCGACCGCCGGACCCAGATCCCGGCGTGCTGGCCCCGCGGCTCGTCGGGGTCGCTGTACGGCGGCAGCTCCACGTAGTCGGACCAGGCGTCGTAGGTCGAGAAGCCCGAGAGCTCGCCCCACCACTGGTGCGCGTGGAAGAAGTCCGGGCGCCGCTCGTCGAACACGTACTCCTGGACGAACGACCGCATCTCGTAGCCGTGGCGGGACATCGGGACGTCCACCAGGCCCGCCATGTCCACGTACCGCTGCTCGGACCACCACAGGCTCGCGCCCATGTCCATATCCGCCATCACCGGCGGCTCCCGGTGCATGAGGCGCCGGGCGACGCTGGTCGTGAAGTCCACCCGCAGCCGGATGCTCTCCGGCGAGACGTCGAGCGTCCGCGCGAACCACAGCGAGTGCTTGATGTTCGGGGCGAGGATCGCGCCGATCGCGACGGCGGCCGCCAGCCACCCCGCAGCGCCCCACGGCGAGCCGGCGTACCGGTCGCGCCCGAGCCGGCGCTCCACGGCGGACGCGACCTCCGCGGCGCCGACCGCGAGGAGCACCGCGCCCAGCGGCGCGAGGTGGCTCATCCAGCGGAACCCGCGCATCCAGTCGCCGCCGACCTGGACGGAGAACAGGAGACCCGCCACGAAAGCGTGCGCGACGAGCCCGCGCGCCACCCGCCGTTCGTCCGGCGTCCGCCACGCCCCGAGCAGCGGCACGCCGACCGCGAGCAGGCCCAGGAGCGCGATTCGCGCGTGGATCCACCCGCGCATGGGGGCTTCGCGCGGCGGCGCGGGGAGCGTGGGATCGAGGCCGAAGCCCGGCCACCAGGGCAGCGCCTGCAGCCAGTCCGGCCCGGGCACCAGCAGGACCAGCCACACGAGCCCCGTGATCCCGAGCGCCGCCCGGCCGCGCCAGCCCCGCAGGCCGAGCGCGCCCGCGAGGTACACCGGCAGCAGGAGCCCGCCCCACAGGCCCGGTCCGCCCGGGAGGCTCACGGCCTGCGAGTTCGCCGTGTCGGCCCAGGCGCGGAGCTGCGTCCAGCCGCGCTCGTTCCACGCCAGGAGCATGCCGTCCACCACGCCGATCTTGGCGTAGTACGTGTTCGGGAGCGGCCACGCGAAGTACCCGATCCGCAGCGCCTCGAGCGCCACCGACGGCACGATCACCACGAGCGACCAGCGGGCCATGGGCCACGGACCGCGTCGCCGGCTGGCCAGGATTCCCCAGGCGAGCGCCACGACGGCGTACATCGCGCCTTCCGGGCGGGTCCACACGAGCGCCAGGAACGCGAGCCCGGACCACGGGGGCCCGCCCGTCCGGAGCTCGCGCAGCAGCCCGAGGATCCCGGCCACCAGGAGCATGCCGAACAGCCCGTTCTCCAGGCCCGAAGCGCTCCAGATCGCGAACTGCGCCGACCCCGCGAGCAGCACCGGCGCCAGCGACGTGGCCGGGGCGTCCGCTTCCTCCGCCAGGTCCGCCGCGAGCCGGCCCACGAGCAGCACCGTCACGACCGCGAACGCGGCGCCCAGGAGCTTCGCCCACACGAACGGATCGAGGCCGACCGCCAGCCCCGCCGCGATGAGCAGCAGCCACGTCGGGTCGCTGTAGCCCTCCACGCGCTCGCCGCCGGGCCACGGCACCAGGCCGTCCCCGTTCACCAGGTTCCGGGCGTACGAGAAGGTGATCGCGGCGTCGTCGATCCACCAGCCGCGGAACAGGAGCTGGTGCGCCACGGCCAGGGCCGCCGCGGCTGCGACCAGCCGGGCGGACGCGCTCCCCGGCACCTTCCATCGCCCCACACCGGCCTCCGCCGGCCAACGGTAACGTGATCCGCCCGTTCGCGACGGGTGCGCGCGACCGCGATACCCCGTGTGCATGTCCGGTCGCATCGCCGCGGGAATCGACGCGCTCGCGCTCGCGCTCGGCGGCGCACTCCTGGTCCTGCTCGGTGGGATCTGGGCCTCCCACCTCGCGTATCCGTACGACATCGAGTGGATGGAGGGCGGGATGCTGGCGCACGCATGGCGCGTGCAGCGCGGGCTGCCGCTGTACGCCCCGCCGTCGTCGGAGTGGGTCCCGTACGTGTATCCGCCGGGATATTCCTGGATCGTGGCGGCATTGGCGGCGGTCGTCCCGCTCGACTACGCGCTCGGTCGGGCGGTGTCGCTGGCGGCGACGCTCGTGGCGGCGGGCGCAGCGGGCGCGGCGGTCCTGCGGGTGTCGGCGGACCGGCGGGCGGCGCTGTGGTCGGGGCTCGTATTCCTGGGCGCATACCCGGCTTCCGGAGCGTTCTATGACCTGGTCCGGCCGGACGCCTTGTTCGTGGCGCTCGCGGGCCTGGCGGTCGTGCTCGCGCTGGGCGACACGGCGATCGCGGCGGTCGGGAGCGGGCTCCTGCTGGCCGCGGCGCTCCTGTGCAAGCACAACGCCGCGGTGCTCGTGGTGCCGCTCCTCGGATCGCTCCTGCTCCGCCGGGAGTGGGCGCGCGCCGCCCTGTTCTGCGTGGCGTTCGGCGTCCCCGTAGCGCTGGCGGTCGGGTGGCTGCAGCAGGCGAGCGGCGGCTGGTTCCTCGCGTACCTGGTAGAGGTGCCGGCGGCGCACCCGCTCGTGTTCACGCGGATCCTGCCGGGGCTCCCTCGGGAAGTCGGCGGCGCGTTCCCGCTCGCGCTGGCCGCGATGGCGGGCACGGCGGTCCTGGCGCTGCGGCCGGCGGGGCCCGCGGCGATCCTGGGGCCGGTGGTGGGCGGCCTCCTCTTCGTGGCGCTCGGGGACAGCGTGCCGCCGGCGGAGGCCCAGGCGTCGCTCGGCGGGCCGCTGGTCGGAGTGGGCGCGGGGGCGCTGGGCGTGCTGCTGGTCGCGCTCGGGGTGGGCGCGGTTCGCGGCCAGCGGCCGCCGTGGCGGATCGGCCTGCTGCTCGGCGCGGGCGTGACGCTGCTGCTCGCCGTCGGCCTGATGCGGGCGCACAACGGGGGTTTCCTCAACGTCTACATGCCGCTGCACTGGATCCTGGCGGTGGGCTTCGGCGTCACCCTGGCGGGCTGGCGGGCGCGCGGGCTCGCCGTGGTGGCGGCTTCCGCCGTGGCGATCCAGCTCGCCTGGCAGCTCGCGATCCTCGACGTCCGCGCGCTCACCCCGACGGCGGCGGATCGCGCGGCGGGCGACCGGATCGTGGAGATCGGTCGCGCCGCGCCCCCGGGGCCCGTGTTCTCGCCGTATGCGCCGTGGATCCCCGTCCGCGCCGGCCGCGAGCCATCGCTCGCGCTCATCGGCCTGTGGGATCTCGAGTACGAGGAGGGGCCGCTGCGCGACCACGCGCGCCGCGTCCACGCCGAGATCCGCGCGCGGCACTTCCCGCTCGTCCTCGACGGCACGCGCCCGTTCGGCCGCGGCATCGGCGAAGCGTACCGGTTGGATGCCCCGATCGGCCTGGAAGAAGGCGTGTTCATGCCGAGGACCGGCTTCCCCGTGCGCCCCGAGTCGACCTGGGTGCCGCGTTGACGGTCCCGCGGCGGGGTACATTTCCCGCGTGAGCTCTACCGGAAGCGACAACCTGACGGGGCGGCGCGTCGGCCCCTACCTGCTCGCCGAGCCGATCGGCCAGGGCGCGTCCGCCACCGTGTACCGGGGCCATGCGGACGACCGCGAGCACGCCATCAAGATCCGTCGGCGCGGGAACCCCGCCATGGATCGCAGGTTCCTCCGCGAGTTCGAGTCGATGCGGCTCCTGCGCCTCCCGGGCGTCGTCCAGGTCCACGAGGCCGGGATCGAGAACGATTGGCTGTGGTTCTCGATGGACGTCATCGACGGGATGCCGTTCGACGAGGCCCTGTCGTCGGAGGGCTACATCGTCGCCCGCGTCGACCGGACGATCGAGCTCGGACGCCAGCTGTGCGAGGTCCTGGCGAGCCTGCACGAGCAGGGGTTCGTCCACCGGGACGTCAAGCCGAGCAACGTGCTGGTGGACCGCTCGGGCACGGTCCAGGTCCTGGACTTCGGGATCGGCCGATACTTCGGGGATCCCGACACGAGCTCTGGCGGGGGGGAGGTCCTCGGCACCATCCCGTACATGTCGCCGGAGCAGGTGGCGGGCCTGCCGACGGATGGCAGGTCGGACCTTTACTCTGCGGGCGTCATGCTCTGGGAGGCGATCGCGGGCAAGCGGCAGCGGCCGCTGACGCCGATGGCGTGGATCCCGAGGATCTGCCTCGACGGGCTGTGGTCCCTCGCGACGCGCATGCGCGAGGTGCCGCTCGGCCTCTCGAAGCTGCTCGAGGACCTGACGCGCGTGGACCCGTGCGACCGGCCCACCGGACGGCTCGCCGCGCTGGCCTTCCGGCGCCTCGCCGCGGGCGACCACGACCCCGAGTGGCCCGAGCCGTGCTTCCAGGATCCCGGCACCTTCTGGGCCCCGCTGGAGGGCTGCATCGGGGACCCGGATCATCCGCCGGTGTGGGTGGTGGAGGGCCAGGCCGGGTCGGGTCGCGGGCGGCTCGCCGAGCAGATCCATCGCGCCGGCCTGATGGACAACGTCTGGACGCTGCACCTCCGCTGCGTGCAGGACCGCGTGGCGGGGCCGCTGCAGGATCTCCTCGAGCTGCTCGTCACCTTCCTCGACGAGGAGGCGCTCGCGGCCGTCATCGGGGACGCCGCGGAGCCCATCCGGCAGGTCTGGCCGCATCTCCCGCTCGCCCGCCGGGCCGATCCCGTGGGTTCGACCGGGAGGGTCACCGACGCGATCGCGGCGGTGG
The DNA here is from genome assembly GCA_945882675.1 of Klebsiella pneumoniae. GTDB lineage: Bacteria > Myxococcota_A > UBA796 > UBA796 > CANLGQ01. The sequence goes on along the minus strand of CAMCWU010000091.1, from coordinate 468 downwards.
TACGCCGACTCTCGGAGCGTCGGCCCATCCTGATCGTGGTGCACGACCTCGAGCAGATCGACCCGGTCAGCGCGCGCACGCTCCCGTCGATCGCGGCGTTCGCCGGGCTCCGCTTCGGCCTGCTGGTGCTCCACGAGCCGCGCTGGGCGTCGGCCGCCTCGAGGGCGCTCGTGGGCCAGCTCCGCGCGCTGGGCGCCGGCCACCTGGAGATCCCGCCGCTGTCGCCCGCGGCGGCTGCGGCGATCGCGGCCGCGATCTGCCCGGCGCTCCCTCCCCCGGTCCCGCAGGACGCGCGCCCGCAGCTCGTCGTAGAGGCCGCGTGGGCCGCGCTGGCGAAGTGGCGTGGGGTCCCGTTTCCTCCGCTCGATCCCTCGCTCTGGCCGCTGGCGGTGCAGCGCGGGCCGATCCCGGCGCGGGTCTGGCGCGCGCTCGCGGGGGAGCGCGCCCCGCTCGACGGGTGGGCGCGGC
>CAMCWU010000090.1 GCA_945882675.1 Klebsiella pneumoniae | reverse complement strand
GCTCGCGAACGCGTTCCACGAGCTCGGGGACGCGACGGAGCAGCGCCGGCGATTCGCAACGGCTAACGCCGAGCGCGCTGAGATCGGCGAGCCCCCGCACCTGGTGGACGAAGCCTTCGTGGACGCCGTGGGCCGGCTCCCGCGGTGTGCCGGGATCGCCCTCGGGATAGACCGGTTGGTCGCTGCGATCCACGGGTGGGACGGGATCGCACGGGGCAGGGTCCCCGCGGACGTGTGAGACAGTCTTAGCGGGGGTTCCGTGGACGTGCTGCTGGTCGGGGCGGGTGGGCGCGAGAACGCGCTTGGGTGGCGGATCGCGCGGGCGCCGTCGTGCACGCGGCTGGTAGTGACCGGTCCGAACCCCGGGTGGCCGGCGCGCGCCGAGCTCCGTCCGGCGGCCGGCGACGCGATCGTGGCGCTCGCGCGGGAGATCGCGCCGGATCTCGTGGTGGTCGGCCCGGAGGCGCCGCTCGCGGACGGCCTCGCGGACCGGCTGGCGGAGATCGGGATCCCGTGCTTCGGTCCGAGCGCGGCCGCGGCGCGGCTCGAGACGAGCAAGGCGTTCACGAAGGAGATCCTCGTCGCGGCGGGGGTCCCGACGGCGTGCGTCGTCGTCGCGGATCGGGCCGATCCCACGTCGTGGGAGGCCGGGCGCGACCGCGCCGCCCTGGGCCGCGTAGTCGTGAAGGCCGACGGGCTCGCCGCCGGGAAAGGCGTCATCGTCTGCGTCACGCCGGACGAGGGATCCGCGGCGTTCGAAGAGATCACCCGCTTCGGGGCGGCCGCCGACCGCGTGCTGCTGGAGGATCTGCTCACCGGCCCGGAGGTCAGCGTGTTCGCCCTGTGCGACGGCGAGCGCTGCGTCGCGCTGCCCACGGCCCAGGACCACAAGCGCCTGGGTGACGGCGACCGCGGCCCGAACACCGGCGGGATGGGCGCGTACGCCCCGTGCCCGCTGCTGCCGGACCCGGCGTCGATCCTCGATCTCGTCCACCGGCCCGTGCTCGCCGAGATGGCGCGGCGCGGTACCCCGTTCCGCGGCGTGCTCTACGCGGGCATCATGCTCACGCCGGACGGCCCGCAGGTCCTCGAGTTCAACGTGCGCTTCGGCGACCCCGAGTGCCAGGCGCTGATGCTGTTGTGGGAGGACGATCCGCTCCCGTGGCTCCTCGGCGCGGCGACCGGCCAGCTCCCGGCGGGCAACCCGCGCTTCCGCGACGGCGCGGCCCTGTGCGTGGTCCTCGCGGCGCCCGGCTACCCGGAGAACCCGCGCACCGGCACGCCGATCCCGCACGGCGGCCCCGTGAACGGCGGCGAGGTGTTCTACGCCGGCGCTCGGGAGTCCGCCAACCTGTTGCCGGGACCCGGCGTCGGACGCCGGGATCCCTCGGAAGCCCCGAGCCTCGTGACCTCCGGCGGCCGCGTCCTCGGGATCACCGCGTACGGAGCAGATCTCCGCCAGGCCCGCGATCGGGCGTACGAAGCCGCCGAGCGCTGGGCGTTCGAAGGCGCGCAGCTCCGCCGCGACATCGGCTGGCAGGCCCTGTGAGCTTCACGCTGGACACCCCGGCCGCCGGGATCACCATTGCCCAGCCGAAGAAGGCGTTCCGCTACGGGTCGGAGGCGTTCTGGCTCGTCGGCTACGCGTTGGAGGCCGGCGTCCCCGAGACCGCCGCGGATCTGGGCACGGGATCCGGGATCGTGCCGGCGCTGCTCGCGGGTCTGGGCGTGGACGCCGTCGGGTTCGACGCGCGGCCCGAGTGGGAGCCGCTATGGGCCGAGACCCTGCGGCGGACGCGGGTTCGCGGCCGGCTGCGCCTGCAACAGGCGGACGTCGCCGGGGACCTCCCGGGCACGTACCAGCTCGTCACGGCGAACCCGCCGTTCTTCCCGGCCGGCACCGGCCCCGCGAGCCCCGACCCGTGGAAGCGGGCGGCGCGCACGGAGTCCACGGCGTCCCTCGACGACTTCGTGCAGGCGGCCCTCCGCCTCCTCGCGCCGGGTGGCCGGGCCGTGCTGGTGATCCCCCGCGCCCGCGAGGCCGAGATCCGCGGCCCGGTGGCCCGCACCCTCCGCGTCGGAGCCCGCCGCTCGCTGATCGAGCTCGTCCCTGGATCCTCGCCGAGCCCGGTGGAGAGCATCGGAGAGGGCGACGGCCGCGTGGCTCGCTGGTACGGCCGCTGCGGCGCGTCGCTCGGGGACGCGATTTGAGCCGGTTGAACCTGCGGCTCGTCCACCGCCCCGTGGACCCCGACGCGCTCCCGGATCGCCTGGTGGAGATCCTGCGCGCGGCGCTCGCCCGCGGGGGCGCCCCGCCCGCCGCGGTAGTGGTCCGCGGCGAGCGCATGGACATCGCGGTGCTCCAGCCCGTCGTGGACGCTGGCCTGCGCGTCCCGGTGTTCGTGGCCGCGTTGAGCCGGTCCACGATGGACGGCGTGGACGCCCCGGTGGCCGCCGTGGGCCTGATCGGGATCTTCCGCGGTGACCCCGCCATCTCGGGCGGGCCCGACGTGCCCGTCGCCACCGTGTTCCTCGAGTGGGCGGACGGCCGGTGGGCCCACTGGCGCGCGCTCCTCGACCCCGAGACCCGCGCGATCCGCGAGGACACCGTCACCACCGGGGCCGCCGAGGATGGCGATCCGCTCCCCGAGCGCATGGGGCGCTGGTGGAGCCTCGGGCGCCGCCGGCGGATGTCCATGCACCTGAGCCCGACTCCCGTGATCGTCCGTGATCTGCCGGGGTCCGACCTCGTCCACTGACTACTGTGGGGGATCGATGATGTTCGGCCAGAGCGCGTCCGCCTGGCGCCGGCCGAGCCGCACCTCGCTGCAGAACCACATCCACCGCCCTACGCGGTCCGCAGCCGGGGGAGGGGGCGAAAGGCCGATCTCGAGCGTCGGCCCGCTCGCCTCTGCCACGTACTTCCCGCCGAGGAAGCGGAACACCTGGCTAAGCTGCCGGTTCGCGTCGTCGTCGCCCTCTGCCCGCAGGGCGTCGCGGAGTGCGGTGGCCACGCTGTCCTCCGCCGCGCCGAGGGGCGGGAGCATCGCGCCGGCCGGGAGCTGCACGAGGTGGCTCGTGACCTCCGCCAGGTGCCAGACCAGCGCGAGGTCGCGTCCTCCGTCTTCTTTCGCGAGGTCGAGCGCGAGCTGGAGCACCCGCTCCGCGTAGTCTCGGATCGACAGGGACAGGGACTCGAGGATCCACGGGGTGTCCCGCGTGATCGCCTCTGCGAAGTCGCCCTCCGGGTGGAGCGGGAGCGGGTCGCGCACGGCCTTGCCGGACAGGTACCGCGTGATCGACGCGCCGCGGCCGCCCGAGATCGCCCGGCCCGCCCGGAGCCCGATCGCGATCCGCGTGAGCGGCGCCACGTCCGCGCCGAACAGCACGTCGAGGACCGCCGGCTCCGTCGAGAGGCCGAGCGCGTCCATGGCGTTGCGCAGCGTCCGCCCGAGCTCGCGGGCCGCGGGCCGCGGATCCCGCGCCAGGCGCACGAACGCTTGCGTGGCGGGGTGAAAGCCAGCTCCCGTCCGATCGGCGAAGAACCAGCCGGTCTCGCCGTGCGGGTGCACGCTCAGCATCAGCGGCTGCGAGATCGGCCCCGGGAGCACCACCGTCGCGCCCGAGCCGTACTCGCGCCCGATCCCGCACCCCGCGAGGACCGGCGCATACAGGATGGCCGGGCCGCAGATCGGCACGGCGTCCTCCGGATCGCCGACGACCGTGACGTCGAGGCGATAGCCGAGCTGACGCGCGCGCGTGAGCAGCAGGATCCCGGCCGTCGTCGCGCCGGGGCTGCTGCCCGTCAGGGTCACCTCCATCCCGTCCTCCCCCCTTCAGTCTACTCCAGTTACGGACGGGCCGTGGGGGCGCGCGTGAGCAGGACCTGCACGCGGAACCGCTGTCCGGCGTACGGCGAGAGAAGCGCCAGCATCTTGTCGTCGTCGCCGTGGGGGACGCCGGTGAGCGCCTTGGAGAGCTGACGGGGCAGGTGCAGGTCGCCGACGATCACGGCGTCGGGATCGCCCAGGACGTAGCCGCAGAACATCCCCTCCGTCCACGGTCCCACGCCGCGGATGTGGGCGAACAGCGCCCGCGCGGCTTCCGGTCCGCCGATCCCGTCGACCTTCGCGGCGACGAACGCGACCTCGCACAAGGTCCCGGCGCGCTGGCGGTCCACGCCCCACCGCCACCACGTGTCGAAGCCGATCCGCCGGATCACCTTGGACTCGGGCGCGATCATGAGCCCGTCGATCCCCGGGGCGGGCTCGCCGTACTCCTGCACCAGGGAACGCCAGGATCGCCAGGCGTCCTCGCTGCTCACGCGCTGCTCGAGCACGATCCCCATCAGCCGATCGAGGAGCCACGGCGACCGCGCCAGCCGCAGCCCCCGGTGCGTGACGATCGCGTGCGCCACCTGCGGATGCTGCGCGACCAGCGACGCCGGCACATCCGACGCGCCCAGCAGGTCCGGTGCGGCCGCGATCGCCTCTTCCGCCCCGGGACCCCAGGCCTCCGCGCGGAACCGGCCGCGCTCGAGCTCCGTCACGCGCAGGGTCGCGGGTCCGGCAGCGGTCCGCCACGCCTTCGCGAACTGCGGGCGTCCTTCCGGGCACACGCCCAGTCGCGCCGTGGGGTCGAGCCGCCCCGACGACTGGTAAGCGAGCGTCGCGCGCAGATCCGCCGCCGAGGACGCCGCGCCCACCGTGAACTCGCTCTCGAGCACGCTCCTCCCCGGGTCTGGACGCGACACTGGACGTGTGTATCCTATCCCCATGTCCATCGAACTGTCGCTCGACCGGGTCCGCGCTGCCGTCCAGTCCTGCAAGGTCGTCGCCGTCCTCGGCGCCCACACGGAGCAGGCGCGCCCGGCGTACTATGTCCCGGCTTCGCTGCATCGCGCAGGAGTCCGGATCATCCCCGTGAACAAGCTGCTCGCGCGCCAGGACGCCAGCGTGTTCGGGGAGAAGATCCGCCACTCGCTCACGGACATCGGCGAGCCCGTGGACATCCTCGACGTGTTCCGCTCGGCCCCGTCGCTCATGGGCCACCTGGACGAGATCCTGGCCATGGACCCGAAGCCCAAGGTCGTCTGGCTCCAGTCCGGCATCGTGAACGACGAGTTCGCGGCCGCTATCGCCGCGGCCGGGATCGGGGTGGTGCAGGACCGGTGCCTGATGGTGGATCACCGGAATATGTAGGGGGGAGGCTCCATCCCGCCCGTTATGGCAGGGCTCCGGTCCGTGCGCTCAGACGCCGGCCCGCCAGCGCCAGCAGCACCGCGACGCCGCTCCACCAGCCCGCAGCTCCGCCCGTAGCGCAGCCGCAGCCGCTCGCGTCGGGCTTGCAGCACGGCGGGTCCCCCGCGAGATCCGTGTCGGCGTCGCCATCCACGCCGCTGCCCGGGTCCGCCGACGGCGCGAGCAGCGCGACCTGTTCCTCGAGCCACGGCGTCTGGTCCGCCACGACCGCAGGCTGGCCCGTGGCGGCGGTCTTCTCGATCCGGAGCGCGGCATACGTCGTCAGCGAGCTGAGGTATTTGTAGTCCGATACCCCCATGTCCGCGAGCTGCTCCGTGCTGGGGAGCGCGACCGTCCAGCCCTCCGGCGCCACGGTGAACGTGCGCGGCGCTGCCGAGCTGGTGGTGCCGGCGCACTCGTACGTCATCGTCGCCAGGTGGGTCCGGTCCACGTCCTGTGACATGTCCGCGTTGAGCTCGAACGTAGGATCGACCGTCATCTCGCGCGCGTCGAGAGAGCTCGTCAGGCGCGTGAGGTGCGGGTACGCGGCGAGGAGCGCCTCCGCGTCGCGCAGCGGCTTCACGATCGTCGCTTCGATGTCTGCCGTCGCGGCCACGGCGTCGAACGGCAGCCCCTCGAGCTGCATCGCGTAGCACGGCACGCAGTTGAACAGGGCGTTCTCCTCCACGCCCGCGGGGACCGGGATCTGCCGGCGGAACACCTCGATGAGCGCAGCCGAGGGCGAGAACGTCCCCGTCACCGCCGTCCACCAGCCCGAGACGTCGGCCTGGCCGCCGAGGCTCGCGAGCGTCGCGTCGAACTGGCCCCAGTAGACCGTCCCCTGGAGCGCAGCGGTCGGGCCCGCGAAGTCCGTCGCGAAGGCGTGGCCGCCCGCCTCGTCCGCGGCGCGCGCGATCGTGTCCTCCCAGTCCACCGACGCGCGGAACCAGTCGTAGACGAACGGGTTCGGGACCACGTGCAGGTAGCTGATCGGCACAGCGCGGCTCTCGCCGAGCACGTAGACCTCGAGCGGCATGCCGGGCGCCGCAGCGACGGACGTGAGCTGGATCGGGATGGACGCGACCGTGCCGGGATAGGTCATGGCGAGCGGCTGCAGGTCGCCCGTGCTCTTGTCCTTGAGCAGCTTGAGCGCCACGACGTACTGGCCGGACGCCACATACGGAGCGATCGCGGCGTCGAACGTCGCGGGCACGCCGAACCCGTTCTCCTGCAGCCACGTCACCAGCCCGGCGGACGTCTCCGCCTTGAGCGTTACCGTCTCGTACGGTCCGACCTCTGCCTGCGCGACGACCTCGACCGTCGGGCCGTCCGTGTCGGCGTCGCTATCCGAATCCGCGTCGGTGTCGGAATCGGTGTCCGAGTCCGTGTCGGCGTCGCTTTCGTAGGCGCACGACTCGAACTCGAGGTCGAGGATGTGCAGGGGTTCGGTCGCGCGGTCGAGCGCGTCGAACAGGCCCGCCGACGAGACGCCGAGGGTGGGGATGGCCGCCACAGGCACCACCCACGCGAACGACTCGGCCGGACCCGCGTACGTGACGCGCACGTGGACGGTGACCGTGCTGCTCGCGTCGTCGACCGCGAACACGATCTGCTCGCCCGTCTGCTCGACCGGGCTCACGTTGTCGCAGAAGAAGCCGCCGCACGCGAGCGCCGGCGACGCGAGGAGAGACAGGACGAGCATGCGGCCCCCGATGACGGGTGACTCTACACCACCCCGCGCCGGTCCGCTCTCGTCATTGCCGCCAGGACTCCACCATCTGGCGCGCCCGGCGCATGGCGGGCTGCAGGCTCGTGTGCGTCACGGCGCGGCTCGCCTCTTCCGGCGTGAACCAGCGTACGGCGCCGATCCCCTCGGCCTCCGCCGGCTTGAAGGTGCCGGGATCGCCCTCGCACGCCATCAGGTACAGGTAGACCGTCTTCAGGCGCGGCAGGCCTCCCGGCGCGAGGAACCCGTACCGCACCGCGCCGATGTCCGCCTTGACGGAGAGCTGGCATTGCAGGCCGGTCTCCTCGATCACTTCGCGCATGCCCGCGGCCTCCGGCGTCTCGCCGTCCTCGAGCTTGCCCTTGGCGACCTCCCACGTGACGCCGCTCCGGCGCGTGACGCGGATCAGCGCGAACCGGAGCTGGCCGTCGTCTCCCAGGCGGTACGGGATCCCGCCGGACGAGAGCTGCTCAGCGTAGCCGGGCAGCAGGTTCAGCAGGTCTATGGAGTGGATATAGCTCGTGAGGAATAGCCCGTTCCGCCGGTTGCGGAAGAACCGCACGCCCCGGCGGCGCGCGCGCGCGGCGTCCACCACGACCACCCGCGGCCGCCCTCCCGGCCCTGCGAGCCGGTGGGCCACCTGCCACGCGTGGGCTTCGTCGTCCGACAGGTACACGATCCGCCCGGGCTCCCCGGGCTCCCCGAGGCCTCCGGCCCGGAGCGACGGGAGACCTTCCTCTGTCGCCGCATGGTACAGGATGTCCGGCGGCGCGCACCGCGGGTGGCCGAACATGGGTCGCTCGACCGCGCGGATCCGGGCGTCCACGATCTCGAACCGCCGCTGGGGGCCGCCCGTCACCGGGATCAGGCGTTCGACCGTTATCTCCACGCGGAGCATGCGAGTGAGCGCGAGCAGGAGCTGCTCCGTCTCCACCCACCCGCCGTCGTCCGGGACCAGGTTCCCGACCTCCGGCCGGTGGCGCAGGAGGAACGCCATGGTCTTCGACAGGCGGATCAGGTCGATCTCACCGTGCACGCTCTGGGAGTCCGGGGCGGCGTGGGCCTCCCCATCGTCCGGCTTCGACATCTGCTTGTCTCCCGCCTCCGGGGGCGCGGGTGTGCTCATGCTGCGATCTTGTCCTCCGTGGTGGGGAAGTCAAGGGGGCCCGCTGGCGGTCAGTGGGAGTCGCGTGCGTCAGAGATGGCGCCGCTCGGGTCGTACAGCGTCGCGCGGTCGTGGTCGTCGTTCCAGATCCCGGCGGTGGCGCCGAGGTGGACTTCGAGCTGTCCGGCCGGGTCGGTGAGGTGCGGACCGGGCCCGGAGTGGAGCTCGAACGTGTGGCCTGCCGGGACGACGAGGTTGGGGAGCGGGTACGACCGGCCGTCGTGACGGGTGATGCGCCACCCCGCGAGATTGACGGGTCCCGGCGAGATGTTGCAGATCCGCAGGTACTCGCCGTTCGGGTCCAGGTTGTCGTCGCCCGGGCCGTTCGCGTGAAACGACGTCATGTGCAGGGCGCCGGCGTAGCGATCCGTAGACCAGATGCCGAGCTTCGCGGCGCGCGCGCGCTCCTGGGCCGCGAGCATGGGCGCGAGATCCGTCGGATCCGGCGGGATCACGAACACATGGCCGAGCCCGAGCTCGAGCAGGTGCAGCGACAGGCTGCCCGCTGCCGTCTCGATCCCGGCGACGATCCGTCCGTATCCGTCACGCGGGTTCGCGGAGCCGAGGAGCAGGCGGACTTCGCCCCGGCCCACGAACGCTTCCGTCGCCGCGCGGGCTTCTGGCCCGAAGGCCTCTTCCGGCTTGAGCTCCGGCGTGTTCACCCAGCGCAGGCGCACCTTGTCGCCGGTCGCCAGGGTGAGCGTGTCGCCGTCGTACACGCTCGCCACCACGGCCGACGACGGCGGGGGCGGCCAGCCGCCGGGCGGAGGAGAGGCTGCGAGCGCCAGGACGCCGAAGAGCCACCACATCAGATCCCTCCGCGGAACAACAGGACCGCCCCCGACTCCGACTTGTCCTCGGTGTCCATCCCGGGCGCACCGATCGCGATGTCGTCGAAGCCGTCTCCGTCTGCGTCCGCTATCTCGACGGACTCGCCGAGGCGGTCGCGTGCGTTGGCCGTCACGAACATGCCATCGTCGACGCCGAGCGAGCCGAGCACCGGGCCGTAGTAGAGGTACGCGACGCCCTGATCGGCCGAGACGCCGGGGTTGTACGCGCCGTTCCCGACGAGGAAGTCGCCCATGCCGTCCCCGTTGACGTCGCCGACCGTGAAGTCCCCGGCGCCCGGCAGCGTCGCCGTGACGGAGTACTCGCTCATCTCCCCGCTGACCGGCCCCTCGATGACGCGGAGATCCTGGCTCCCGAAGGCGAGATCTGCGATTCCATCCCCGTTGAGATCGCCGCCGAACACGGGCGTGGTGTAGATCGACGTCGCCAGCGATCCCTCGGGATCGTAGGTGTAACGCGCGGAGTACGACGACTGGACCACCGGGTCCCCGCTGATCGGCCCCGACAGGATGTAGACGTGCTCGACGGCCGCTGGGATCGCGAGATCCTGGACGCCGTCCCCGTCGAAGTCCGCGGCAGCCACCGCCCCGCCCAGCAGCTCACGGTCGACGTCGCTGTGGAGGTGGGCCCAGGCCAGGTCCTCTTCGCGCCGCCCCGAGAGCGGGCCCGCGAACACCCAGAGCGAGCCGGAGCCGGGCGCCAGATCGGCGTGCTCGGGCTCGCCGGCCACGAGATCCGGCATCCCGTCGCCCGTGACGTCCGGCACGGCGGTCCAGATGACGGTGCGCGCGTCGCTCTCGAACAGCGTGTTCGCCGCGGCATCCGCCAGGGACCGGTGGTCCGTGATCGGCCCGGCCAAGAGCACGGCCTCCGCCCCCTGGTCCGGCAACGACCGCGACACGAGGAGGTCGATCTGGCCGTCGCCGGTCAGATCCATGGCTTCGATCGCCTGGATCGACGACTCTACGACGGGGAGGTCGTTGTTGATGGTGTGGATGGCGTCGAGGAACGAGTGCTCTCCGAGCGGGACATCGTGCCAGACGGCGATGTACGGCGCCGCACGGGCGCTGCTCGTGCCCTGGTCCGCCATGGCGAGCAGGTCGGCCGTGCCGTTCAGGTCGACGTCCGCGAGGACGACGTCCGCCCCCGCCCCTTCGTACGCGGTCGCGCCGGTGACCAGGCCGGACGCGGCGCTGGCGTCCAGCGTCCCGTGCGGGCCCCGGGGGCGCGGGTCCATGTACGGTGTACCCGTGTCCCCGTCGGTCTCCACGGCGGTGGTCAGGTCGGAGTCGAGCGAGCCGTCCTTGTCGCTGTTTCCCCCGACTACGTCGCACCCGACGAGCACCCATGCGAACCAGGAACTCCTCAGCATGCTCGCCTCCGCCTGCAGGAGGATGTACAACACGCGAAGGGGAGCTGTTGTAGAGAGTATGTCACCTCCGACACCCCGTACCGTGGAACCAGAAGAGATCCGGAGCCGCCTGTGTGGCTGGCTCGTGCACCGGACGCGCGCCGCGGGGGACGACGGGGTGCGCGCCCTCCTCACGACGCTGCGCTGCATCCAGCTCGATCCGCTGGAGCCGCTGGGGTCGAACGCCGATCTCGTGGCTCTCGCGCGGGTCGACGGGATCGCGCGCGGGGATGTGTACCGCGCGACGATGCCCGGTCACGCGTTCGAGCACTTCGCCAAGGAGCGCTGCCTGCTCCCGGCGTACGCGTTCCCGTACTACCGCACCCACGCGGTCCAGACGGCGTGGTGGCAGGGCGGGGAGCGGGTCAAGCGGCTCGCGCCCGAGCTGGTCGCCGACGTCCTGGCGGAGGTGCGGGAGCGCGGCCCGATCACGGCTTCGGACCTGACGGATCGCGGGGTGGTCCAGCCACTCGACTGGAGCGGATGGCAGGGAACCGGGAAGGCGGGAAAGCTCGCGCTCGAGCTCCTGTGGCAGCAGTGCGCCGTGGTGGTCGCCGGCCGGAAGGGCAAGGAGAAGCTCTGGGATGTGCCAGAGCGCGCGCTGCCGGAGGTGGCCGGGGTCGCGCCGAAGGAGCCGTTCGGCGCGTGGGCTGTTCGGGAGCGGATCGCGGCCGCGGGGCTCCTCTCCACGGCGGCGGGGCCGCACTGGTCCATGCTGTCGGGGGAGCGTGCGGGCCTCACGGCGCTGGCCATCGCGAGCGGGGCCGGGATCCCGGTGCGCGTGCCGGGATCGCCGCGGACCTGGCTCGCGCACCCCGACCTGCTCGACGGGCCGATCGCAGACGGCGACGATCGCATGCGGATCCTCGGGCCGCTCGACCCCCTGGTGTGGGACCGGAAGCTGGTGGAGCTCGTGTTCGGCTTCTCGTATGTGTGGGAGGTGTACAAGCCGGCGGAGAAGCGTCAGTACGGCTGGTACGTGGTGCCGCTGCTCCACCGGGATCGGCTGGTCGGGCGGATGGAGGCTCGGATGGACCCCGCCCGCCGCGAGCTGGTCGTGTCCCGACTGTGGCGGGAGACCGGTGACTTCGACGCGGTGGCCTTCGACGCGTGCCTGCAGCGCCACGCCGCCCTCCTCGCGCCGGGCGCGACCGCGCGGGTTGAAGCGGACGCCATCGTTCGCTAGCTTGTACGTGGGGGTGGAATGCGCGGGTCGTGGTGGCTGCTCTTCGCGGGGTGCTCGGCGGACTCCGCTCCCAGGGCCGTGGACACGGCGGGGCCGGTGGACACCTACGCGCCCGCGCCGTCCACGGGCTTCGGCTTCCCGGTGCCGGCTCGCGAGCTGATCTATACGCGGATCGGCGTCGACCACGACCCCATGGTGCAGACCGGCATCCTCGCCGCCGGCCTGTGCGACGACTACCTCGGCCGCCCGTTCCCGCACTGCTACGACCAGCACGACGGCTCGGACTTCATGCTGGAGGGCTCGTTCGATACGATGGACGCCGGTTCTACGCCCGTGGTGGCGGCCATGGACGGCGTGGTGGTGGAGATCCACGACGGCGAGTACGATCGGTGCCATGTGGAGGGGACGGGGATCTCCTGTGACGGCTACCCGATCGTGGGGAACTACGTGAAGATCCGGCACACGGACGGCTCGGAGACCTGGTACTGGCACCTCGCGAAGGGGTCGGTGGCGGTGGCCGTGGACCAGGAGGTGGCATGCGGCGAGCCCATCGGCCT
>CAMCWU010000089.1 GCA_945882675.1 Klebsiella pneumoniae | reverse complement strand
GCCACAACGAAGCGGACGAGCCCGCTTTCACGCAGCCGATGATGTACGACGTCATTCGCGCACGGCCGACCCCGCGCGAGAACGTCGCGGCCTGCCTCGTGCGGTCCGGCCTGCTCACGGAAGCGGACGTGGCGCGGATCCACAAGGAGTCCCAGGACGGCCTGACGGCCGCGGCGGACCAGCCGGCGGAGTACGAGCCGCGGCCCGTGCACCCGGACGGCGTGAAGGTCCTCCGCGACCTGTGGGCGCTCCACCGCGACGCCCGGGTCCTCGGGGAAGAAGCCGTTACATCCCTCCCGATCGACGTGCTCCGCGACCAGCTGCTGCGAGTGAACCGGCTCCCGGACCAGCCGTTCCACCCCAAGGTCCAGCGCGTCTTCCAGCAGCGCCTCGAGATGGCAGAGGGCAAGCGCCCCTTCGACTGGGGCACGGCCGAGAGCGCGGCCGTCGGGAGCCTGCTGGTGGAGGGCCGGCCCGTCCGCCTGAGCGGCCAGGACGTCGCCCGCGGCACCTTCACGCACCGCCACGCGGTCGTGACGGATATGACGACCGAAGCCGAGTATATGCCGCTTCGCCAGCTCGGGCCGTACCAGGTCTTCGACAGCTCGCTCTCCGAGTACGCCGTCATGGGCTTCGAGTACGGGTACTCCCTCGACATGCCGGAGGGCCTCGTCATGTGGGAGGCCCAGTTCGGCGACTTCGTGAACGGCGCCCAGGTCCTCATCGACCAGTACCTCACGGCGGCCGAGCAGAAGTGGGGCCGGCTCTCGGGCCTCGTGCTGCTCCTGCCGCACGGGTACGAGGGCCAGGGGCCGGAGCACAGCTCCGCGCGTCTCGAGAGGTTCCTGGCGTCTGCGGCGGAGGACAACATCCAGGTCGCCATGCCGTCCACGCCCGCGAGCTACCACCACCTCCTGCGCCGGCAGGTCCACCAGAAGGTGCGCAAGCCGCTCGTGGTGATGACCCCGAAGGCGCTGCTCCGCCACCCAGAAGCCGTCAGCACGCTGGAAGAGCTCGCGAACGGTCCGTTCCGCCCGGTGATCCCCGATCCCGAGCCGCCGGCCCAGGTGGATCGCCTGGTGTTCTGCAGCGGGAAGGTCTACTACGATCTCCTGTCCGCGCGCCGCAAGAGCCCCGAGTCGAACGCCGCTCTCCACCGCGTGGAGCTGCTCTACCCGCTGCCGGTCCAGGCCATCCGCGCGATCCTGGACGCCCACCCGGACGCGCAGGTCACCTGGTGCCAGGAAGAGCCGAAGAATATGGGTGCGTGGCCGACCCTGCTCCACTGGTGGCTCGAGCTCCTCCCGCCGAGCCGCTTGCCGAAATACGCCGGTCGTGCGGCGGCCGCCGCGCCCGCCACGGGCTCCTACAAGAAGCACGGTGCCGAGCAGGATCGCCTGGTCCGTGAAGCGCTCGGCATCCCGTTCGACGCTCCGCCCACGGCGAAGTCCGGTACCCCGGGTCAAGGAACCTCATGATCGACGTCGTCATCCCGCGGATCGGAGAGTCCATCTCCACCGTCTTCATCTCGAAGCTCCTGAAGAAGCCCGGCGACGCGATCGCCGAAGGCGAGTCCGTCCTCGAGGTCGACTCGGACAAGGCCTCGCTCGAGCTGCCTTCCCCGGCGGCCGGCGTGCTCGCCGAGTTCGTGGTGAAGGTCGGAGACGAAGTCCCGATCGGCGCGCTCGTCGCCCGGATCCGGGAAGGCGCCGCGCCGTCCGCCCAGGCCCAGGTGGACGCCCCGGGCACCCACCCGCCGCTCCCGGTCCCCGTCGGCTCCAACCCGTCGACTCCCGCCCCCGTGAGCGCACCGGCTTCTGGTGAGCCGCCCCGTGCCGGTCCGGCTGCCCGCCACGCGGCCACGGAAGGAGGCGTGGATCTCTCGACCGTCCAGGGCACCGGCCCCCGCGGCCGGATCCTCACGGACGACGTGCAGCGCGCTTCCAAGCCCGCTCAGGAGCCGGTCGTCCAGGCCCCCCAGGCCGTCGTCCCCCAGGCCGCGCGCCCCGCTTCGGAGGGTCGCATCGAGCGCGTCCCGATGTCGCCGATCCGCCGCACGATCGCCCGGCGCCTCCTGCAGGCCAGCCAGGAGACGGCCATGCTCACCACCTTCAACGAGGTGGACATGAGCCGGATCATGGCTATGCGGACGAAGTACCAGGACGGCTTCGTGAAGCGCCACGGCGTCAAGCTCGGCTTCATGAGCATCTTCGTCAAGGCGGCCGTGGAAGCGCTCAAGGAGTTCCCCTCGGTCAACGCCGAGATCAGCGGGAACGACATCATCTACAAGCGCTTCTACCACATCGGCGTGGCGGTCTCGGGCCCCAAGGGCCTCGTCGTCCCGGTCATCCGCGACGCGGACGCCCTCTCGTTCGCCGGTGTGGAGAAGGAGATCGGCGCGCTCGCCGGAAAGGCCAAGGACAACAAGCTCAAGCCCGACGACTTCGACGGCGGCACGTTCACCATCACGAACGGCGGCATCTTCGGCAGCATGATGTCGACGCCGATCCTCAACCCGCCGCAGGTCGGCATCCTGGGCATGCACAACATCATCGAGCGCCCGATCGGCGTAGATGGCCAGATCGTGCTCCGCCCCATGATGTACGTCGCGCTCTCGTACGACCACCGCATCATCGACGGGCGCGAGGCCGTGGGCTTCCTGGTCCGCATCAAGCAGTGCGTGGAAGACCCCGAGCGGATCCTCTTCGAAACATGAGTATGGGGGATCTGCAGGGTCATCGATCCTGGGGCTCCGGTCCGTGCGCTCAGAAGGGCGGCCGTTGAAGGTCGTCCGCGTCCGACAGCACGGCCCTGCCAGCGTCCTCCGCGTGGAGGACGATCCCGAGCCCGTGGCCGGTCCCGGCGACGTCCGCGTGCGCGTCACCCACGTGGGCCTCAACCACCTGGATGTGTGGGTCCGCCGCGGCATTCCGGGCCACGCGTTCCCGCTGCCGCTGATCCCCGGCGCCGACATCGCCGGCGTGCGCGAGGACACCGGCGCGCCCGTCGTGATCCACCCCGCGGTATCGTGCCGGGAGTGCCGCGCCTGCACGTCCGGCCGCGCCGACCTGTGCCGCGAGTACCGGATCCGCGGCGAGCGCATGGACGGCGGCTGCGCCGAGATCGTGGTGGTCCCCGCGTGGCAGCTCCTCCCGGCGGACGGCCTCGATCCCGTGCATGCCGCGGCCCTCCCGCTCTCGCTCCTCACGGCGTGGCACCTGCTGATCGGCCGGGCGCGCATCCAGCCGGGCGAGCGCGTCGTCGTGATGGGCGGAGCCGGCGGCGTGGGCAGCCTCGCGATCCAGGTGGCGATCCTGGCCGGCGCTCGGGTCGCCGCCGTCGCGTCCACCCCCGAGAAGCGCGCCCTGTGCCTCGATCTCGGCGCGGAGGAGGCGTGGACCGCCGACGACGCCGTGGCCCGCGCCCGCACCTGGACCGGCAAGGCCGGCGTGGACGTCGTGGTCGAGCACGTCGGCGGCCGATCGTTCGAGGACGGTGTTCGCATGCTCCGCTGGGGCGGGCGGCTCGCCACCTGCGGCGCCACCGCGGGTCACCAGGTCACGCTGGATCTCCGCGCGCTGTTCTTCAAGCAGCTCGATCTCCTCGGGGCCACGATGGGATCGCCTGCCGAGCTCGCCGCCGCCTGGGACCAGGTCCGCGCCGGCCGCATCCGCGCCGTGATCGACAGCGTCCTGCCCATGACCCGGATCGGCGACGCCCAGGACGCCCTCGAGGCACGGTCCGTCGCCGGGAAAGTGGTGCTCGCGCAGGACCTGTCAGCCGCCTGTCAACCATGAGTGGACAAGGGGCGGTCGGGGCTGGTAGATTGCGCCATTCCTGGGGTAACCACGCCCCGGCCTCCAGATTCGTCCGCCAATAATCGATCGTCTGCGCAAGGAAGGTCCGGTGAACGCCACGACCCGCTCGCTTCTCTCGTTCGGTGCCCTGTCCGGCCTCTGCGCCGTGCTGGCCCCGACCGCCCTCGCCCAGGACGGGTCGGGATCCCCCACGACCGCGTACTCGGTCGACCCGGAGTTCATCCGCCCGACCTTCGGCTCCGGCAGCTTCGTCGGCGTGGACTCCCCCCACGTGGAGGAGCCCTACGCCTTCCGCTACGGCCTGCTGCTCCAGTACCAGCAGAACCCCCTGGTCCTGTACGACAAGATCGCGGAGACCGAGCTCGAGAACGGCGCTATCGTCAGCAACCGGACGAACGTCATGCTCGGCGCGTCCATGGACCTCTCCAAGCGGTTCACGATCAACCTGCTCGTGCCGACCGCGTACAACTGGGGCAGTGAAGTCCCGGAGGCCGCCGTGGACGGCTTCGGCCTCGGCGACATCGGCGCGGGCGCCCGCGTCATCATCGCGCAGACCCGCAAGGACACGTTCGCGTTCGGCGCGCGCGCCGGGCTCATCATCCCGACCGGCCGCCAGCTCGCGTTCATCGGCGAAGACGGCGTGCGGCTCAACATCGGCCTGCCCACGCAGGTCCGCATCGGCCAGGACTTCTCGATCACCGCGGACCCGGGCGTCACGATCCGCGACAGCCAGCTCACGGACGAAGACTTCGAGCAGTCGTCGGAGCTCCAGCTCTCCGGCGCCCTGCGGTACGCGCTGCCGGAAGCCACGCGCACGGCGCTCAACGCCCAGATCCTCTCCCGCGCGGGGTTCTCGAACTTCTTCGCGGGCGGCGCGGAGAACTCGCTCGAAGCCCTCGGCGGCGTGAGCGTTTACCCGAGCAACGCGGTCACCATCGACCTCGCGGCCGGCCGCGGCCTGACGGAGGGCTACGGCACCTCGGACCTGCGCGTGATCGGCATGCTCACGATCCAGCGCGTGCCGCCCAAGCCGGAGCCGGTGATCATCGTCGAAGGCCCGCCGCCGCCGCCGCCGCCGCCGCCGCCGCCGGAGATCGTCGACATCGTCGAGCCGCTCCCGCCGCCGCCGGAAGGCACGATCGCGCGCCTCGAGTTCAACGAGATCAAGATCTACGAGCAGCCGAAGTTCCAGGTCGACACCGCGATCATCCTGCCCGAGTCCGTTCGCGTCATCGACGCCGTCGTCGAGGTCATGAACGACAACGCGCAGATCGGGCACCTGGTCGTGGAAGGTCACGCGTCCAAGGAAGGCACGTCGGATCACAACTACGAGCTGTCGGAGTCCCGCGCGGAGGCCATCTACCGGGCCATGATCGAGCGCGGCGTCCACCCGAACCGCCTCTCGTACCGCGGCCAGGGCGAGGTCATCCCGCTCAAGACCTTCGAGACGTGCGAGACCCAGTACGCAGCCAAGTCGCCGGAGCTCGAGGCCTGCCTCGCCCCCAGTCGCCGCGTCGAGTTCCACGTCGTCTCCCAGTACGCGGCCATCGAGCAGATGCCCCAGTACCCGAACACCTTCGTCCTCCCGTGGAACGACAAGGCGATCACCACGATCCAGCCGAAGAAGCCGGCCCCGCCGCCGGTGGACGCCGGGCCGACGACCGACGAGTTCGGCATGCCGATCAATGGCTTCGAGAGCGGCGACGAAACCGGCCCCATGGACGTCGGGACTCCCGCGCCTGCTCCCAAGGAGGACAAGGGCCGCCCCGGCACTCCGGCGGAGAACGGCCGCGACCCGAACGCCCCGAAGCAGGACGTGGGCAAGCCCGGCACCGCGGAAGAGAACGGCAAGAAGGCCGACCCTGCTCCCGCTCCCGTCGAGCCGGCCCCCGCCGAGCCCGCGCCGAAGCCCGAGTAGTCGCGCGTGGATCCTCGCCAGCACGCTGTCCGGCTCGCCCTCGCCCTCGCCTGGTGCGGGGCCGGGGTCGCCCGGGCGGCGGTCCCCGGGCCGCTCCCGGTCCTCGTCATCGGCGCGACGACCAACGCCACGGCGCTCCAGGGCGTCCGCGAGATGTTGTCGTGCACCGGCGAGTTCGAGAAGATCGACGTGTTCGACGCCACCTTCTCGGTGCCGACGGACGAGCTCCTCGCCGGGTACCCCGTCGTGCTCGCGTTCTCGGACGCGCCGTACGCGGACCCGAACGCGGTCGGTGACATCCTCGCTGACTTCGTCGAGGACGGGGGCGCGCTCGTGGTCGCGGGGAACGGGTTCTCCCCGGGCTCCGAGCTCGGCGGCCTGCTGATCTCCCGGAATATGCTGCCGTTCACGCAGGGCCCGCTGGTCGCGCCCGGCGGGGATCTCGGCATCCTCCCGCTCCCGGATCACGAGTGGGGCCGCGTCCCGGGCGCCTACGGGCACGAGGTCCTGTACGGCCTCAGCCTGTTCGAAGGCGGATCGAGCCGCCACGCTGCCGGCGTCGACCTCGCGCCGGGGGCCGAGCTCCTGGCCGAGTGGACCAACGGCGAGCCCGCGGTCGCGGTCCTCGACACCCCGCCGCCGCGCGGTCGCGTGGTCGGCCTCAACGTGTACCCGGTGCCGTCTCCCTACGATCTGGACGGCTTCGATCCCGACTCGGACGGGGACCGGCTCGTCGCCCAGTCGCTCCTGTGGGCCATGGGGTACGAGCCCCCGGCCGTCACCTGCCTCAACGAGACCCGCACGCAGGACCTGAACTGCAACGGCCTCAACGTGGAGGACGAGAACCCGATCGACACCGTCAACGGGGAGGAGTGCGACCAGCACTTCGACGCCGCTGGCGTCCCGTACCCGAACGGCGACTACTACTTCGACTATTACCGGTTCGACTGCCTGTATCCGACGCTCCCCGGGGACGCCCTCACCGGCGCGAGCTTCGACCAGGACGTCCGGTACGACGGTCCGGGAGACGGCCTCGGAGCCGGCACCATCCAGATCACGCCGGATGGCGCGCTGTTCCCGACGGAGGAGTACGCGCTGTCGTGCGACAACTGCACGGAAGTCTTCAACCACGACCAGCGCGACCGCGACTACGACGTGCAGAACGACGCTTGCGAGGGCATCGGCGATCTGTGCGACAACTGCCCGTGGGTCACGAACGCGGACCAGGCGAACCTCGACTCCGACTGCCGCGGCGACCTGTGCGACAACTGCGCGGAGATCCCGAACTCCGACCAGGCGAACGGCGACACCGACAGCCTCGGCGATCTGTGCGACAACTGCGTGTTCGTCGCGAACGACGACCAGACGGACGACGACGAGGACGCCGTGGGCGACGCCTGCGACAACTGCGTACCGCCGGGAAACACCGACGAACCCGGGCTATGGGCCAACCCGGACCAGCTCGACACCGACGGCGACGGCCTGGGTGACGCCTGCGACAGCTGCCCGGACGTGCCGAACGCCGCGCAGGTGGACGGCGACTTGGACGGCGTCGGCGACGCCTGCGACACGTGCCCGGACCTCGACACCCCCGACCAGACCGATCAGGACGGCGACGGCACGGGCGACGCCTGCGACTCCTGCGTGTACGTCGTGAACTTCGACAACACGGACACCGACCTCGACGGGTTCGGGGACACCTGCGACAACTGCGTGCGGACCGGCAACCAGGACCAGTCGGACGTGGACGGCGACAACGTCGGCGACGAGTGCGACATCTGCCCGGACGACGCCGATCCCGGCCAGGCCGAGCAGGACGGCGACGGCGTGGGCGACGCCTGCGACAACTGCCCGACCATCTCCAACGCCCCCCAGCGCGACGCCGACGGCGACGACCTCGGCGACGACTGCGATCTGTGCCCCGACACCGCGGCGGACGGCGACGGCAACCCCGACCGCGGCATCGACTCGGACGGGGACCTCATCGGCGACGTGTGCGACAACTGCGTGCTCGTCGCCAACTTCGATCAGGCCAACTCGGACATCGACGATCGGGGAGACGCTTGCGATCTCCTGGCGATCCGCGGTGGAGGCGAGCCCACGTCGTGCAGCGCCGCGGGCCCGATCGATTCGGGACGCGGGTCGATACTCATGTCGGTTATCCTGGGGGCGGTGCTGACCGCGCGTCGCCAGAGCCGTGCCAGCAAGCGGGAGACTTCATGAAGACCAAGGTCCTGGTTACCCTCGCGCTCGCGTTCGGCTCCGCCGCGTTCCCGACGGAGGACGCGTTCGCGCAGGCGGCGATCCCGGTCGGCATGATCTACAGCACGTCGGACCCGGGGCTCGAGCAGCAGGTCCGCGAGCAGCTCATGATCACCCAGGAGTTCACCTCCGTCACGAGCTTCGACGCCAGCGTCAATACGCCGGAGCTGGAGGATCTCGCCGGGCTTCTGTCGATCATCGTGTGGAGCGATCAGCCGTTCGGTAACGACGCTGCGGTCGGCGACATCGTCAACCAGTACTCGCGCGCGGGCCTGGGTGTGGTCGTCACGGCGCGGACGTTCGTTCCGGACGATCCGGACCCGCTCGTCTCCACGTCGGGCCTGCAGGGCACCTTCATCTCGCAGGGGCTGCTCCCGGTCGAGCAGGGGACCCCCACGATCCCGGCTACCGGCGGCCTCGGGATCGTGCCGGTCTCCGGCTTTGAATGGGAGCACGAGCTCCTGCAGGCCGGCCACCCGATCCTGTGGCTCGTCAACAACATCGACGGCGGCGACAGCGAGATGGTGGAGGACCTCGCCCTCCTCCCGAACGCCGTGAGCATCGCCGAGTGGACTACCGGCGTGCCCGCGGTCGTCACGTACGAGCCCCCGCAGGCGTTCCTCGGCCGCGTCGTGGTGCTGAACCTGACGCCGTTCCCGGACTCGGTCGTGTCGGGGGGCTACGACATCGACGAGCCGAACGACATGAACCAGCTCCTCGCCAACTCGCTGCTCTGGGCGGCGCGGTGGGAGACGCTCCCTGACCCGGACTGGTGCTACAACCTGGACATCTTCCAGGACCTGAACTGCAACTCGGTGGACGTCTCGCTCGAGGAGCAGCCGATCGACCTGACGCTCGATCAGTGCGATCAATACATCGACCCCCGCACGGGCGTCCCGTACGACAACGCGGACTACTACTGGGATATCCACCGGTTCGGCTGCCTGTACCCGACGCTCCCGTACTGGGACCCGCAGACCTACGACACGGACATCCGCTACGACGGCGAGGGGGACTGGCTGTCCGCCGGGACGCTCAGCGTCACGCACCCGTACCTGCCGTTCCCGGTCGAGACCTTCACGCTCTCGTGCGACAACTGCCCGCTCGAGTGGAACTTCGACCAGCGCGATCGCGACTGCGACGGCGCCGGCGACTCCTGCGACCTGTGCATCTACCAGCAGCCGCCCCCGGGCGGTCACCAGGACAACGACCAGGACACGATCGGAGACGACTGCGACAACTGCGGCGCCGATCCCGAGCCGGGCCTCGTGGCCAACCCGGATCAGCTCGACAGCGACGGCGACTTCATCGGCGACGCATGCGACAACTGCCCGTTCCTCTCCAACCCGCTCCAGGAAGATGGCGACTTCGACGGCGTGGGCGACGACTGCGACAACTGCCGGCCCTCGGACGACCCGGACGTCCGCACCGCGAACCCGACCCAGACGGACACGGACGGCGACGGTCTCGGCGACGTCTGCGACAACTGCTTCGACGTCCCGAACACGGACCGGTTCGCGTGCAACCCGGGCTTGTGCCCGTTCAACCAGGGTGACACGGACCTCGATGGCCTCGGCGACGTGTGCGACAACTGCCCCGGCGACCCGGTCATCGACAGGACCGATACCGACAACGACGGGTTTGGCGACGCCTGCGACAACTGCGACATCGTCGTGAACATCGACCAGTTCGACGGTGACGCGGACGGCTACGGCAACGCGTGCGACAACTGCCCGTTCTTCTCGAACGCACCGGACGACGACGCCCTCGGCCAGCCCGACCAGGACCAGGACATGGTCGGCGACATCTGCGACAATTGCCCCGAAGTCGCGAACAGCGATCAGGGCGACGCGGACGCTGACCTCGTCGGGAACGCCTGCGACAACTGCCCGCAGGAGCGCAACGATCTCCAGGGCGACTCGGACGGCGACGGCTGGGGCGACTTCTGCGACCTGTGCCCGGAGGCCGGCTTCCTCGAAGCCGAGGAGAACACGCCGGAGGACGAGCTCGTGCCCGACCCGAACATCGACAGCGACGAGGACGGCCGCGGCGACGCCTGCGACAACTGCGACTACGCGCAGAACCCGAGCCAGAACGACGACGACGGCGACGGCAAGGGCGACGCCTGCGACCGGTTCGCCCTGCGCGGCGGCGGCGAGACCACGCTCTTCACGGGCTGCTCCACGGCGAACACCGGCTTCGGCTCGCTCGGCGCGATCGCGCTGGCCGGCCTGCTGATCCGCCGTCGTCGCGTCGCGTAGTCCGGTAGCGGTCCACGCCTCCCGCGGTGTCTGATCCGCGTGGAGGCGACATGATCGCGTGGATGTTCGCAGCGGCCGCGCTGGCCGGGACGATCGAGCTGGACAACGGGGCCGTGATCACCGGCTCGATCGCGACGTGGGGCCGCGAGGGCTGCGCCGTCGAGATGGACACGGGCCCGCTCGCGGGCCTGGAGGTGACGATGCCGTGCGAGCGCATCGTCGCGTACCGCCGCGGCCCGCAGGACGGCGCGCTGGCGGCGGTCGTCGAGCCCGCTTCCGTGGTTGAGCCGGAGCCCGTGGCCGCCGCCCCGGCTCCCGTGGCCGCCGCCCCGGCTCCCGTGGCCGCCCCGGTCGTGGCCGCAGTCGAGGAGCCCCGCCGTCCGCGCCTCCTCGAGACGCTCCAGAGCGAGTGGCGCGGCGTGAAGGGCGACCTCGGGTTCGAGAGCGGGGAGGCCGAGGCCGAAGCGGAGGGGGACGAGTAGCCGCGATGTCGGAACTTGCCACGGCTCTCGGCGCGGCCGTCCCGATCCGCTAGATTCAGCGGGGGGCGCGGATGCGGGCGCGGACGGTCGGAGTGGGGTTCGGGCTCGCCGGCGTGCTGGCGCTCGCGGGGGCGGCGGTCTGGGGCGCGGGGAGCGACGCCGCGCCCGCGTGGCGCACCGCACCCGTGGAGCGCGCGGACGTGACGGCGCGCGCGTCCGCCACGGGCTCGTTGCAGGCCGTGACCACGGTGCAGGTCGGTACGCAGATCTCCGGCATCCTCTCGGAGGTCCTGGCGGACTTCAACGACCACGTCACGAAGGGCCAGGTGCTCGCGCGGATCGACACGACGCTGCTCGCGGCGGACGTCGCGAGCGCGGCGGCCCGGGCGAAGATCGCGCGGGTGCAGCTCGAACGCCAGGAACAGCTCCTCGTACGGGTGGCCGGGCTCGCGGAGCGCGGGTCCGCGGCGCAGCAGGAGCTCGACATGACGCGCGCCGACCGGGACGTGGCGAAGGCGGAGCTGGCCTCGGCAGAGGTCACGCTGCGACGCGCGCGCTCGAACCTAGACTATGCCACGATCGCCGCGCCGATCGACGGGACCGTGATCCGGCGGGACGTCGAGCAGGGCCAGACCGTGAACGCCGGAATGTCCGCGCCCACGCTGTTCGTGCTCGCCGGAGACCTTCAGCAGATGCAGATCCTCGCGTCGGTGGACGAGGCCGACATCGGCCGGGTGCGGGCGGGGCAGGCCGTGGAGTTCACGGTCCCGGCGTTCCCGGACCGCCAGGTCCCGGGCACGGTCGAGGAGGTGCGGCTGCAGTCCGCGAACACCGAGAACGTCGTCAGCTACACGACCGTGGTGGCCGTCGAGAACGCCGACGGCGCGCTGCTCCCCGGCATGACGGCGACGGTCGACTTCCTCGTGGAGTCGGCGGAGGATGTGCTGTGCGTGCCGAGCGCCGCGCTGCGGTTCCGCCCGGAGCCGGCTGCGATCGACCCGTCGGTGCCGCCGCCCGCGCCACCCGCCCGTGGAGCCCGTGGCGCGGGTGCGGCTCAGGTCTGGGTGGTCGGAGACGCGGGTCTGCGGCCGATCTCCGTGCAGCCGGGGCTCGCCGGGCCCATGTGCACCCAGGTCGGCGGCGACGGCGTGACGGAGGGATTGGAGGTCGTGCTCGGGCCCGCGTCCCCCTCCACGGGCGCGCCGGGCGCGGGGGGGCCGTTCGGCCAGCCGGCGCCCCAGCGGCGGCCGGGAGGGTTCTGACGTGGCGGTGATCGATGTCCGCGGCCTCGTCCGCGAGTACGCGCACGCCGGCGGGTCCGTGCGGGCGCTCGACGGCGTGGCCCTGCAGGTCGAGCCCGGCGAGATGGTCGCGCAAATGGGGACCTCGGGATCCGGTAAGTCC
>CAMCWU010000088.1 GCA_945882675.1 Klebsiella pneumoniae | reverse complement strand
CGGCGCCGCGACCCCGATCTCCGAGCCCGCAGCCGGCGGTGGCCCCCCGGCGATCGAGCAGCTCATCGCGGACGCGAAGGCCAAAAAGTACCTGACGGCCAGCAAGGGCCTCTTCGACCTGCTCGAGAGCAAGTCGTACCCGGACCGCGCCGACCAGATCTCGTACTACCTCGCCCGCTCCCTCGAAGATCTGGGCATGTACCACGGCGCGTACCACTACTACCTGGACGTCGTCCGGGCGGGCGTGGGCAAGCCGTACTTCAAGTACGCGCTCCCGGGCCTCGTCCGCATCGCGAACCTGACCGGGGACGACGCCGATCTCCTCGCGGTGGTCTCCAAGATCCCCCCGGAGGCGTTCCCGCGCGAAGCGCAGAACAACCTGAACTACCTGATGGGCCGCTCCGCGTACCAGAAGGAGCAGCTCACGGACGCGGCCACCTACTTCGAGAAGGTGTCCGCCAAGTCCGATCTGTACATGCGGGCGCAGTTCTTCCTCGGCCAGATCAACACCGAGCGCGGCAAGATGAAGAGCGCCGTCCTCTCGTTCCGCGAAGTCATGCGGTCCGAGCCGGATGTCACGGGCGACCTGCGCACGCAGCAGGAGCTCGAGGATATGCGGGACCTCGCCCTGATCAACGTGGCGCGGACCTACTTCGGCCTGCAGCGGTACGACAACGCCGAGAACTACTACTCGATGGTGGACCGCGGGTCGATCTACTGGCCCGAGAGCCTGTTCGAGCGCGCGTGGTCGGACTTCCACATGGGCGACGTCAACGGCGTGCTCGGCCTGCTCATGACCGCGAACAGCCCGTTCTACTCGGATCGCGAGTTCATCCCCGAGATCACGATCCTCCGGGCGCTCTCGTTCTTCAACCTCTGCCAGTGGGGGGACGTCGAGTCGACGCTGATCGAGTTCGACACGACCTACAAGCCCATGCAGGTCGAGCTCAAGACCTTCCTCGACCAGTACAAGACGGAAGAGGGCCTCAAGCTCTCGGACCAGGCGTTCGACTACTACTTCACGAACGCGAACACCAAGACGGCGCTCGACAAGGCCCTCTTCGTCAAGGTTTTGCGGAACCGCGACCTCCAGTCGCTTGTCCAGCACATGGACCAGATCGACAAGGAGATCGCCCTCATCGACTCGCAGAAGGCAGAGTGGAAGGCCACCATCGGCGAGGGCCTGAAGAGGTCGTACGCCGAGGACCGGGTGAAGATCAAGCGGCGGGCCGGCCGGGTCATGCTGCAGGAGCTCAACGAGCAGTACCGCAACCTGACCGATCTGCTCCAGCAGTCGCAGGTCATCCGGTTCGAGGTCGTGGACGCCCAGCGTGCCGACTACGAGTTCCGGGTGGGGAACCCCGACGTCTCCTCCACCAAGGACGAGACCGTGGACTTCGCCACGTCGCGCGACATCATCTACTGGCCCTTCAACGGCGAGTTCTGGAAGGACGAGCTGGGCTATTACCGTTTCACCGAGCAGGGCGACTGTCAGTGATCCTGAGTCGATCCGGGTCACACACACTCACTCCGGCGGAGACAGCTTCATGAGCAACCAGTCCAGCTTCGCGCGTTACTCCAGCCTCTCCCTCGCGCTGGCCCTCGTCCTCGGGCTCGCCACGGCGTCCGGGACGGCGTCCGCCGCAGACGAAGATCCGACCAAGCGCAAGGCGCTCGACGCCCGCCAGTTCGACTCGTCGGCGGCGACCCAGAACGAGCAGATGGCGGCCCTGGCCGAGCAGAAGCGCATGGAGTCCATCGGGCGCCTCAAGGAGCTGCTCGCGTCCGGCGTCGAAGGCGACACCAAGGCCGAGATGATGCTCCGCCTCGCCGATCTCTACTTCCAGCAGGGCAAGACGCTCTACCTGAAGGAGATGGCCGCGTACGACGTGCAGTACGACAAGTGCTTCAACACGGAGGGCTGCGCCTTCGACAAGTTGGAGGCCAACAACTCGGGCAGCCGCGAGTGGCAGGACAAGAGCATCAAGCTCTACGAAGCCATCCTCGCCAACTACCCCCGCTACGCCCGCGCCGACTCCGCCACGTTCTACCTGGGCTCCGCCCAGTGGGACACCAAGCAGGAGGACGCCGCGGTCGAGTCCTTCAAGCGCCTCGTCAAGCTCTACCCGCAGTCGGACTTCGTGCCGGACGCGTACGTGCTCATCGGCGAGTACTTCTTCGCCAAGAACAACGCCTACGGCGCGCTCTCCGCGTACCAGAAGGCCGCCGCGTTCAAGGACCACCCGAAGTACGCATTCGCGACCTACAAGCTCGCGTGGTGCTACTACAACGTCGGTGAGTACCAGACCGCGATCGACACCATGAAGTCGGTCGTCTCCTACGGCATGGCGCAGACCGCGGCGGGCACGACCAAGGGTGGCCTGCAGCTCGAAGAGGAAGCGCTCAAGGATCTCGTCCGCTTCTTCGCCGACGCCGGCCAGATGAACGAAGCCTACGAGTACTTCACGAGCCTCGGCAAGAAGGACCTCATCCGGTCCATGCTCCAGCGCCTCGGCGGCATGTACTTCGAGCAGGGTAAGTTCGAGCAGGCCATCGAGACCTATCGCCGCCTGATCCTCGACAACCCGCAGCACGCGGACAACCCGGGCTACCAGCTCGAGATCGTCCAGAGCTACCGCAAGCTCGGCCAGAAGGACCAGGTCGTCGCGGAGGTCAACCGCCTCCTCGCGGACTACGGCACGAAGTCGTCGTGGGCCCAGGCCAACGTCAGCAACCCGACCGCGGTGGCCGACGCCAACAAGAAGATCGAGGGCGAGCTCCGCCGCACCGCCGTCGACTACCACAACGAGGCCAAGACCCTCGAGAAGAGCCGGAACGTCGCGGCCGCCCCGACCTACGAGCTCGCTCGGCAGTCGTACGCGACCTACCTCGCGAACTACCCGACGGACGAGCACGCCTACGACGTGCACTACGCGTACGGCGAGCTCCTGTACCACCTCAAGGACTTCGCGGGCGCGTACGGCGAGTACATGTCCGTCGTCGCCATCAACCCGACCGGCCAGCACAGCAAGTTCTGCGCCGAGTCCGCGATCTTCGCGGCGGAAGAGCAGGTCAACCTCGAGGGCGGCGGCAAGGCCAACGGCACCGTGACCGTCAGCGCCAAGCAGATGCAGGAGCCCATCGCGCTGACCCCGTGGGAGCAGCGCATGGTGGACGCGTGCAAGAAGTACGCGGAGCTGTACCCGACCGAGAAGAAGAACCAGAACATCATCTACAAGTCGGCGTACCTGCTGTACAACAAGTACCGCTTCGAAGAGGCCGCGGCGCAGTTCAACGCGGTCATCGCCATGAACCCGGGCTCGGACTCGGCGGAGCAAGCCGCGAACCTGATCCTCGACTCGTTCGTCATCCGGCAGGACTACGCGAACCTGAAGCAGAACGCCAAGTTCTACTACGACCAGCAGGGTCTG
This sequence comes from Klebsiella pneumoniae, assembly GCA_945882675.1. Lineage (GTDB taxonomy): Bacteria > Myxococcota_A > UBA796 > UBA796 > CANLGQ01. The sequence continues at coordinate 8,876 of CAMCWU010000088.1, read as the reverse complement.
GGCTCGCAGAAGTTCAAGAACGACGTGTACAAGGTCTACCAGAACGCGTCGTTCAAGCTGATCGAGGTCAACGTCGCCAAGGACAACGACTTCGGCAAGGCCGCCGACGGCTTCATGGCCTTCTATAAGGAGTTCCCGGAAGCGGACGTCAACGCCCAGGCGCTGAACAACGCGGCCGTGTACTACAGCAAAGTCAACCGCGTCTCGGACGCCATGGTCGCCCGGCGCATCCTGGTGGACGACCCCAAGTTCGGCCCGAAGACCAAGTACTACTACGACCAGATCGGCGCGCTCGGGTTCGACTACGAGACCATCGCGGACTTCGGCAACGCCGCGACCTTCTACGAGAAGCTCTGGTCCCTGTACCCGGACGAGCGGAAGAAGGCCGAGAAGGACAAGGCCGACACCATCGGCACGTTCGACACGCGCGCGGCGGACGCCATCTACTCGGCCTCCGTGTTCCGGAACGGAAACGGGGAGTGGGAGCAGGCCATCACGGACTACAACCAGTTCGCGACCGCCTTCCCGTCGGACCCGCGCGTCCCCGACGTCCTGCTGACCATCGGCAAGGTGTACGAGGACAACGGCAAGCTCACGGAGGCCGGGAACGTCTTCATGACGTTCTACACCAAGCCGCCGGCCGGGGCGACGACCGACTTCGTTTACTACGCGCGCCTCCACCACGGCCTCGCGCTCGAGAAGACCGGCCAGGCCGCCAAGGCGACCAAGCTGTACGAAGAGACCGTCGCGCTCTGGAAGAAGGGCGGGTCGACCCAGGGTCCCGAGACCGAGTTCGTCGCCCAGATGATGTTCAAGCTCGCGCAGCCGACCCTCGACGCCTACATGGCGCAGCAGGTCACGTCCAAGAAGGGCGGGTCCCGCGCGGCAGAGGACAAGCGCCTGCTCGAAGCCCTCGGCAAGAAGACCCAGGGACTCGTGAAGGTCACGGAGCTCTACACGAACGTGGTCGGCACGGGTGCCGGCGAGTGGGGCCTCGCGGCCCTCGTGCAGCTCGGCAAGGCGTACGAGAACATGGGCGAGTCGCTGAGCAAGTCGGCCCGCCCCTCGTACCTGACCGAAGATCAGCTCGAGATGTACAACATGGGCCTCGAGGACCGGGTCTACCCGCAGGTCGAGAAGGCCGTGGAAGCGTACAAGCTCGCGCTCGAGAAGAGCTACGAGCTCACGCTGTACAACGAGAACACCGAGTACGCGACCCGCCAGCTCGGTGTCCTGCGCCCCGACGAGTTCCCCGGCCTGTCCGAGCAGCTCCTCGAGCCCCGCTACACGTCGTCGAAGATCCGCAAGTACGAGCCCGAGACGAGCCTGTGAGGAACCCGATGCGCAACCTTGGTTTCATGCTCCTGGCGCTCGCGACCCTCGCGGGCTGCCCGAAAAACACGGGCGCCGTCGGCTCGATGACGGACCTCAAGGGTCCCGTCACGGACGTGGCAGAGCTCGCAAAGCCAGAGGTGAACTTCCAGAACGGGATGTTCTACCTCCAGCCCGACCGCAAGACCGGCGCGGTGGACTACAACACCGCCATGCAGTCCTTCGTCGCCGCGGGCAACCTCGGCGGCAGCTCGAAGGCCTGGTTCAACGCCGGTTGGGCGGCCGAGCAGGCCGGCAAGAAGGCGGAGGCCGAGCAGTACTACCGCAAGGCCTATGAGACCGACCCGAAGTACGACAACGCCCTGTACTCGCTCGCGCGCGTCCTGCAGGAGAACGGCAAGGCGGCCGCGGCCGTCGAGCTGTTCAAGGCCTACTCGGACGCCCACACGGACAACGTGGAGGCGCGGACCGACTACATCCAGGCGCTCGTGGCCGCCGGCCAGTACGACGCTGCGATCACGGAGGCCCAGAGCATCCTGATGAAGGACCCGAAGAATGCGGCGGTCTACCGCAACCTCTCGGGCCTGTACTACACGAAGGGCAACTACTCGATGTCGCAGCTCACGGGCGAGAAGGCCCTGCAGCTCAACGACAGCGACCCCGGCGTGTACAACAACATGGGCGTGACCTTCCTCCTGCAGAAGCAGGAGGCCGCGGCCATCGAGAAGTTCAAGATGGCGCTCAAGCTGGACGCCAAGAACTTCGAAGCGAACATGAACCTCGGGTGGGTTGCGCTCTCGTCGGGTGACTACGGCCTCGCGCTGCAGTGCTTCCAGGCGGCGTCTGAGGCCAACCCGGCCAACATCGACGCGAAGATGGGCCTGGCCGTCGCGACCCGGGGCACGGCCGACTACGACAACGCCGATCGGCTCTACCGCGAGATCATCTCGGCGGACCCGATGAACAGCGCGGCGTACATGAACGCGTCCACGCTCCACTCCCGGTACACGAAGGACTTCGCGAAGGCCCTCGAGTACCTGGAGGACTACAAGACCGCCCACGCCGGCCAGATCTCCCCGTCCGATCCCGTTTTCCAGCAGATCGACCAGGTCGCGAAGCTGAAGGCGGCTGAGGACGCCAAGAAGGAAGAGGAGAAGCGCAAGATCGCGGAAGCCGAGGAGCGCAAGAAGCGCGCCGAGGCTCTCCTCACCGACATGGGGACGCAGGTCGCGGCCCTCAAGGCCAAGATCGCGGCGAACACGAGCTGCCTCGATCCGGGTTCCGTCGAGGAGATGGGCATGGTCGTCGAGCAGGCGGAGGTCGTCCTGTCCGAGAAGGACACGGATATGGCCGCTGACATGAAGGGTATGGTGGACGCCTACACCACCGCGCTCGACGAGACGCTCGCGGCCGGCTGCGCGGGTGGCGCGCCCCCTGCGGACGCCCCGGCGCCCGAAGGCGCCCCGACCGACGGCGCGCCCGCCCCCGAAACCCCGCCGGCGGACGCCCCGGCCCCCGCTCCGCAGTAGCCGCTGCCGCGCGGAAGTGACCGGCCGGGTGGCGGGTCGTCCGAATGGTGGCCATACTCTCCGTACGCGGGGCGCGCCCCGCACCACACTCCCAGGAGGTTCCCATGACCCGCACCATCGCCATGCTGGCCGCGCTCGCGTTCTCGGGCGGCGCGTTCGCGCAGGATGCGCCGGCCGCGGAAGGCGACGCCGACGCCGGCCGCTCCATCAAGTACAAGGAGCGCACCGAGATCGACTTCGAAGGCGTGGACGTCTCCGGTGAGCTCGTGAAGCCCGCCGGCGCCCTCCTCCTCGACCGTCGCAAGGCGCAGTTCAACCCGTTGATCCGGCTTCGCTCGGACTTCAACGACGAGATGAAGGCGTCCGTGGACGAGGTCAAGTAGACTCCGCTCCGACAACGGGCAGGCCCATGCGCCTGCCGCACCTACATGCGGGCCCCGCGGGGCCCGTCGCTCCGCCCCCGCGCCGAAGCCGAGGAACTGCGATGCTCGCCCTGACCGCCCTGATCTTCAGCACCAACGCTCTCGCCCAGGACGACGCCGCGGCGGAAGCCCGCACCGCTGCCGCCGCCACCGAGGAAGAGGTCCGCGAGATCGCGCGCGGCTACTACCTGAAGTCGGACATCGGCTCCACGATCTACGTGCTGACCTACGGCGGCGGGATCCTGTCGGGCGTCATGACGATCGACCTCGCGGTCGGCAGCGACTTCATCGACAACGAGCGCAACTCGCTGGCGTGGGAGGTCATCTTCAGCCAGAGCCTGCTCAACGGCGCGAAGTACGACGTCCAGCCCACTATCCTCCCCGCGGAGCAGTTCGTGCAGGGCGACTTGCACTGCTTCACGGGCCTGGCCGTCATCGAGGGGAGCATCTACCCGACCCGCCGCTTCGGCGTCGGCCTCCGGGCCGGCGGCGGCGTCATGTACGCCCCGCTGCTCATCGAAGCCGCGCAGTACGAGGTAGAGGTCGTGAACGGCGCGTGGGGCGGCGTCACGAGCTCGATCACGGACGCGGCCATGCCGGTGATCCTCGTCGGCCCGACGATCGAGTACTACACGAAGCTCTCGCACTTCTCGGTCGGGGTGGACGTGGACGCGCAGTACGTCATCGGCCTGAACGACCTCGGGATCGTGCCGAAGGGCTTCTTCAAGTACACGTTCTAGGCGGCTACTTCACCTCGTCGACCGCCTGCGCCATCTCGGGCACGAAGTCGGTGCGGAGCGCGACGAACGACTTGAACTTGAGCCGACGGAGCTCCTGGATCGGCGTGATCCCCGGCTTCGCGAGCTCACCCTCGAGCTCGAGCCCCGCGAAGTCGTCCTCGGTGAGCACCTGACGGTCCTGGTAGCGGATCTGGCGGCCGGACGCGGTGTCCACCTCCTGTGCGGGGTCCTGGGCGCGGGCAGCGAACGGAGCGAGGACGAGCAGCAGGGCGACGGCAGAGCGGATCATGGGCACCTCCGCTCTGACTGACCGCGCCGCCTTGCCGCGGTTCCCGCGATCGGCATCGGTTTGCGCGCGCACGAGCGACCCGATAATGGGGGGGGGCTGCCTCGAGAGGGGCACGGCGCGGGGCGACGGACGCCCCGGCCACCGTAAGACGACCCGGTCGTCCAATGCGGGAGGGAATCATGAACAGTTCGATGGGTCTGATTGGTCGCAAGCTCGGTATGACGCAGATCTTCAAGGAAGACGGCGAAGTCATTCCGTGCACCGTCATCGAAGCGGGGCCGTGCACCGTGATCCGCGTCAAGCGCGCGGACTCCAAGGACGGCTACACGGCCATCCAGTTCGCGCTCGGCTCGCAGAAGGCCTCGCGCCTGACCCGCGCGGACCTCGGCCAGCTCAAGCCCGTCGGGCTCGACGAGAAGCCGCCGCGCGACATCGCGGAGATCCGCGTCACGGAAGCGGCCGTCGGCGCGTACGAAGCCGGCAAGGTCGTGGGCCCGGGCGACGTGTTCCAGGTCGGCCAGTTCGTGGACGTGCAGGGCACCAGCAAGGGCCGCGGGTTCTCGGGCGTCATGCGGCGCCACAACTTCAAGGGCTTCATCCGGTCGCACGGCTCGCACGAGTACTTCCGCCACGGCGGCTCGATCGGTACCCGCCTGACCCCCGGCATGACGCTCAAGGGCAAGAAGATGCCGGGCCGCATGGGCGGCCATCACGTCACGCAGCAGAACCTGCTCGTCGCCCGCATCGACACCGAGCGGAACCTGATCTACGTCCGCGGCGGCGTCCCCGGCCCGCAGGGCGCGTTCGTCACGGTCCGCGCGACCACCAAGAACATCCGCTAGCGCCTCCGTCAGGGAGGAGGGGCGGTCAGCGGGGCAGCCCGCAGGCCAGCCACTCGTCGAGCCGGGCGAGCTCCTCCTCGGGGGGGCCGAAGCCGCCGATCGGCATGTCGCGGGCATCGATAGCCCGCGCTCGGATCCGGTCGGCCCACGCCGCCGCTCCCTCGTACGTGTCGAAGTTCACGGCTTCCGGCGCACCATAGCGCCGATCCGCTACGGCCAACGTCGAGTGGCAGCTCGTGCACCACACGGTGAAGAACGGCTCCCCGAAGCTGTCCCAGCGGTGCGACGACACCGCGCACGGATCGATCGTCCCCGTGTCGGTCTCGACGACCTCGGGCTCCCCACCGCAACCGGACAGGGCGGCCAGGGCGAGGAGCGCCGCGGCCCTCAACCGGCGAGCTCGAGCGGCGTGATCCCCGGGAGCCAGGCGGCCGGGTCGATCCCGAGGGTCGTCATCAGCCCGGCGAGGAAGTTCTCTGCCCGGAGCTGCTCTCCTCCGGCGTCCGCCGCGCCGGTCGCGAAGTCGACGTACGAGCCGACCATCCCGTCGTCCGTGCCGCCAAGGACGCGGCCGCCGGCGAGCGGGCCGCCCACGGCGAAGGTCGTGACGTACGGCCAGTGGTCCTTTCCGCCCGCGCCGTTGAGCTTGGGGGTGCGAGAGAGCTCGGAGGCCACGAGCACGACGGTCTCGTCCAGGAGCGAGCTCCCCGCGGCCTCTCCCGGCCGATCCGCCAGGCCCTGCAGGAGCGTGTTGAGCCCGGCGAACAGCTCCTCGTGCAGCTCGGTCTGCTCGAAGTTCGTGCTGTGCGTGTCGAAGTCGAGGAGCGGGTCGATCATCACCGACTTCGACATGCCGGACTCGAGCGCGTCGAGGCCGAGCGCGACCTGCGACGAGAACTGGATCTGGCTCCCGGCCTCCGTGAACCAGGGCGCGAACCCTTCGAGCTGCCGGCCGCGGCTGTAGCCCTCGAGGAAGTCCGCGATGCGGTCGGCGTTGTAGCCGTAGCGCGCCCTCCCCTCCAGCGCGCGCTGGGCGTTGCCCTCCACGAACGCGGCGATCGCGTCGAGGTCCTGCGGATCGCCCACGAACGGCGTGTGCAGCACGCCCGGCGGCGGCGGGAGCGAGTCCGCGTGGTCGAGCAGCGCCTTGATCTGCGACGTGGGCCCGACCCGCCCGGCGATCGCCGCGAGCGGGCCCACCATCGTCCGGTCCCCGAGCATGAGGTACGGGAGCGGGCGGTCGCGCCCGAGGGCGTGTGCCGCGATCGCGGCGATATCCGGCGCGTTCTCGTCGGTGCCGCCGGTCATCAGCCGCTTCGTGCACTCGAGGTGCGCGATCGAGCGGATCGCGATGCCGTGCACCACGAGCGAGAGCTCGCTCCACGCGTCGAAGAACGCCTCCACCGACGGCCGGCTGTCGTGGACGAGGATCGGGATCTCGCCAAAGTCCCGCACCCGGCCCGCGGGCGAGTCCACGAGAGCCGAACCCGGCTTGGGATCGAGGGCGTAGCTCGTGTCCCACCCACCGTGCGGGTGCACGAACACGAAGTTGTAGCCCTTCGGTTGCGCGGTGGTCGCCCGACCGACGGCCGGCGACAGGCCTGCGGCTGCGGCGCTCGCGAGGACGCTGCGCCGGGAGATCGAGAGCGGGCCTGCGTCACGCAGGGTCTGGTGTCTCACGCGGACCTCCGCAGCGGGTGGAGCAGGCACATCAATAGTACAGGATCCGCCAGTCCTGCAGCATGGCGGCGACGGTGGCCTTCCAAGCGTGCTCGGGATCGGCGGTGCGGCCGTGCACGTCCGCCCACAGCTCCCAGGCGGCGACGACGGAGGGATCGTCCGGGCCGACGAACTCGGCGAAGATCCGGGCGTGGAGCGCGACGAGCTGGGTGACGATCGCGTCCCGGTCGGTCGTGTCCCGCTCCACCAGGCCGAGGAGCTTGCGCTGCGCCCGATCCGGCTGGTCCAGATCGCGCGGGACGACCCATCCCGCGGCCTCGCCCGCGAACTCGCGCAGCGCGAGCGTGGTGGTCGCGTTCGCTGTGTACACGGGCTGCGAGACGAACGCCCCGTCGATGCCCCCCAGCAGCGTCTGGAAGCCCGTCCAGGCGTCCGTCGGCACGTGGACCAGACCGATGGGCGAGACCCCGTCCCCGAGGCAGCACTCCTCCTCGCCGTAGGTCTGCCACACGAAGCCGGTCAGGTCTTCGATCAACCGGGTGAGCTGCTCCGGGCGCGCCCGCTGCAGCCCGACGACGCCGTCGGCCTCCACCGGGTCTGTGCTGGACGCTATCCGGAAGTCCGGGTGCAGCACCACAGCGCGGGCCAGCGCCCTCGCGTTCCATCCGCTCCCGACGAGAACGTCCTGCAGCTCGTTCGCGGCTTCCTCGGGTACGTGGGTGAGCGGGGTCTCCGTCATCCACCCGTAGAAGCGGCGGGCGGTGCACAGCGAGAAGCGGTCGTCTTCGCGGATGAACCTCGCCAGGTCGCCCATGTCTCGCCCCGGCGCGCCGTAGTACGCGGGCGGCTGGCCTGTAGTGTCCCACCAGGCCTCCGATTCCGTGTACTGCGGCATGTAGAGCTGCGTCGGCCAGACCTGCACGCGAAGCGCGAACCCCGTCCGCCACGAGAAGAAGCTCGCCAGCGGGTCGAGCGTGCGGTGGCAGGTCGCGCAGGCCTCGCTCTGCGTGACAGCGTCCGCGACGACCGCCGGATCCGACAGGTCAATCGAGCCGTCGAGCGTGATCTCCCGGTCGAGGTAGTCGTGACACAGCAGGGCCCGGGACACGTGGTTCGCCCGCCCGCGGTTGAAGTTCGAGCCCATGGACCCGAAGCGGACGTACAGCATGTTGTCCGACAGGATCCCGGCGGCCGGCCGATCGTCCGTCCAGTGCAGCACCTGCCAACCGCCGACGGCGTCGTCGTACCCGGTCAGCTGGGTGAACGCGCGGCTCACCACTTCGTCACCGAGCTGGTAGTCGGCGGCGAGGATCTCGGTGTACGGGAGGTCGTTCTCCACCACGTGCTGGATCGTCCGCAGCGGCCCCTCGTACAGGGATACGCGCAGGCGGGTCATCTCCACGTCGGCCAGGCTCCCCGTGGCCGGGACGTTGATCTCGCCGGTAGCGCGCATGGACCACGCGTCGTTGTGCAGGTCGCGCACGGTGTCACCGAACCGGGGGTCGTGCAAGTACACGTCCACGAAGCCCGGCAGCGCGCTGGGGTCCGCCTGCACCGCCTCGAGCTCCGCGACCGACGGGCGGACGCCACGCAGGACCATGGAGGCGCGGTTCAGGTGCTCGACGGGCGTGAGCTCGACGCGCGTAGCCGCCGGCGGGCTGGTCACGTCGACCGATGGCGCACCGCACGCCGCGACCGCCACCCACCCGATCGACCCCAGATCCCGCAGCCGCACAGCGACCTCCCGCCAAGACGCTAACACGTCTCCACCCCGACCCGCAGGAAAAGTAGCCCGATCGGCCAGAGCCGAAACGCAAAAACCCCAGCGACCACGGGGGCCACTGGGGTTCTCGACGATAGGAAAGGCCGGCGTGACCTACTCTCCCACACGGTTGCCCGTGCAGTACCATCGGCGTGCTGAGGTTTAACTTCCGTGTTCGGAATGGGAACGGGTGGGTCCCTCGCACTATCGACACCGACCAGACTGATTCTCCCGACCACATCCGAATCCAGGACCGACGCTTACGCGCGCGGCTCGGATC
>CAMCWU010000087.1 GCA_945882675.1 Klebsiella pneumoniae | reverse complement strand
ACCTATGGCGAGGGTGAGCCTGCCGCGGCGCCCCCACCCGACGACGTCCTCACGCTCGACGTCATCGAGCAGCTCGTCTCGTTGTCCGACGAGATGATGCGGGACACCTCGCCGAACCGGCTGTTCGCGACGCTGCTGCGCGGCCTCGTGCAGCTCACGGACGCCGAGAAGGGCTTCGTCATCGTGTTCCGGGACGGCCAGCGGAACCTCGCGGCGTCGCACAATGTGTCCGACGAAGCACTGGATATCAGCAAGGTCAGCGACTCGATCATCAACCAGGTCGTGGAGACGCTCCAGCCGCTCGTCGTCAGCGACGCCATGCACGACTCCCGCTTCGGACGTGCACAATCCGTGGTAGACCTTCGTCTTTCGTCGGTCATGTGCATCCCGCTCATCTACCGGAAGGACCTGCTCGGCGTCATCTACCTCGGGAACGACAAGGTCACGAGCCTGTTCGACGACCGGGATCTCAAGCTCGTACGCGTGTTCTCGGCGCAGGCGAGCCTCATCGTCTACCACGCGCTCATGCTCAACCAGCTCCGTATCGACAACAAGAACCTCCGCACGCAGCTCCAGCAGGCCGCGCAGGGCGAGATGCTCGGGACCTGCGGGCCGATGAAGGAGCTCTTCCGCATCCTCCGCCGCGTCGCGCCGTCGGATCTGTCGGTGCTGGTCCTCGGCGAGACCGGCACGGGCAAGGAGCTCGTCGCGCGCGAGCTGCACCAGCTGAGCCAGCGCAAGGCGGGGCCGTTCGTGGCCATCAACTGCGGCGCCATCCCCGAGAACCTGCTCGAGAGCGAGCTCTTCGGCCACAAGAAGGGAAGCTTCACGGGGGCCGTGACCGACAAGGTCGGCCGCGTGGAGGGCGCGAACGGCGGCACCCTGTTCCTCGACGAGATCGGCGAGATGCCGATGAACTTGCAGGTCAAGCTGCTCCGCGTGCTGCAGGAGCGGGTGATCGAGCGCGTGGGCGAGCTCGCGCCGCGGCCCGTGGACATCCGCGTCGTGGCGGCCACGAACAAGGATCTCCAGGAGCTGATCAAGAGCGGGCAGTTCCGGGAGGACCTGTACTATCGTCTCAACGAGATCTCGGTGAAGCTGCCGCCGCTCCGCGAGCGAGGCGAGGACATCTCGGTCCTCGGCCAGTACTTCCTCAACCGGTTCCGCGAGCAGTACGGCGCGCGCCCGAGCGGCTTCACGAACCAGGCGCTCCAGGCGTTGAAGGCTTACTACTGGCCGGGAAACGTCCGCGAGCTCGAGAACCGCGTGAAGAAGGCGGTCATCATGAGCGACCGGCCGCTGCTCAACCCGGACGATCTCGGCCTCGACGGCGGACAGAAGCGCGAGGTCGTGCCGCTCGCCCAGGCGGAGGAGGACTTCAAGGTCAACTACATCCGCCAGGTCCTCGATCTGAACGCGTGGAACAAGGCGCAGACCGCCCGCGATCTCGGGGTGGACGCCCGCACGGTGTTCCGGTACATCGAGAAGTTCCAGGGCCAGGAGTAGCCGTGCTGATCGTGGGGCTGACAGGCGGGATCGGGACGGGGAAGTCCACCGTCGCCGGGATGCTCCGCGCGCGCGGCGTGCCCGCGGTGGACGCGGACCGGGTGGCGCGCGACGTGGTGGCGCCGGGAACGCCCGGGCTCGAGCGGATCGTGACCGCGTTCGGGCCGGACGTCCTCGACGCCGCCGGAGGCCTGGACCGGCCCAGGATGCGCGCTCGGATCGCGGCGGATCCAGGTGCGCGCAAGGTCCTCGAGGGGATCACCCACCCGCTCATCGGCGCCGCCATCCAGGGCTGGACCGCCGAACGCGCAGCGGAGGGCCATCCGGCCGTGGTGGTGGAGGCAGCACTAATGGTAGAGACCGGGTCGTACCGACTCTATCCCGTGGTCGTGGTGGTCACCTGCTCCCCGCAGGCCCAGCTCGCGCGCGTGGTGGCGCGGGACGGGGCGGCGGCGGCGGGGCTGATCGGGGCGCAGATGCCGCTGGCCGAGAAGGAGCGACACGCCACGCACATCATCCGGAACGAGGGATCCACCGCCGAGCTGGAGGCGGAGGTGGACCGGGTGTGGGCGGAGATCACGGGACCGAACTGAGGTCAGCCCCCGACCTGGATCAGGCTCCGCACCGGCACGTCGAACCGCTTCCTGGGCTGCAGGAAGGACAGCTCGATCGCGAAGCACAGCCCCACCACCTCTCCCCCGAGCTTGCGGATCAGCTCCACCGCAGCCGCCGCGGTCCCGCCCGTCGCCAGCAGATCGTCCACCACGAGGACGCGCTGCCCGGGCTTGATCGCGTCCGAGTGCATCTCCAGGCGCGCCGTGCCGTACTCGAGCTGGTAGTCCACGGCCACGGTCGCCCACGGGAGCTTCCCGGCCTTGCGGGCGAGCGCGAGGCCCACGCCCATGCGCTCCATCATCGGCGCGCCGAACAGGAAGCCGCGCGACTCCACGGCCACCACGACGTCCACGTCGCCCCAGCCGGCGGACATCCAGTCCACCAGCCTGCCGAACAGCGCCGGGTCGTGGAGCACGGGGGTGATGTCCTTGAACAGGACGCCGGCCTTCGGAAAGTCGGGGATATCCCGTACCCTGGCGCTCACGTCGGCCACAAGCTGCGCGGTCTCGTCCAAACGGCCTCCCTGGTCCGCTGGTAACGCTCCCGCCGGACGTCGGCGACCCCGGGCGATCCGGGTTACTTTCTCGCGACCGCGCACCGGCCGCGGCCCCCAGGAGCGCGCCTTGTCCACGCCAGAGACGCCCGTCATCCCTGACCTCGACTCGGCGGACGACGCGACCACCTTCACTGACGTCGATACCGCCGGATATACGCCGTCTGGCGCCGACTACGTGAGCGCGCGCCGATTCGCCGAGTTCCCGATCCGTGCCGAGACGCTGTGGGGCATCCGCGATCGCGGCTACGACTACGCTACGCCCGTGCAGAACGCCACGATCGAGGCCGCCCTCGCCGGCCGCGACCTCCTCGTCCGCGCCAAGACCGGCACCGGCAAGACCGCGGCGTTCTGCGTGCCGATCATCGACCAGGCGGAAGACGGAGGCGCACCGTTCGCGGTGATTCTCGCCCCCACGCGCGAGCTCGCCATCCAGATCGGCGAGGAGTGCACCGCGCTCGCCGCACATCGCCCGTGCACGGTGACCGTGCTGTACGGCGGCGTCGCGATCGGCCCGCAGGAGGACGAGCTCCGCAAGAAGCCCGCGATCGTCGTCGGCACGCCGGGCCGGATCCTCGACCATCTGCGTCGGAAGAACCTCGATCTCCGGCAGGCCCGCGTCGCCGTCCTCGACGAAGCCGACGAGATGCTGTCGATGGGCTTCTACGAGGACGTGACCGGCATCCTCGACGCCTGCTCGGCCGACCGCCAGATCATGCTGTTCTCGGCGACCATCTCGCAGGATACGCAGCGGCTGGTGCAGCGGTACCTGCGCGACCCCGAGAGCGTCACGCTGTCGACCGACATGGACCAGGTCGGCCAGATCGAGCACATCCTGTACGAGACGCGGTCGGACACCCACAAGGTCAAGTCCCTCCTGTATCTGCTCGACGTCGAGAACCCGACCTCCGCCATCATCTTCTGCAACACGCGCGAGGACACGGCGACGGTCGCGACCTTCCTGGACCGGCAGGGCCTCGACGTGCAGCTCATCTCGGGCGAGCTGACACAAGCCCGGCGCAGCCAGGTGATGAAAGCGGTCAAAGCCGGAGAAGTGCGGTTCCTGGTCTCGACGGACGTGGCTTCGCGCGGCATCGACATCTCGGATCTGTCCCACGTCATCAACTACAGCCTGCCGGTGGACCCGCCGATCTACCTGCACCGGGTCGGCCGCACGGGGCGGATCGGGAAGAAGGGTAAGGCGATCAGCCTGATCGGCGGCCCGGATCTCGCGACCCGGCGCACGCTCGAGAGCGTCCATAAGGTCCCGTTCACCGTCAAACCGCTGCCGGACGCAGAGGGCGCCGCGAACCTGCGCGTCGAGCACCAGGCGGCGCAGATCAAGGCGGCCCTCGGGCAGCTCGTGTTCGAGAGCTACCTCCCGCTGGTCCGCCAGCTCAAGGAACGCCCGGACGGCGAAATGCTCCTGGCGGCCGCGTTGCGCGCGTTCTTCCAGTGGGATCGGACGCGGCGCGCGCGCATGAGCGACGTCGACTCCGTCCGCGACCTGCACGAAGCGCGCCACGAGAAGGAGCGACGCGAGAGCCCACGCCAGGGGGAGCGCCGGGCCGACCGGCGGGACGACCGCAAGCCCCGCCCCGCCCCGAAGCCCGAGGAGCTCGACGAGCTGCTGCTGACGACTGGTGACGCCCCGGCCGTCCAGCCCCCCACCGACGACACGGGGGAGTCGGAGGCCGCGAAGAAGAAGCGCCGCCGCCGCAAGAAGAAGCGGGGCGACGGTTCGGCCCAGGCCGGAGACGACACCACCGGTGAAGATGCCGGGAGCGACGGCGATGTCGACGATCTCGACTCGCTGCTGAGCTGACCATGGACGCCACCACGTTCCTCGACGCCCTGCCGGCGGACGGCCCGATCCTGGTCACGGGGCCCATCGGCCCGGACGGCGACAGCATGGGGGGGTGCCTCGCGCTCCAGCGCGTCCTGCGGGCCCGCGGCCGCGACGTGGACGTGGCGGCCCACGTGCCGTGGCGGTACCGCTGGCTCCCGGGCGCGGACGCCGTGGTGCCGGACAACCAGCTCCGCCGCGAGTACCCCACGGCCATCGTGGTGGACGGCGACCGCCACCGGCTCACCCCCGACGTGGACGCGCGCTACCGGGCCGCCACGGTCCAGGCGATCCTGGACCACCACGGATCCACGCGACCCGCGGAGTACCATGTGGCGTGGGTGGAGCCGGCGGCGTCCAGCGCCTGCGAGATGATCTACCGCGCGCTGCAGGGCTGGGGCGTCCCGCTCGACGTGGACCTGGCGACCGCGCTGTACACCGGGATCGTGTTCGACACGGGCGGGTTCCGCCACTCGAACACCACGCCGGACGTGCTCCGGATCGCCGCCGGGCTGGTCGAGCTCGGGGTGGACCACACCCAGGTGGTCTCGCGGATCCTCCACGAGCGGAGCTTCCAGGGAATGCAGCTCGCGGGCCGGATCCTCTCGTCCGCCACGCTGCACTGCGACGGCGCGCTGTGCGTGGCCGGCGTGGTGGGGCTGCATGGCGCTGACCTCGAGGGCATCGTCGAGAGCCTGATGCAGGTCGTGGGCGTGGAGGTGGGCGCTCTGCTCACGGAGCGCTCGGGCGGCCGCGTGAAGATCAGCCTCCGGAGCCGCGGACGCGTAGACGTCGCTGCCCTTGCGGCTCGGATCGCGCCCACAGGCGGCGGCCACCGGAAGGCAGCCGGCGCCGTGGTCCAGGGCGGCCTCGCGGCGGCCACGACGATCCTGGAAGCCGCCGTGGCCGACGACCTTCGCGATCCCTAAGGCTCTTCCTTGGCCAGGAGCGTGCCCTGCGGCGCGTGCGAGAGCCGGCGGGTCAGGTGCTCGAACGCATCGTCCACGCTGTTCGTGATGTGCACGAGCTCGATGTCCGCGGGCGAGATCGTACCGAACTCCGCCATCGCCGCGATATCGATGATCTTGCTCCAGTACTCCATCCCGAACAGGATGATGGGGAGCTTCTTCTTGATCTTTCCGGTCTGGACGAGCGTGAGCGTCTCGAACAGCTCGTCGAGCGTGCCGAAGCCGCCCGGGAAGATCACGAGCGCCTTGCAGGGGTAGAGGAACCAGTACTTCCGGGTGAAGAAGTAGTGGAACTCGAACGCCAGCTCTGGCGTGACGTACTGGTTGACGCCCTGCTCGAACGGCAGGCTGATCCCGAGCCCGACCGACTTGCCGCCGGGCACGTCCGCCGCGCCGCGGTTCGCGGCCTCCATGATGCCGGGCCCGCCACCGGACGAGATCAGGAATTGCCGGGTCGGTTCCTGCGCCATGCTCCACTCGGTCATACGCCGGGCGAGCTCCCGCGCTTCGTCGTAGTAGCGGCTCATGCGGAGATCGAGCTCCGCTTTCTTGAGCGCCTTGCCGCGGAGCTCCTCGTCCGGCTCGGACGACGCGCGGGCTTCTTCCACGCGGGCGGTCGCGACCTCGCTCGACAGCGTCCGGGCAGAGCCGAAGAACACGATCGTGTGGTGGACGCCTTCCTTGAGGAAGCGCTGGCGCGGCTCTTCGTACTCGCACAGGATCCGGATGTGCCGGGCGGAGGGCGAGGCGAGGAAGTCGAGGTTCTTGTAAGCCTTCTCGGGCATGAGGCTCATCGAGCGGTCTCCGTGGCCGGGTTCACGATGTCGCGTGGCGCCCGAACCTTACCCCGGATCGCGACTGGACGGCGGCTATTCGCTCGTCCGCAGCGGCGCCTGACGGGTGACGGGCGAGGGCGTGACGCTCGGGCGCGCTCCGGGGCCCTTCCCGATGTCGACCGTCCGCGGCTCCCCATTACCCGCCGGAATACTCGACGGAACCCGACTGTCGAGCGACGCGAGGTCCGCCCGCAGCACGATGAGGGTATCGTGGGTGCGGGGATCGGCCTCCCGCTCGGCGACCTGGCTGAACCCGACGTCCCGATAAACGCGGAGCGCCCGCCGGTTGTCAGACGCCACCATCAGCGTGACGCGCCGGACGCCCGAGCGGAGCAGCCGCTGGAGCACGCCCGCCACGAACCGCTGCCCGAGCCCGCGGCCACGCCAGCCCGGCCGGATGCCCATGGCCAGGACCGTAGCTTCGTCAGGATCTTCCCACGTGCGCATGAGTACGCAGGTGCCGATCACCACGTCGTCTGCGCGCAGCAGGAACACGCGCCCGTGCTGCAGGAAGACGGCCGCCGTGTACGACGTGAAGGTGTTTTCCGCGAAGGTCTGCAGATCGATCTCGAGGATCGCGCGCACGAGATCGGGGGTCATGGCCCCCGCTTCGTCCACGCGGATCACGTGGGAGGGGCCGTCTTCGCCGTCGATCCAGAAGACCTCCTCCATCGCGCTGCTCCCCGGACACTCTGCAAGTTAGGGTTCAGCGCGGGTGGTGTCAACCGATCGTTGCGGCTCGGTCCGCCGCCCACGCCACCCGGAGCCCGGATGACCCCCGACTTCGCTGCTCACCGCCGGCGGATCCTCTCCCGCCTGTCCGACGACGAGGCCGTCCTCGTGTTCGGCGCCCATCACCACAACCGGAACAGCGACGCCGAGTATCGGTACCGGCCGGACTCGGACGTGTTGTGGCTCACCGGCTGGGAGGATCCGGACGTCGCGATCTTCCTGCGCCCGGGCAAGACCCCCCTGACCATGTTCGTGCAGGCGAAGAACCCCGAACGGGAGGTGTGGGACGGCTTCCGGGAGGGCCCGGACGGCGCCCGCGCGCGCTTCGGCGCGGACGAAGCGTTCACCTGGGGCGACCTCGAGAAGGAGCTCCCGCGGCTGCTCCAGGGCGTCAACCGCCTGCACCACGCGTTCGCGAAGGACGGCGACAACGACGCGCTGATCATGAGCTCGATCCTGAAGGCGGCCCGCGCGGCCCGTCGGAACGGCCTGTCGTCGCCGGAGACGCTCCAGCACCTCTCGCTCGTCCTGCACGAGGAGCGGCTGATCAAGGGCGACGACGAGCTCGCGCTCCTGCGGGAAGCGGGCCGCGTCAGCGCGGCCGCCCACGTGGACGCCATGCGGACCGCGCGCCCCGGATCGACCGAGTACGAGGTCGAGGCCACCCTCACTCACCGGTTCCTCCGCGAGGGCTCTACGGGCCCCGGTTACGTGCCCATCGTGGCGACAGGGGCGAACGCGACCACGCTGCACTACAAGCGGAACCGCGACCGCCTCGAGAGCGGGCAGCTCCTGCTGATCGACGCCGGGTGCGAGGTATCGTACTACACCGCCGACATCACACGGACCTGGCCGGTAGACGCGAGGTTCACGCCGATCCAGCGCCGCTGCTACGAGATCGTGCTCGCCGCCCAGCGCGCCGCGATCGCGAAGGCGACGGTCGGGAGCACGCTCGTCGCCATCCACGACGCCGCCGCCGACGTGTTGACGGACGGGATGATCGAGCTCGGGCTGCTCAAGGGAATGACCCGCTCGCAGGCCGTCTTGTCCGAAGCGTACAAGAAGTGGTTCATGCACGGCACCAGCCACTGGCTCGGCCTCGACGTGCACGATGCCGGCGTCTACGGCCGGAACGGCGCGGTCCGCAAGCTCGCCGCCGGCACGGTCCTCACCGTGGAGCCCGGCCTGTACATCGCCGCGAACGACGAGAGCGCGCCGCCGGAGCTGCGTGGCATCGGCATCCGGATCGAGGACGACATCCTCGTGACGGACGCCGGACCCGAGAACCTCACGGCAGCTGCCCCCACCGACCCCGACGAGATCGAGGCGCTCCGCGCCGAAGCGTTCCGGAGTACCGCATGATCCTCTTCGCCAGCCTGTGGCTGCTCGGGTGTGGGGAGCCGGCAGGCGACGTCGTCACCGCGACACCGGAGACCCCGGCCCCCGAGCCGGAGCCCCGGATGACCCGCCCCACTTCCATCGCACGCGTGTTCCAGCAGCCGCCCCAGCTCCCCAGCGGGCTCTCGGACCCCTGGCTCGACGTGGGCGCGTGCCCGGTGGTGGCCGGCGCGAAGTGCTGCGCGTACGGCGAGTGGACCGCCACAGCGGACGCTCCGGTCCTGGATACGCCCGGCGGCGCGGAGATCGGCCACGTCGCGGCTGGCGAGAAGGTCGCCACCGTCACCGGCCAGGTCGCGCGGAAGCCGCGGCCGGCCCGCGTGGGGCGGGAGACGCCGATGCGCGGGGACCTGATCGTCCGGCCCGGCGAGATCGTGTGGGTCCTCGGCCCCGGGGCCCGTGGAAAGCATAAGCTCTATGCGCGCAATCAGATGGTAGAGGCCGAGGCCCCGTTCGTCACCGACCCGCAGTGCGCCGGGCGCACCACGGACCTGTGCTGGGCCGCCATGGACGTCCCCCTCGCCGCGCCCGAGCCCGAGCCCTGGTGGGTCCAGGTCAAGCTGAAGGGCGCAAAGCCGGGGTGGGTGGACAACACGGCGGGCGTACTGGCCGACCCGGCGTGCGCCAACCCGTGAGCCGGCCTGGCGCCGGCTCGGAGGCCGACGGTGCGACTGCCTGCAGGTCCCTGACTAGTTGTCCTGTCCCGCCACCCACTTCCGCAGCGCCGGCACGACCTCCCGGTCCCAGGCGGCGGTGGATCGCGACCGAGCGTACTCCTGGAACAGCCCGGAGACGATGAGCATCAGCTCCTCGTACAGGTGCATGCGCTCGAAGATGGCTTCCTCCCCGCCTTCCTTCACCACCTGCGGCAGCTTCGCGGCGACGAGGTGGATGGCCGGGCCCTTGAGGTTCACCATGAACTCGCGGTCGTCGCGCTTGAGGCCCATGCGGACGTCGTTGAGCACTTTGCCGCCTGCCAGCGCCGCGCGAGACTCGAGCGTGTTCGCCGGGTTCTCGCCGGTCATGACGGCGGAGACCTTGGTGTCGCTCGGGAGCCGGAACGCGAGGCGGGCGTCCACCCAGGCCTCCACGCGGCCGATCGGGTCCGGCAGGTCGAACACGGCAGACTGCCGCTCGCTCGCCCACCAGAACCAGATGTAGAACTCGCCGCTGATGTGCGGCAGGATCGGCAAGCCCTCTGCGTCGCCGCCGGCGTCCCCGCCCTTGCGCTTCCCCGCCATCAGACACCCACCTGGCGCGCCGCGCCGTTGTCGCTCGAGAAGGTCATCTCGGTCGGGACGCGCGCGATGAGCGCTTCCACCTCTGTCGTCGCGCCGAGCCAGTCGAGCGGCGACCACGGCACGAGCTTGAGCCCGAACGTGCGGAAGAACCGCTTGCGGAACCGGTCGATCACGCTCTCCGAGAACCCGCCGATGAGCAGGTAGCGGTTCTCGACGCTCCAGATCGCCTCCGTCACGCCGACGCTCGGGAAGGCGCGGGCGAGCCACTCCTCCTCCAGCTTCTCCTTGATCTCGGTCTTCACGGCGTTCGGCGCGCGTTCTACGCCGCGCTCCTGGCACCACGCCTGGATCTTCTTGTCCAGGTGCGCCTTGAAGAGCTTGCCCGGGAGCCGCTTCTTGTCGACGCGCAGGGCCAGCAGCGCGTAGTCGTTCACGAGCCAGCGGTTGAAGTCCGTGAAGTCGGTGTCCAGCAGGTTCTGGGTCAGGACCCAGCCTTCCACCTCTTCCTTGCCGAGCTGGTTCGGGGGCTCCATGAACGCGAGCTCGTTGAGGCGATCGCGGAAGATCTCCCGCCAGCCCGCGGGCAGATCACCCACCACGCGGAAGCGGGCGCCCGAGAGCGCACCCGTCATCAGACCCATCAGAGCTCCTTTCCGGGTGGACCCCCCGGAGGCGCCCCCCCTTATCCGATCAGGTGCCGATGTGGGTGAGCGCGTGGCGGAACACCGTGACCTCTGCGTCGCCCTTGAGCTTGAGACCGAACTCGTACCGGCTGAACCACGAGACTTCGCCCTTCAGCTCGTCACCTTCCATCAGGCTGACAGTGACCTCCGGCTTGCGATCCAGGTAGCCGAACAGCCGCTTGTCCGAGCAGGTATAGCGGTCCTGCGGGCGCACCACGGGCTCCGCCTGCTCGGTCTTCTTCTCCGTCTTGACGGCCTTCTTGACCTTCTTCCAGTCGGCGGTCCTGTAGACGTACTTGATCTGGAGCTTGTGGAGCTCCACCGGGTCCGCGGCGCCGTCGGGCTTCACGTGGACCCCGTACGGATCGACGCTCACGATCCCGCCCTTGAGCTGCTTGCCGCCGTGGCACACGAGCGTGAGGCCGGTCGTGCCCGGCTCGAGCACGGTGCGCTCCCGGTGGCTCTCGCGGTGCTCGTCCATGCGCCGGCGCGCGAGCACCTGGTCCAGGTCCGCGTGGCCGATGACGATCTGCGTGGCCAGCGCCCGTGACAGGTCGTGCTTCTCCATGAGGCGGTTGACGCGCTCCTTTCTGGAAAGGCGCTCCAACGCTTCGTTCAGCTCGAGGCGGCCCTGCGCGACCGCCATGGCCATCTGGAACGGCATGCCGGACGCATGGAGCTTCTCGGCCTTGGCCCGCACCAAGGGGTCCGGCGCCGGCGGGGCGGCCTCACGCTCCCCGCGTCCACCCTGGCGCGGACGCCCCGACACTGCCTGCCCCATCACGAGACTCCCCTGGTGAGGGAAGCTAAGGGCGGAGCGCCATGGGGTCAAGCCCGGCCCGGGGTGTACGATCGGAGTCGTTCACGGCTGGATGTCGTACGTGTAGAGCCCGAAGCCCGCGTAGGCCGAGTTCGGGAGATCCGGGCCGGAGGGTACGAGCTCGTCCGCGACGGTCGGGCTGCCCAGTGCGTAGCACCCGTCGAGGTCGAAGTTACGGCCGAAGCCGATCTCCTGGGCGGTCACGCCGTCCATGGTCGCGTACACGCCGTGGAGCTGCGGGCCGATGATCGCCCACTGGGCGCCCAACTGGGCCTCGAGCTCGAGCTCCTGCACGGGCGACAGCTGGCCAATGCCGAAGCCCCACGTGAACTGCTCGAGGAAGACGCGGAGGTCCCGGTTCCCGAAGATCGCGTCGTCCACGTTGCCGCAGTCGCTGAAGCCGCGGCCTTCCTGCAGGTCGATCTCGTAGCCCTGCCAGAGGGGCATGCCGTTGTCCACGGTCCACGCGGTCGTGGGCGTGTTGGAGCTCGCGTCGTACTGGATCGTGCAGAGCGGCTGGAAGTTGATGTCGTAGATCACGAAATCGATGGTCGCCGACACGCCAGTCCCCCCGACCTTGTAGTCGTACAGGGCGTTCTCGTAGATCAGGCCGTGGTAGCCAACCGAGACGTAGTTCGGCCTGTCGTCGAGGTTTCCCGAGCCCTTATCCCCCGGCACGTTCGTGGTCGGGAAGTCGTCGCAGACCTGGACGCCGAAGTTCTGGCGGGTCACGCCCACGACGTTCAGCGTGTTGCCGTTGACGTCCGACTCCGTCACGGAGAGCCGCGCGTAGTAGACGTCCGGGATCTCGTTGCCGAGGTCCAGCGACTCCCAGTCGAGCTCGTACTCGCCGTCGTCCGCGAGGCGGTAGACGCGGGTAAAGTCGTCCGCGACCAGCACGATGTGCGGGATGCCTGCGCCGCCGGGGGTCCAGCGCACGGCACCGAAGCCGTCCGTGACGTCCACGTTGTCGCTGGCGGAAGGCTCGATCAGCTCGAGCGCGGGGATGACGAGCGCGGAGGTCGAGCTGAAGGCGCCCCACTCGCCCGCGAAGCTCACGACCGGGTTCGGCTCGAGCGGCGGCCCATCCACCGAGAAGTCGTAGTAGTGGATGCCGTCGTCTTCGATGATGAACGGGGCGTCCACCACGTCCACCGTGACGCTGAAACCATTCCAGGCGTAGACCCGGCCATCTTCGTCGAACTCCTTATCGGAGTCCACGAAGGTGTCGTCTGCCGTGG
>CAMCWU010000086.1 GCA_945882675.1 Klebsiella pneumoniae | reverse complement strand
GGGCACCGGGCGGTCCGGCGGATCCTCCGCAGAGCCGAGGCGGCGCTCGAGGGTCCGCACCATGGTGCGCGTGACGAGCTGACTCGCGATATCTCCAGCTTCGTGGCCGCCCATGCCGTCCGCGACCGTATAGACCTCCAGCCGCGCGGACAGGCGGCGCCACGACCAGTCATCCTCGTTGAGCGGGCGGACGAGGCCGACATCCGTGAATGCCGCTGCGCGCGGCTGGGTGGCCTGCGGGCGGCGACTGTGGCTGTACTGCGAGAGCGCGGCGGCGAGGGCGTCCGCGGTGTGCCACGCGCCCCGCTGCACCTTTTTGAGGAACCGCCGGAAGTCGTCGTCGTCGATCGCGCACCAGTCGGCGAGGATCAACGCGAGCTCTCGCAGATCTCGGACGGGGGGCCGCGTGGGATCGTCCGTGCGGCGGAGCGGCCCGGACTCGATCCGATCGACCTCCAGATCGAACAAGCGCGCGGTGCCGTCCGGCGCGATCATGACGTTGCCCGCCGTGAGCCGGCGGAGGACGACCCCGTGGGCATGGAGGAACGACAGGGCGTCACACAGCTGGAAGCCGATCGACAGGAGGTTCGGCGCGGGCAGGGGCGCCGGCTCGCCGATCAGCAGGTTCTCCCCTTGCCACGGGTAGATCGAGAGGAGCTCGTCTCCGTAGCGGTACATGGCGGTCGGCGTGGCAACGGTCGGGTACACGAAGCGGCGCTCGGCGAGCGCCTGATGGCCGGCGGTCCCGTCGTCGTGCTGGGACGACATGAGGAAGCGGCGGAAGCCGAGGCCGCCGTGGCAGTACGTGCAGGCGCGCGCGGTCGGCGGGCTGTGCTTGTTCCCACAGGTCCAGCACTTCTGGGTGTACCAGCGCGGTTGCTGGTTGTTCAGGAGGGACCAGCTCCGGTCGGGGGCGACGCGGACCTGGCGCTCGACGCGGAGGTGCTGCCCGATCGGGGTGCCGGTAGCGAAGATCCTGGCGCGCGCGGCGCGCCGGCGCTCCTCCGCCCCCCCGGGTCCGTCCGTGCGGACGCCACGCGCGGCCGCTGGGATCGGCGTGGCGAGGGTGTGATCTTCGGCGTACGGGAGAGGAGGCCCGCTACGAGTGGTGTGCATCTACGCATCCTACCTCGGAGCGGCCGGCGGGGTAGAAGCCCTGCGTGGAGGGACCGATGTGGATGCTCGCCCTGATCCTCGGTTGCGGCGCTACGGACGCGCCGATCGCGTCGAAGCCGACTGAGCCGACGAAGGACCTGCGGTCGAGCGCGCTGCAGTTCCCCGGCGACTCGCCCCTGGCGCAGTTCGTGCCCAAGGGGAAGCCGGCGCAGCTCACCGGCCCGCTCGGCGCGCTTCGGCTCGGCATGCCGGAAGCGGACGCGCGCCGCGTGGCCACGGGCATCGCGAACCCGATCCGGCGGCCGCCGGACTTCGACATCGCGCCCGGGATCAAGGGGGTCGCGGGGATGCTCGAGGGCTTCGACCACGTGGGGTTCGTGGCGATCGTGGAGGGCGGCGCGGTCACGCAGATCGACGTCTCTGCGCCGCTCGGGTACTGGGACGGCGTGCTCGAGACCGCATGGGGCCCGACGGAGACCGTGCGCCTCCCGGCCGGAAACCCCGGTGCGCGCTGGAAAGACGCGGACGCGAACCTGATCGTGACGTTCACGAACGCGGGCGACGGCAAGGCAGCCGTCAAGTGGGAGCCCCTCGACCCGGCGCTGCCCGTGCCGTAGGCTGCGGCAGGGGAGGGCAGATGGGTCGGCTGGACGGCAGGATCGCGGTGGTGACGGGCGCGAGCCGCGGCATCGGCCTCGCCATCGCGCACGCGTACGCGCGGGAGGGCGCCCGCGTGGTCATGGCCAGCCGGAAGGAGGCGGACATCGCCGCGTCTGCAGCGCAGGTGAACGCGGCGCACCCCGGGATGGCCGTGGCGCGCGCGCTCCACGTCGGCCAGGTCGACGCGATCCCGGCGTGGTGGGACGGCGTGGTGCGCGACGTGGGCGTGCCGACGATCCTCGTGAACAACGCGGGGACCAACCCCTACTTCGGACCGATGATCGGCACGGAATGGGCCGCCTGGGACAAGACGTTCGACGTGAACGTCAAGGGCCCGTTCGCGCTCTCCCGGGCGCTCGTTCAGGCGCTGGGAGGGCGTCCGGCCTCGATCATCTGCGTG
Source organism: Klebsiella pneumoniae (assembly GCA_945882675.1). GTDB lineage: Bacteria > Myxococcota_A > UBA796 > UBA796 > CANLGQ01. Next base: position 10,265 of record CAMCWU010000086.1, on the reverse strand, counting down.
TCGAGCGTGCTCGGCCAGCGCTCCGCGCCGCTGCAGGGCGTCTACGGCATGACGAAGGCTGCGTTGAGCTCCATGGTCCAGACGCTCGCGATGGAGCTCGGGCCGGCTGGGATCCGGTTCAACGCGATCGCACCCGGCGTCGTGGACACGCGGCTCGCGGCGGCGCTCGTGAACGATCCGACGATCCACGAGATGGTCACGAGCCGTACGGCCCTCAAGCGTATCGCGGCGCCCGACGAGATCACCGGGATCGCGCTGTACCTCGCGTCGGACGAGTCGTCCTACACGACGGGCCAGACGTTCGCGGTCGACGGCGGCTACCTCGCCGCGTAAGGTCCGGGCTGCCCGCGCGTCTGCTCAGCGGGAGGCGCCGGTGGGCTGGCTGCTCGGGCTCGATCGCGCCGCGGCGTGGACGCGGCCGGCCTGGGGCTGGGTCGGGGAGCTCGCGCTGCTCGCGCTCGGGCTGCACCTGGCCGCGGACCGGCTGGATGACGCGCTCGGCGGCTGGCTCGCGGGGATCGAGGTCGCGTGGCCGGATCCGGAGGCGCCGCTGATCGCGGGCGCGTGGTTGGCGGCGGCGCTGGAGATCGCGGCGCTCGCGTGGGCGGGGCGCTGGCGGCTCGCCGCGCGGGCCGAGCCCGTGGCGGACGCGCGGGCGTGGTGGGCGCGCCGCTCGGCGATCGGAGCGGTCCTCCCGCTGTTCTGGGCGCCCGTGGCGGCCGCGGGGACCTGGGCCGTCGCGATCGCGGTGGAGGACGCGGCGGCGGCGGTGATCCTCGGGTACGCGCGGCCGCTCGCGTGGGCGGTGGGCGCGCTGGTGGGGTGGCGGTTCGGGTGGACCGGGCTCGAAACAGTGGTTCGCCGAGGGTCTCCGCCGGAGCGGTGGTGGGCAGGGCTGCCCGGCGCGGTCGTCGCGCTGCCGCTGGCATGGCTCGCGGCGCGCCATGGGCTACCGCTGTGGTGGCGGCGATGAAGCGCGTGGCTCGCATCGGGCGCCTCGGGCTGGTGGACCTGCCGCTGCTCGCCGTGCTCCTGTGGGCGGCGGTGGTGCGCACGCCGGTGGGCGCGGCCGGCTGGTACGCGGCGGAGCGCCTGCGGGGCAACGGCGCGACGATGCCCACGCTCACCGCATACTTCACGACGGGCGGCGCAGCGGTGCCCGATCCGGGTGTGGAGCTCCCGCCGCCGCCCGCGGAGCCGCCGCCAGCCGCGGCGCTCCCGGAGCCGTGGCGCACCGCCACGCGCGCGGCGCTGGCCGGGGGCGTGCCGGCCGCCGCGGAGGCGGAGATCCTGGCGCGCGGGCTCGCGGACCGCCCGGAGCCGGCACTCGCGCTGGCGGACGAGCTGTACGCCGCCGGCGCCACCGTGGAGGAGGCCCTGGAGATCGTGGCGATCGGAGCAGATCTCCGCGCTCGCGCGGTGGCACGGGCGGTCGCCGCGGGCGACGCGGACCCCGGCGCCTGGGCCACCCACCGGCGCTGGCTCTCCGGCGGGGACCGCCGGGAGGGGGACCGCGTGGTCGGCGGGGCGCTCGGCCTCGCCACGGTGCTGGATCTGGCGTGGCCGGTCGAGAACGCGCGGATCACCTCGGGCTTCGGGGAGCGTACGCACCCGGTGCTCGGCACGCGGAAGCTCCACAACGGCGTGGACCTGGCGGCGCCGATCGGCACGCCGGTGCGGGCGGCGCAGGCCGGGGAGCTCGCGGTGGTCGGCGAGGACCGGGTGAACGGGCGGTTCGCCGTGATCGACCACGGCCACGGCATCCGGAGCTCCTACTGCCATCTGAACGCGGTGGACGGGGCGCGCGGCGATATCCTCGGCAGGGCGCAGGTGTTCGCCGCCAGCGGGAACACGGGCCGATCAACGGGGCCGCACCTGCACTTCACGCTCAAGATCGGAGGGAAGGCGGTGGATCCCGTGCGTTACGGTCCTCGGCCCTGAGGATCCCTACTCCTCCACTGGAGCCGCCTTGGCCTTGGCCTTGCCCTTCCCGGTCTTGGCCTTCGCCGGGGCAGGGTCCTCCTCGTCATCGTCCATGACGTACCCGAGGCTCTCGAGCATCGCCTTGTCGTCGTCCGTCAGCACGACGCCCTCGCCGATCACCCGGCCCCCGAACGTCAGCGGGTCCTCCGGCGCCGGCAACTTCCCGCCCAGGGGCTGGAACGGCCCGGAGACCGTCCCGTCCGCCGCCGTGAACGTCACCTGTGCGTCCCCTGGCAGGATCGTGAACTTCGCGCCAGCGATCACCGGCAGGCTCGCGAGCGGGGCCCCGCGGCCGTTGTAGACCACGCCGGCTTCCACCTTCACCGTGCCGTCGACCTTCGCGCCCCACGGGTCGCCGAGGAAGCCCTGCAGGCCGGCCGCCGCCTTCGCGGCGATCGCCGGGTCGTCCACGAGGGTCCGGCAAGTCGGATCCTTCCGCGTGTCGCACACCCGGATCTCCCCGCTCACGAGGTCCGCGTACAGGTCGTACGGGGGGCTGTGCCAGCGGATCCGGTTCGTGTCGAAGCGGCTGGTGTCGGCGAACGGAGCCGGGACGCCCGCACCGTCGATGCGGCCGCCGCGCAGGCCCGCTGCGTGGTTCTGGCCGTCCGCGTTCGGCAGCGCGAGTCCCGCGAGGCCCGCCAGCGTCGGCGCGATGTCCTCCGTCCCCGCGCGCGCCGTCACGACCTGGCGTTTCACGTCCGGCCCGACGACCACGAGCGGGACGTGGAGTTGCTCCGGGTACAGCGTGTGGCCGTGCCCCCAGCTCCCGCGCTCCGCGAACTCCTCGCCGTGATCCGACGTGATCGCGAAGTACGCCTTCCGGCCCGACGCCTCCCAGCGCTCCAGGAACTGCCGGAGCTGGTCGTCCACGTACGCGATCTCTTCGTCGTACGAGGCCATCTGGTGCGCGAGCTGCTCGTCGGGCACCGGGTTGCGCAGGTAGTGCTCGTAGTTCTTGTACCGGCCGTCCGCCTTCGTGCCGGGGCGGTCGAACTTCTCGTTCCACGGCTCGGGGGGGCTGTACTGGTAGTGGACGTCGTACACGTGCAGGAACAGGAAGACCGGCTTCCCCTCTTCCTGCTTCTGGGCCCAGTCGGTCGCGTTCGCGAACACGTTCTCGGCGTTCACGGTCGCGAGGTTGTTGATATTCGTGTCGGTGATGTCGAAGTCCTCGAACGAGTCGAAGCCCCGCTCGAACCCGAACTTCGACGAGACGAACAGGGTCGCGGTGACGCCTGCCGTGGCGTACCCAGCGCCTTGGAAGACCTCCTGGATCAGGCCGACGTCCGCCGGGATCTTGAGGTGGTCCTCGATCACGCCGTGAGTTGACGTGAGCTGACCCGAGAGCATGGTCGTGTGGCTCGGGAGCGTCCACGGGGCCGGCGACCAGGTGTTCGCGAAGCGCGTCCCGCGGGCGGCCAGCTCGTCGATGTATGGCGATGTCGCACGTTCGTAGCCATAGACCCCCAGGTGATCCGCGCGCAGCGTGTCGACCGAGAGCAGGATCACGTCCGGCCGGGCCGGGTCACCCGCCGGGAGCGGCAGCGTCGGGTCCCAGCCCTCCGGGTTGCGGTTGTAAATGAGCCGGCCCTCCGCTTGCGCGGTGCGGACCGCCTGCTCCATGGCGCGCCTGTCGGCCTGCATATCCTCGACCGCGAGCTGCAGATCGCGGATGTCGCGCTCGAGGGCCTCGATGCGCTGGTCTACGCACCCGACCAGGATCCAGGCCGATAACGGCAGGATGACGCGCATGGGGCTACTTCCCCGCCGCGGCGCGGAACGCGACCTCGCTCGTGACCACCGCCGCGTGGTCGGCGTTCCCGAGCGTGAGGGTCTGCAGCGCCACATACGGGCCGTCCGCCGGGGACGAGATCTCGACGATGATCGGCCCCGCCGGCACCGGATCGACGACGTGGTGGAGGTGCGGCGCGTCCTGGTCGTCCGGCAGGTCGATCGGGGTCCCGGCAATGGTCACCTGGTAGTTGGTGGACCCGCCGAAGGTGTGCGGGACGAGGTCGGCCTCGAGCTTGCCCCACGCCGGATCCCACGCCTTCCCGGTCTCGATCCGCAGCGTGGTGCCGGGGTAGATCCAGTAGATCGGGCGCCCGTCGTCCCCGCGGGCGAGCGGCACGTCCTCCGACAGCGCTATCGAGTACTTCTTGCCCTCCACGGCCTCCGGCGCGCCCTGGGGCGAGAACAGGATGAGGAAGCCCGCGTGCCGGAAAGCGCCGGCGCACTGCCCCTCGTAGTCCGCCGGGAGCGCGTGGGACGCGAGCGGCTTGCCGTCCTCCAGCAGCATGACGGGCCCCGCCTTGCCGAGGCCCGCCGCGTTCACCTGGTAGTCCGAGATCGGCTGGATCTCCTTGACCTGGAACTTCCAGCCGCACGGCGTGTCCTCGCCCCGCTGGATCTCCGGGAGCGCAGGGAGGCCGGGCGTGGTGCCCGTGCGCGTGGCGGTGATGCCGAGCGCCGCCGTCACGTTGTTCTTCGGGGTCGGGTAGCCGACCTTGCCCTTCGCCTTCCCGCCGCCGGCCTTGCCCTTGCCGGCCTTCGCGGCCTTTGGCTCGGCATCCAGCACGCCCATGGCCTGGAGCTGGGAGCGCATCTTCTCGACGTCCGCTGCGACTGCGTCGTACTCCGTGCGCAGGTCCCGCTGCTTGCCCTCGAGCTCCGCGAGCTTGGCGTCGTTGCCGCACCCGGCGGACGGTACGGCGAGGGCGAGGAGGAGGGGGAGCAGGGCGCGCGACGCGGGCATTCGGATCTCCGGAGGGCGGCCCGTAACGCGCGGGCGCGCGGGTGTCCGCCCGGGCGGTTAGGATGGTCGCGGGGGTGGTCCAGTGTTCACCATCATCGCCGGGTGGGCGGCCGTGGCCCACGGTCAGGTGGCGAACGGGGACTTCGGCTCCGGGGATCTCGCGGGCTGGGCGACCGGCGGGGCCGGGGAGACCGTGGACGCTGTCACGGAGGGAACCTCGTTCTCGGCCGGGCCGTACACCGACAGCCGGGACGTGCTGTTCCCGTCGGCGCCGTACGCGGCGCGTCTCGCGGCTGCGGCCGGCGCGGGCTCGATCGCGACGTTGTCGCAGACCGTCGAGATCACTCGGCCGTGGCTGCGGATCGACCACCGCGCCGAGGCTCCGTGGGTGGACTTGCACCTGCTGGTCGTGCCGACACAGGGCCCACCGAACACGTCCGTGCCGATCGTCCCCTCGACCGCGGCGTTCGGGACCGTTGAGCTCGACGTCACCGGGCTGTGCGGCCAGACCGCGCGCATCGAGCTGCAGGCCGCCCCGCTCCAGGATGACGAAGGCGCGTGGTACTCCTGGTATCTCCTCGTGGACGATATCCGCCTCGAAGGCGACGTCTGCCCGCAGTACGTGGACGCGGACGGCGACGGCTGGTGTCTCGGTGGCGTGGATCTGGACGCGGACGGGCTGTGCGCCGCGGACGCCGAGGCCGCGAGCTACGAGCACGACTGCGACGACGGTGACGCCGGCCTGAGCCCGGACGGGGTGGAGGTCGCGGGAGACGGCTTCGACCAGGACTGTGACGCGATCGACCTATGCTATCTCGACGCGGACGGGGACGGCTACGCCGGGCCCGTGACCACCCCGGGCGACGACGTGATCTGTGGGAACGCACCGGGCGAGGCCGCGTCCGTCACGGACTGCGACGACGCGGACGGCGACGCGTATCCGGGCGGCCGCGAGCGCACCGGAGACGGCGTGGACGGGGACTGCGACGGTCGCGAGGTGTGCTGGACCGACGCCGACGGGGACGGGGCGGGAGTTCGAACCGAGCTCGCGAGCGACGACGCCGACTGCGACGACCCGGGCGAGGCCGACGACACCACGGACGACGACGACACTCCGGCCGCCGATCCCGAGGCGTCCCCCGAGCCTTCCGTCACTGCAGAGGAGAAGGGCGGTTGCACCCATGCCCCGGGCCCCGCGTGGCTGGCGCTCCTGGCGCTGGCGGCCTCGCGCCGGTCGGTTAAGCGATCCGGGAAGCGGGAGGCCCCATGAGCACGACCCAGGAACAGCTGCTCGCGGCGCTCGCCCCGTTGGCAGAGCGGATCGCGCGCCTGGATCTCTCCGACCCGGCCGTCGCCGCCCGCACGCTGGAGTCGGAGCACCCAGTGGCCGGCCTGTCCTGGATCGACGACCTCTTCGCCGCGGCGTCGAGCGAGGGGTGGCTCACCCCCAAGCGCGCGACACCTGCCATCACGTTCGGCCGCCTCGCGAAGCCCGGCGCCGGCACGACCGGGCTGTCGATCGACGTCGTGGACATGGACGACGGCGCGGGCCTGCCGCACACCCACCCGGACGGGGAGGTGAGCCTGTGCTTTCCGCGCACGGGAGTGCCGACGTTCGAAGGGTGTCCGCGCGGCTGGGTCGTCATGCCGCCAGGGTCGCGACACATCCCGGCCGTGACCGGCGGTCGGATGGTGATCGCGTACTTCCTCCCCAAGGGATCCATGATCTGGGAGTGAGCATGGGCGGAGCAGGCCGCTGGGCGTATATGGCGCGGCCGGACTTCAACCCGCCGTCGGGGGCCTGCCCGGTGTGCACTGCGCCGTCGCGGGCGTACTATATCGGGGGAAAGCACGTCCCGGACGAGCAGGGTGGCCGCTCGGAGCACCGTTGGCAGTGCGAGCACCGCCACGAATGGGTGGTGGTCGAGCGGCCCGTCACTCCGCGGGCGTCGGCCCCACCGGAGGAGCGCTGACCGGCGGCTGATCCCGCAGATCGCGCCGCTGGTCGCGGTACCCCCGGCGGATGTCGCCCTCGCTCCGGCGGGTCGGGCCACCGAAGCGATACGACAGATCGAACGCCTGCAGTGCCCACACGGGCACGGGGTAGGCGTCCACGCCCAGGCCCACGCGCGCCTCGAAGTGCTTCCACGACGCCATGTACCCGAAAGCGACCGAGTACGTCTCCGACGGCGGGAGCGGCTGGCCGTACGCCACGATGATGTCGATGCCGTCGAAGCCCTCGCCGAAGTCCTCCGCGCTCGCGAGGCCGCGTGCGCGCGCGTACACGGGCACCCGCCCCCACACGAACACGCTGTCACGGCGGTTGAACCGCAGATCCGTGGCGAGGTTGATCACGACGGCGTCCCCGTTGACCCGCGCGACCAGGTTCCCGTCGGTCTCCGGCACGTCGAGGCCCGGGAACAGGAGCGCCGGGAGATCGTCGAAGGCGAAGCTCCCCTTTGCGCCGGGACGTCCGTAGTAGACCGAGAGGTGGGCCGACCACGGGTCGAGGATCTGCAGGCTCACGACGGCGCCGAGGCCCAGGTAGCCGCCCGAAGCGCGGAGCGACCCCGTCTGGCCCCCGCCGTCGAGCGCGGCGTTCGCCTGGTCCGTCGCGAGGTCGAGGAGCCAGGAAGGGACCTTGTAGTACTGGGCGATCAGGGCGAGGTCGAGCGGGCCGCGCCGGACGATGTTCGACTTCCCGTAGATGTTGAACGCGCCCGCAAGATCACCGGGGAGGAACGTGCCCACCTGCGTGCCCGGCAGCACCCCGGCCGCGAGCGTGCCGAGGCCGACCCGGAACTCGCCGAGCTCCAGGGAGTACGCCGTGAACCCGGAGGTGTTGGCATACGGGTTCTGCGGGAACCGGTACCGGCGCGGCCGGAGGTCGCGCAGCTCGTCCTGGCTGAGCGTCCCGAGCTCCTGGGCGTCGGGCGGCACCATCCCGGAGGCAGTCGCAGCGTCCACCTCCAGCGCCAGGTTGCGGGGCTTGGCGGCGCGCGCGAGGTCGAGCACCTCCTGGACCCGCCCGTACGGCACGGTCGCGTCCGCCGCGACCACCACCTGGAGCGTGGCGTCGTCGTCGAGGCGGTCACTGAGCGTCTGGGTGAGCGCTTCGGGCGCGACGAGGATGTCGTCGAGGAAGATCTGGCCGTCGACGCGTACGTACACGGTGCAGCCGCCCGGCTCCCGCTGCACGGGAACGAGCTCGACGGAGGACGGCTCGGCGGCAGGGGCCGCGAGGGCGAGTGCGAGTGCGAGGATCAGGGTTACTCCGGCACGTCCGCTTGTCGCACGCGCGGCGACCCGCGGTCAAGCGCTGGACCCCAGGGGAGCGCCGGGTGAGAGGAACTGCGCATGCTCGTCCTCGCGCTGCTCGCCTGCCAGGAGCCATTCGACGCGGATCGCCACGACCTCCGGGGCGACCGGATCGCGGCGCTCTCGGTGCACGTGGCGGACGGGGTCGTCCGCCCGCGCGCGGCGCTGTGGGTGGGCGGCCGGGGCTGGTCGGACGCGCCGGTGGACCTCGCGTGGGGGTGCGTGGCAGACACGGACGCCGTGGCGGCGCTCGATCCGGCGGATGCCATCGCCACCGGGCCGGCGCCCGACGTCGCGTGCGACGCGATCCTCGCGCTCGTCGCGACATTCCCGAGCGGCGCTCTGGAGCGGGCGTTCGTGGCGGTCCCCGCGGACGCCGCGGCCGGGGTGGTGGGCGAGCTGAGCCGGGAGATCCTCGATCTCCGGATCGCGGGCCTGGCGGGGCCGGAGCTGCTCCCGGACGCTCGCGGCGCGCTGGAGGGGACGCCCGGCGCGGACGTGCCGCCCGGCGGGTTCGCCCGGTTCGCCGCGGACGTGCCGGATGGCGCGACCGCGCGGTTCATGGCGACCAGCGGGACCTTCTTCGAGCTCGATGCCAGTACGGCCGACTGGGCGGCGGGCGACCTCATCCTCGACGACGACGAGCTCGACGCCGCGGTGGCCGACCCGCCCGGCGTCTCCACGCTCCTGGTGCTCGCGGTGACGCCGTCCGGGGCGAACCCGTTCCGCGCGGCCGAAGTGTGGGTCGGACCCGCCGATCCGGGGGTATGGCTCGGCGACCGCTGGGTCCCGGCGGACGAGCCGTTCGCGGGGACCGCCAGCGTCACGCTCCTCGCGGACGACGCCTCTCCGTGCGGGCTGCGGCTCGCCCCGCCGGTTGGGTCAGCGGACCCTCCCGCGTGCCTGGCCGGGGCGTTCCACCCCGATCTCCTGCTCGACGGGACCTGCCTCCGGAGCGAGCTGGTCGGCGCCACGGTCCTCGTGGACGCGGCGGTGGCGCCGTGATGTGGTGGGTCGTCGCCGCGCTGGCGGCGGAGCCGGTGGAGATCCGCGTCGGAGCCCGCGGATCGGGAGATCCGATCGCGGGCGCCACGGTCACCGCGGACGGCACGTCCGTCACCACCGGCAGCGACGGGCGCGCCACCCTCCCGGCCGGCTCCGCTACCGTCCACGTCGAGGCAGAGGGGTGGTTGCCCGCCGACTTCACCGTGGACCGCGGCGCCGTGCTCCGCGTGGCACTCCAGCCGCGCCCCGGCGACCTCGAGGTCGTGGTGGAGGCGTTCCGGCCCGGCCCGGACGCCACGCGGCAGGTCGTGGACGCCGAGATGGCGCTCGAGACGCCGGGCGCGCTCGAGGACGCCGTCCGCCTGGTCCAGGCGCTCCCGGGCGTGGCGGTCCAGCGCGAGTACTCGCCGTCCGCCGGCGACCTCGCGATCCGCGGCGCTTCCGGTCCGGAGAACCGGTACTATCTCGACGGCATCCAGGTCCCGTACCTCTACCACTACAACCAGTACGCCAGCGTTTTCCCGGCGTCCCAGCTCTCGACCCTCGAGCTCTACCCCTCCACGTTCGGCAGCCAGTACGGCAACGCGGTGGGCGGCGTCGTGGAGTCTACGTCGGCCCTCGATCGCCCGGAAGCGGTGCACGGCAGCGCGTCGATCAACTTCGTGATGGCTGGCGGCGACGTGAAGGCCCCGGTCGGCAAGGACCTGTGGGTCTCGGCGGCAGGACGCAGGTCATTCCTCGACTTCGCGGGGGAGGCGACCGCCCAGTACCCGGTCTGGCCGCGGTTCTGGGACGGGTCCCTCCGGGCGGGCAGGGGAGGCCAGGACGCGGGATCGAGCGTGTTCCTGTGGGGCGCCGGCGACAGCTACACCCGCGCTGCCGGCGAACTCGACGCGCTCGACCCGGTCGAGCAGGACGCGACCGCGCGCCTCGACTGGCGTCACGGGTTCCAGGTCTCTGGCGCAGATCACCGCTGGTCCGGTGACGCCTCTCGCGGCCGAGCCGTGGTGGCGCTGGTCCACGCCCTCCGCGAGGGCGCGCTCACGTCGGGTGGGAGCGAGGACCTCGACGATCTCGCGATCGCCGCGCGCGTGGACGACCACGTGACGACCGGTGAGCGCACCGCCGTGGACGTGGGGCTCGAGCTCCGGCCGTCGCGCACCACGCTGGCTGTGGTCCCCGCTTTCAACCATCCGTAATG
>CAMCWU010000085.1 GCA_945882675.1 Klebsiella pneumoniae | reverse complement strand
TCTGGACCGTGAGATCCTCGAGCAGCCGCTCCCCGTCGAGACCAAGCAGCTCGATCGCGACCTGCGCCTGCTCGTCCACCGAGAAGCTGACGGGACCGGACTCGATCGCGAGGCGGTCCGCGCGCGTATCCGAGACCTCGAACGCCGCGGGCAGGCTGTCGAACCGGCCGGTCGGTCCATGGAGCTCGAGCGCGTAGTTGCCGTCCGGTAGATCCGGCGGCACGACGGCCTGAACGATCTCGTAGCTCTGCACGTCGACCGCCGTGAGCGCGTACTTGGTACCGGCGGCGTCTACCAGGAACGCCGTGAAGTCGAGGTCGAGGTCGGCGTCGTCCTTGCGCGAGGCGTCGAAGACGACCTGCGGGTAGAACTCCGACCCGGTGATGGTCACGACGGTCGGCTCGCCGTTCCAGCCCCGCGGCGGCTCTACGGCGAGCACCGTGGGCTTGGGGAGCCCGGCGCTGCAGCCGATCCAGAACGCGAGCAGGAGGGGAGCCATATCAGAATCTTATCCGATATCCGACGTCTGCCGATAGCCCGCCGACGTTTCCCGCAAATCCGAGCTCCCCACCGCCCGCGGGCAGCCAGAGCCCGCGTAGCCCGATCTCAGCCTCCCCCGCCCCCAATGGCAAGGCTAGCCCCGCGGCGCCCTGCGGTCCGACCCGCCAGTCGACGCCGCTCCCCAGGCGCTCTTCCCCCTCGAACGCTTCGATCCGGTGCGCGGCGACCGCGATCCCGAAGGCGCCCCAGGGCACGGCGCGGCGCGCCTCGCGGCGGAACACGAGCGAGCCCTCGATCGGCACGACGAGCGAACGGAACCGGATTGGCGCGCCGAGATCGGTGACCGTCGTGTTGTTCCACGCGTACACCGCGCCCCCGAGTCGCAGGCCGACGGCGTCCCCGAGCCACCCGCTGCGCAGCCGCACCTCCAGGTCGAGGCCGGCGATGGGCGAGCTCACCCCTCCGAAGTTGGTCAGGCCGCCGACGCGGGCGCCCAACGTCGCCGTCGCCGAGCGCGGCGCGACCTCGAGGCGGGTCTCCGACGCGACTTCCGACGCCCGGGCGGACACGGACACCTCCTGCGGCCTCTCGATGCCGTCGGGGTACCACTCGGCGAACCACGTGCCGTCCGGGCGGAGGTCGACCGGCCCGAGGCGGCCGGCGTCGGCCTCGATGACGGGCGGCGGATCCGGGATGGGCTCGCCCGCGCGGTCCTCTACGCGCACCGACACGATCGCGTAGCTGCCGGGCCCGGCGCGGAGAACGGGGGGATCGACCGAGATCGCTATCCCGTAGACGCGGCCCGCGGAGAAGCGGATCTCCTCGGTCGTCACGAGCCGCGGCAGGCCGGCGCCGCCCGCTGCGGGCTCGCCTGGGACGAGGGCCGCCCGCGCGACCTGACCGTGCGCGCGGGCGGTCAGCACACCCGGCCCCGCCTTGTTCATGGGGAGCTGAACGTGGAACCAGCCGTCGTCGTCCGTGACGCCGCTCTTCGGGGGGCCGCCGACGTCGAGCGACACCGACATGCCGCGGACCGGCCGCTCCTGCGCGTCGAGGAGCTGGGCCCATCCCTCCACCGACCCCACGAGCGGCACCGGTCCCCACGCGAGCCGGATGTGGTCGAGCCCTTCCGCGACCGCGGCGGGGCGCCAGGTCGCCGTCACGGTGTCGGTACCTGCCGTGGCGGCCGCGGCACCGTCGTACTCGGCCTCCAGCACGAGCGCGTCCTCGCCGGTCTGCACGTGGATCGCGCCCCGCGCCGCCGAGAGCTGCAGGCCGTCCGGCGGGATGCGCGCGCCCGTGGCGTCCTCGAGAGACGCCCGGATCTCCGCGGTCGGGAAGTCCGTCCGGAGCTCGGCCGGCCAGACGCGCAGATCGAGCGTGACGGGCCCACCTGGGTCGACCCGCACGCGCGCCTGCTGCGGAGATCCCCCGTTGGCCGAGCACTCCACGCGCAGGTGGTCGAGGACCGGACGGTCCGGCGCGCCGATGGCCAGCCAGGTCCCCGGCTCGACCTCGCGCAGCGCGAGGGCGCCCGCCGACGTGACGCAAGTGGGCGCGATGCTGAGCGCGGAGCCATCGTCCCGGACCGCGCGGACCCAGAGCGGCGGCGCGGGCTGCCCGGTCGCGAGGCGACCCGCCGGGCCGATCGCGAAGGTCGTACCGCCCTCGATGCCGAGCGCGACCTCGCTCCGTGTCACGTTGCCGAGGTCGTCCGAGAGCGTGGCGATCGCGCGCGACTCGCCCGGGTACTGGTCGATGGAGGCATCGATGACACCGCGAGAGTCTGCCTCAAACGGACCATATGGCCGCCCGCTCACCGTGAGATCGAGTCGCACGCCGGGCTCGGTCGCGAACGGGAGGTGCCGCCGGATCCGCAGGCGCGCCACCACCCAGACCGGTCTTTGGTCCAAGTCTGTACGGCGCAACCCCACGATTACCGGCCGTGCGACCGCCCCCGGCTCCGGCGTGAGCACCACCTCGAGCTGGCCCGGGGTCCCCGTGGCGAGCACGTCCACCACGCCGTCCGACGTGAACGCCGAGAGCTGGGCGGGATCTGCGGCCCCCGTGACCACGAACCGCACCGGCTGGCCACCGGCCACGGCGTCGATCCGGGCGGGCGCGACCAGCGTGGACTCGCCGGGCGTAGTCACCTGCAGCCAGGTCCGCTCGACCGCGCCGTCCTCCGTCAGCGTGAGCTCGACCGTGCTCGCCCCGGTTGCCGGGATGATCTCCCAGCTCCACACGTCCCCGCGGCGTGGAAGCGGGCGGACCGCGCTCCCGGGGGGCACCGCGAGGGTCACGGACCGCGCACCGGGAGAAGCGTGCTCGATCCTGGCCGGGACCCCGGGCGTCAGGTGCTCGGCGCCCGTGATCACGAGCGGGGAGGCAGCCGCCCAGGTCGCGAGCAGCCAGAGCATCACGGGCTCCGGATCACGGGCCCGGTGGTGTCCCGGACCGCGAGGCTGCCCGTGACGTCCGCGCTGCGCCCGAGCACGTCCGTGGCGGTCAGCTCGACCGGGTTGGCGCCCTCCGTCAGGGGGACCTCCGCCGTGAACCGGCCTTTGCTGTCGGCGCGCACGGTCCGGCGGCCGAATGCGCCGCGGATGGTGACGTCCGCGCCCGGGCTGGTCGATCCCGTGATGACCTGGGTCGTGGCGCGCGTCCTCCGCTCGCCCTCCCACTCGACGGCCAACAGGAGCTCTGTCGGGAGCGGCTCCCGCGTGAGCGTCGCGTCCACGACGATGGCGAGTTCGCCCGCCGGCAATATGGTGGGCGGGTCGACGCCGGTCAGACGGACCTCACCGGTCTCGGTGGCGACCTGCAGGACGTCGTCCCGGACGCCGACGCTGAAGTCCGCGTTGGTCGCCACGACTTCGCGTCCCTGGCTGGAGATCCGGATGGCGCTCGTGTTCGGCCGGACCGTCGCCTGGAGCTGGCCGTCCTGCAGCTCGAGCCTCACGCCGTCGGTGTCCACGGCCTGCACGGTCATCGAAGACACCGGTCCGAGGCGAATCACCGCCCCGCCGAGCTCGAGGACCACCCGCCCGTCCGGGCCCGTAGCGATCTGGTCGTCCCGCTCGAGGACCACGCCCTCCCGGACGTCACCGGCCACGCCGCCCGTGGTGCGCGTTACGGGGCCGCGAAGCTCCGTTATCACTAGCTGACCCGTGGGCGCGTCCGCTGCGAGGTACCGCCATGCCGCGCTGACGACGGCGAGCGCGACCACGAGGGCCAGGAGCGCGAGCACGAGTCGACGCATCGCGGCACCCGTATCACGATCCGGGGAGGACCACCCTCCATGGCTCGTCGCCATCCTCCGTGGCGTCCAGCTCGGTGCGGTCGACCTCTTCGGTCCCCTCCGGAGGCGCACCGCCGGGCTGGATCAGCCGCCCGCCGAGCTGGTCCAGCAGCTTGCGCGCCACCCACAGGCCCAGGCCCGCAGCCATCCAATCGTCCCGCGCCTCGCCCGACGCCACCGGCCGGTCCGCCGCGAAGGCGATCACGACCCAGCGCCGCTCGCCGTCGAACTCGCGGCTGGCTGTCACCTCCAGCCGCGCGCCGTCCGGCAGGCCCGCCCGGAGCGCGTTCAGCACCTGGGCGATGAGACGGCTGGCGCCGATCGGATCCACCGAGATCCACAGCGGCGCGGCCGGAGCCTCCCACTGGAGCAGCACACCCCGCTGGCGGAACGCCCCGTGGACGAGGTGAATCGCCTCCCCCACCACCTCGCGCGCGTCGACCTGGGCGGGGCGCTCGGCGCCGTGATCGGGCTGGGCCACGCGGAGCATGGTCGACACGACCTCCCGGCATCGGGTGGCCTCGCGTTCGAGATCGGCGAGCATGGCCCTCGAACGCGGATCGATGTCCCGTTGCCTCAGGATCTGCGTGAGCCCCAGGATCGACGCCAGCGGGTTGTTCAACTCGTGCGCGAGGCCCGCGCCGACCTCCGCCACCGCCGCGAGCTGGCCCGACCGGACCAGCTTGTCCTGCGCGTCCCGCAGCTCCCGCGTCCGCCGGTCCACGCGGTGCTGGAGCTCCTGGTTGAACGCCTCGATCTCCGCGCGCTGGGCGCTGATCTCGACGGCGCTCTCCGCGAGGTGGCTCGACATGTGATCGAACGCGCGAGCGAGCTCTCCGACCTCGTCCTGGCTGCTAGTACCGATCCGAAGACCATAGTTACCGTCAGCCACCGCGAGCGCCGAGTCGCGAAGCTTCGCGATCGGGCGCGAGAGCGATCCGCCGACGAAGAGCGCCGCCGAGACCGCGATCGCCGCGCTGGCGAGCAGCGCCCACCCGAGCGTGAGCTGGATCTCGGCCGCGGACCGCTCCACCTCTTCTAGTGGGACCAGCACGGCCACCGTCCAGTCCGTGCCCTCGACCGGGGCCGACGCGCCGAGGATTCCGGTGCCGCTCTCGAAGATCGCGTGGTTCCCGAGCAGCGGCGCGAGCAGCCCGGGCTCCACGAGGCGGTGGCCGTCGCCCACCACGGTCCGCCCGGCCCCGTCCAGGAGCACCACGGCGTGGTCCGGCGTCGAGCGGTTCCCAAGGTCGCGCGCCACCTCGAACGACAGGTCAACCCCCAGGATCCACGCGGGATCTCCCGACGTCGCCCGCACCGCTACCGGGATCGACGGCAGGTCCGCCCCGGCCGCGGTCCACGGCTCGCCGAACGCGAACCCGGACGCCAGCGCCTCCGTCACCGGCAGGCGCCGCACCAGCTCGTCCGCGCGCGGAGCGGATCCGGCGGTTCGTCCTACCACCCGCGCCGGATCGTGGTCCTCCCACACCGGCGGGACCACGGGGCGCCCGTCCTCGTCCACCAGGGCAACCACCACGGCGTGGGCATTCGCGTACCGCACGGACGCGAGGAAGCCGGTCTGCAGCGAGGGCGCAAGGGTCGGCAGCGTGGGATAGAGCCGGGCCCAGCCCGCGATCGCCTGGACCTGGTCGTGCGTCCACCGCGCGACGAAGTCGGCCTGGGCCTCGGCTTCGCGTTCGAGCGCCGCCTTATTGGCCTGCAACGCGTTCTCTCGCGAAATCCAGATCGCCCAGACCCCGCTCGTCGCCAGCGGGAGCACCGCGATCGCCGCCATCGTGAGCGCGAGCCGCGGGCCGAGGCGCATCCGCTATGCCTCGGCGTCGGGGGCTTCCAGCGGAAAGCGGACAGTGAACGTCGTCCCCGAGCCGAGCGTGCTCTCGACCGTGATCGTGCCGCGGTACTTCGTCAGGATCCGGTACACGATGTTCAGGCCGAGCCCGGTGCCGCGCCCCGGCGGCTTCGTGGTGTAGAAGGGATCGAAGATGGCGGTGCGCCGATCCTCCGGGATCCCCGGGCCGTTGTCCGTGACGGTCGCCCACACCCACCGGTCCGTGCGGCCCACCGCGACCGCGACGCGCCCGGGCTCCTTCCTCTCGCCTTCCGCCACGGCTTCCAGCGCGTTCTTCACGAGGTTCACGAACACCTGCTGCACCTCCGACGTCCGCGCGTGGACGTACAGCGGCAGCGGAAGAGGACTATGCGGATCGACGCGCGGAGACGTCGGGGTCACGGTCGGCGACGTCGAGAGCGCCTGCGGCCCCGCCCCGAAGTCGAGCGTAACGCTCGCGGCGTCGAACCCCAGCGATCGCACGACGAGCCGCACGGCGTCCTCGATGACCTTCGGGAGATCGACCGTGGTGTGGTACTCCGACGCGGCCGACCGCGAGTAGCCCGAGAGCTGGACGACGATCTCCTTGATCTGCCGCGAGTAGTCCACGATCTCCCTGGCGTATCCGTGGACGAGCTCGCGCTGCTCTTCGTCGAGGATGGCCTCCGCCAGGCCCATTACGCCGAACAGAGGCGAGCTGATCTCGTGCGCGATGCCGGCGGCGAGCGTGCCCAGGCCCGCGAGCTTCTCCGACTGGATCAGCTCCGCCTGAAGCTCCCGCAGGTCCTCCAGCGCGCGCTCCAGTTCCTCGTTCCGCTCCTTGAGCCGGGCGAGCAGCGAGATGTTCTCGCGCCCGAGCGTCACCTTGTCGAACGCCTGCCGGACCTTGCGGCGCACGTCGAAGATGTCCTTCGGCGGCTTCACGATGTAGTCGAACGCGTCGAGCGCCATGGCCGCGAGCGCCGTGTCGAGCGACGCATATCCCGTGATGATGATCCCTTCCGAGTCCGGCTGGATCCGCTTCGCGTGGCGCAGCAGGTCGAGCCCGGAGAGATCCGGGAGGTTCTTGTCCGTCAACAGGACGTCCACGCCGCCGGCCTCCATCGCGGCGAGCGCAGTCGTCCCGTCCTTGCAGGGCACGACGACGTATGGCTCGTCCTCGAAGACCGAGGTGAGCAGGTGGAGGATCACGGGCTCGTCGTCCACGATGATCAGCCGACCGCCCTGGCTCCGCCTCACCGAGTCCGACACGCGCCCCTCCGCGCCCCGGGGTCCGGGGTCGGGCGCCCCCTATCACGGCACCTCTCGCGCGCCCGCTTGCCCGGACGTCGGCAAGGGGTATGATGAGGGGAGCCGACCTCCAGCCCTCCGGATCACGCCCATGTCCGCTACCCGAACTCTCGCGCTCATCGTCTTTCCGGCGATACTGCTGGGTTGCGCCAAGAAGAGCGACCCAGAGGCCGCTGCTGGGGGCGCAAAGGGGGAGGTCACCGAGACCGCCCTCGCCGAGCAGGGCCTCATCGAGCAGAAGGTGGACTTCGACGGGAGCGGCTCGCCGGAGGTCGTCAACTACTACAGGGAGCGCGGCGAAGGCTCGCGGTTGCTCGTACGCAAGGAGCTCGATCTGAACCGCGACGGGAAGATCGATCTCGTCACGCATCTCGACGACAAGGGCGAGATCGAGCGGGAGCAGCTCGACAGCGACTTCGACGGGAGCTTCGAGTGGACCGACCACTACGAGGGCGGGCTCCGCATGTCGACCGAGTACGACACGGACAACAACGGCACGCCGAACGTCTTCAAGTACTACGAGAAGGACCAGGCCGGGAAGGTGTACCTGGACCGGAAGGAGCGCGACGAGAACGGCGACGGCAAGATCGACGTCTGGGAGAAGTTCGACGCTTCCGGCGCAGTCATCATCACCGGCCGCGACACCGACGGCGACGGAAAGATGGACGAACGCCAGGAGTGAGCTGACGGTCAGCGGGCGGCCGGCACCGGCTCCCCTGCCTTGTTCACGAACTCGCCGGCGGCGGTCCAGTCGCCCCCCTTTGACGTGCGCGCGAGCTGGAGCTTCGCCTTACCGCCGCTCGCGATCAGGCCGGCCCCGGGCTCCCCGCACACCGGCTTGCTCGTGACGACCAGGTACTTCGCGTCTCCGCTGTTCACGAACTCGCCGCCGGCGATCGAGCGCGACTTCTTGGGCGCGATCGGGACCTTCGCGAGCGTCGAGCCCATGGCCGTGCGGAACGTGAAGTAGTTGACTGCGTCAAGGGTGACCCGGGCGCTCCCGACGGCGCAGTTCTTCGCGTCTGCGGCGAACGTGGCGGGCATGTCCATCAGGAAGGTCGTCGTGTCGATCTTGCCGTCCACCGGGGCGAGCGCGCGGACCAGATCCTCGTCCCACATCCGCTTTCGGACGTCGAACTGTGCAGGGGTCTCGCCGGGCTTCTGCGGATCTACTGGCGGCACCGACTTGCGCATGGCGTCCGAGTCGGCCTTCACGTCCGCGAACCACTCGAACATCGCGATCGGATCGTCGGCGCGCACCGTCTGCGGCGCCCTGCCGGCGCGCGCCTCCACCGCGATCGCGTCGAGGGACTTGGGGCTCGTGCCGTCGTAGAACACCACGGCGTGCGCGGCCACGGCCTTGATGACGTCCGCGGGCGCCTGCTTGTCGATGAGGGTGTACACGTCGCGCGGCAGCCACGCGCCCTTGTTCTGGTGCACCACCTCGATAATCTCGGTAGACGGCTTCTTCTCGGCCACCATGGACAGCACGGTGTCTACGGGGGCGGCGAGCGCCCTGGCGGATGCGAGCAGCGCGACTCCGACGACGGCGAGCTTCGAGGCGGTGTTCCGGACCGACGAGGTCCACGAGCGGACGGCGAGCATGCGACTCCCCCTGGGCGATGCCGGCAGCTTACCGAACCGCCGTGCCGCGTGTCCAACGTCGGAGGAGGCGCCGTGATTCCCTCGCCCGTTCCACGCGGTCGACGCGGCGCATCACCGGGGCTAGGGTGGGGCTCGACCAGGAGGGATCTTGCCGAACGCCTTCATCTCCGGGACCGGGTTCCACGTGCCGGAAAAGGTCGTGACGAACGACCTCTTGCGCACCGAGTACGGCATCGACACCACCCACGAGTGGATCGTGCAGCGCACCGGGATCGAGGAGCGGCGGTTCGCAGAGGCCGGGCTGTGCTCCTCCGATCTCGCGGTGCCCGCGGCGGAGATGGCGGTCCGGAACGCCGG
This sequence comes from Klebsiella pneumoniae, assembly GCA_945882675.1. GTDB lineage: Bacteria > Myxococcota_A > UBA796 > UBA796 > CANLGQ01. The sequence continues at coordinate 3,547 of CAMCWU010000085.1, read as the reverse complement.
GATCGACAAGTCCCAGCTCGACATGATCGTCTTCTGCACGCTCTCGCCCAAACACGCGTTCCCGGGCGACGGCGTGTACCTTCAGGAGAAGCTCGGGCTGTGCGGCGAAGGCGCGCGGTTCATCCCGGCGCTCGACATCCGCAACCAGTGCAGCGGCTTCCTCTACGGGCTCGGCACCGCGACGGCGATGGTGAAGAGCGGCGCGCTGAAGCACGTGCTGCTGGTCGGCGCGGAGACCCACAGCGCGGGTCTCGATCTGACGACGCGCGGGCGCACCGTGGCATCGCTGTTCGGGGACGGCGCGGGCGCGGTAGTCGTGAGCGCGACCGAAGAAGATCGCGGCGTCCGCGGCTGGTACCTCGGCGCCGACGGGCGATACGCCGACAAGCTGGCCCAGAAGGTCTGGGATATGTCGAAGCGCCCCTTCCTCGACGTCGACGCGGACGGCAACGCGAAGGTCCCGGCGGAGGACATCTGGGCCCACATGGAGGGCAAGCTCGTCTTCAAGAACGCGGTCGAGCGCATGATCCAGGTGCTGATGACCGCGTGCTGGGAGCAGAAGATCGGCCTGAAGGACATCGATCTGTTCGTGTTCCATCAGGCCAACCTGCGGATCAACGAGTACGTGGCCCAGATGCTGGAGATCCCGCCGGACAAGACGGTCCACAACATCCAGCGCTACGGGAACACGACGGCCGCGACGATCCCGATCCTGCTCGCCGAGGCGGTGCAGTCCGGCAAGCTGAAGCCGGGGATGAAGGTGGCGATGATCGCGTTCGGGTCCGGCTTCACGTGGGGCTCGGCGATCGTGGACTGGTAGGCGCCTCTGCCCCCACCCGGTGCAGGTGGTGGTGGGCCAGGAGCGCGCGAGCAGCCTCGTCGAGCGCGTAGGCGGCGGTGACCCGGCGATCGGCTGCATCCCAGGCGTCTGGATCGCCGTTCTGAGCCGCGCGCGCCAGGTCGCCCACGCCGGCGAGCTCCGCGATCGGCGGGACCGGGACGCTCGCGAGGAGCGCCGGGAGATAGTGGTACGTCTCGCTGCCGCACGTCACACCGTGGAAGAGCGTGTTGTAGAGCGCGGTGAACACGGTCGAGTTCAGCACGGCGCCGAGCGTCCACACGTCCCAGGCGGGGTCGGACGGCCATACGACAGGGTAGACGTCCTTGGTGACGTATGCGCCGTCGGCGTCGACCCACGCGCGTAGCCGGGGGCCGTGCTGGCACAGGATCACCTTCGGACGTATGAAGTTCGCGAGCGGCGGGAGCGGATTCCCGTCCGCCGCGAGCGCCGCCGTGTCGTACCGGATCCACCAGCCGGCCCAACGGAGCCGGAACGGGCGGACCTCCGTCTCTCGCGCGCGCGAGGGGCCGCCCAGGTACGGCCAGGCGGGGCCGTCGGGGCGATCGCGCGTCACGTAGCGCTCGCGCAGGCCGCGGCGGTGGAACGAGCAGGCGCTCCGAAAGCTCGCGATCGCGCCCCCGGGGCGGTGGGCGAGCAGCGGCGCGAGGAGCCCCCACGTCTCCGGGATCGGCGCGAACCAGGCGGCAGCCGACGGCATCCCCATGTCGCGCAGGTCGAGCCGCGCGAGGGCAGCGGGCGTGGTGGGGCGCGCGCTGCGGACCGGCGCTGAACCCCTCCCGAGCCCGAGGAGCACGGGGTAAACCCCCGTTCCCGTGAACAGCCGCGGCCGCACGTGCGACGCGTCCACCAGCGCCGCGAGCCGCACCGGCCCGCGCTCCACCCGCTCCCGGAACCGCGCGGCGTACCGCGCCATCAGCACCTTGTTGGGGAGCACCAGGGCGATCCTGCCATCGTCGGTGATCTGGTCGAGCGCCCGCACGCAGAACGCGAGGTACAGGTCGAACGCGCCGGAGAGCTCGGGGTGCGCCGCCCGCAGCCGCAGCGCGAGGCCAGGGAACGCCGCGCCCAACCGCTTGGCCTCCACGAACGGCGGGTTCGCGAGCACGGTGCCGAACACCCCCGCTACGGCGTCCGCGGGGCCCAGGAGGGCGTCCGCACACCGGATGTTCACCTCGGCCTCGGCGTCGTGATCCAGCGCCCAGGACACCAGCGCAGCACGCGCCGCGAAGGCCGCCGCGGGGTCCGCGTCCACGCCGGTGACGGCGACCAGCGCCGCGGACGGGTCCCACCCCGCCGCGACCCGCTGGTCGAGCGCCGCGAGGAGCAGGCTCCCGTCACCGCACGCCGGGTCGAGGATCCGTGGATCGCGGTCGCGCGCCGCCACGTCTGCCAGCGCGCACAGGGCGTCCGCCACGACGCGCGGCGTGAACACCTGGCCGCGAGCGGCCCGCTCGCTGCGGTTCCGGCTCCGATCCAGCGGGATCGGCGCGTCCTGCGCGACAGCGCTCCACCCGTATTGATCGGCTAGAGCAGCGCCTTCTGGATCCCGGGTGAGCTGGTCCCGCGCCCACTCCGACCGGCTCGCGCGCCCGCACAGTGCGGCCCAGCTCGCCCGGAGCCACCCGTCCGTCACGACGTGGCGTCTTCCAGCACGCGGTCGGCCTCCGAATCCGGCAGACCGAGCTCACGCGCAACCTCCACCACCGAGTCGCGGAACAGACGAACCCCCGCGAACACCTGTAGGAACCTGCGCTTCACGTCGAGGATCGCGGCGTCGATCTCGGCGGCTGGGACCTGGCGCTCGGAGGCGAGCTCGCGGACCTTGGCGTCTTCCGCTGGGGAGATCTTGCCGTCCGCCAGCGCCACCATGGTGAGCGACCGGACGAACGTGGAGCGGAGCTCGGCGGTCTCGAGCGCGGCGTCGGCTTCGACCCCACCCTTCGGGAGTTGTGCTTCGAACGACGCGATGAGCGCGAGCTCGCGCTGATGGACCTGCCCGTCCGCCATGGCGACCTTTCGCATCCCGCTGGCGATGAGCGCAGCCGTGTTCGCGTCGAGACTCACTTCCTCGTCGAGCCAGTCCACCACGGAACCTCCCAGGGTCTTCTTGATAGCCCGGCCGGCGCCGAGCTGCGATCACTCCGCGGCGGCGTCCTTGCCGGCGGGCTTCTTGGCCGTGGCGGGCTTCTTGGCCGTGGTCGCCTTCTTCTTTGCGGCGGCCGCCTTCTTCAGCGGGGCCGCGGCTGCCTTCGCGGCGGTGGCCTTCTTCGGAGCGGCGGTGGCCTTCTTCGGGGCGGCAGCGGCCTTCTTCGGGGCGGCAGCGGGTTTCTTCGTGGCGGCAGCGGGTTTCTTCGTGGCGGCAGCGGGTTTTTTCGGGGCGGCAGCGGCCTTCTTCGGGGCGGCAGCGGCCTTGCTGGACGGCTTCCCCTTGGCGTCAGCCGGCTCGGCGGCCGCGGGCTTCGCGGACTTCCCGCTCTTCTTCTCGGGCTTCGTCGGTTTCGTCGGCTTGACGCCCTTGCCCGCCGGCTTCCCTGCCCGCTTCTCGCCAGCTTCACCCGGCTCGGCGCCCGGCCGCGGCTCGCGCTCGGGGAACTCGAACCCGTGCTTGCCCGTGGGCTTCCGGACGAGGAACCCCTTGAACGGCCGGTTCCGCTTGGAGATGAAGTTCTCGAGCAGCGGCGTCTT
>CAMCWU010000084.1 GCA_945882675.1 Klebsiella pneumoniae | reverse complement strand
CGGCGGACGGAGACGTACCTGCGCGGCAAGGGCGTCCCCTCCCCGCGGCTCGACGCCGAGCTCATCCTCGCCCACGCGCTCTCGATCACCCGACTCTCGCTGTATCTGCAGCACGATCGCCCGCTCTCGTCGGCGGAGCTCGCGGGGTTGCGGGAGCTGGTCGGGCGGCGCGGCCGCAGGGAGCCCATCGCCTGGATCCTGGGATCGCAGGGGTTCCACGCCATCGATCTGCAGGTGGGGCCGGGTGTGCTCGTGCCGCGGCCGGACACGGAGGCGCTGGTGGACGCCGCGCTCCTGTGGCTGCCAAAGGGCGAGCGCGTGCACGTCGCGGACGTCGGGTGCGGGTCGGGCGCGGTCGGCCTCGCGATCGCTACGGCCCTGCCGGAAGCCCGAATCTACGCCATCGACATCGGGGACGCGCCGCTGGCGACGACGAAGGCGAACGTGGCGGCCCTCGGCCTGCAGGATCGTGTGGCGGTCCGGAAGGGCGATCTGCTGGACGGTGTGCCGGCGGGGCGGCCCATCGACTGGGTCGTGAGCAACCCGCCGTACATCCCGAGCGCCGAGATCGCAGGCCTCGAACCAGAGGTCTCACGGCACGAGCCTCGGCTCGCGCTCGACGGGGGGCCGGATGGGCTCCAGCTATACCGGCGCCTCGCGCCGCAGGCACGCGCCCGTGGCGCGCGGGGGATCCTCCTGGAGGTCGGCGCCGGGCAGGCCGGCCAGGTCGCCGACATCCTGCGGCGTACCGGATGGACCGGCGTCGAGACCTGGAAGGATCTCGGTGGCATCCCGCGCGTCGTCGGGGCGCGCGCGTCTGTCACGGACGGCTGAGCCCGCGCTCTGGTAGTGTGGGCCGCCTGGAGGATGGATGTCCCGCACGCTCGCCGCGTTCGTCGTGCTCGCCTGCTCCGGCTGCTTCGAGGCCGCCGACGAGCCGGGCGGGACGCCCGTCCCCCCGCCTGCGCCGTCGCGATCGGCCAACCGCCCGGCCGGCACCCTCGTCGTGGCCTGGCCGATGGATTTCCGCAGCCTCCTCGTCGTCGTCCAGGAGAGCAACGAGGACGCCGAGATCTCGGCCCAGCTCACCTTCGACCCCGTGCGCGCGAAGTTCGAGGGCTGCCAGCTCCACGCGCAGCCCGGCTGGGCGTCGGATTGGTCGTTCAGCGAGGACGGACGCACGCTCTCGATGACGATCCCGGAGGGCCTGAAGTGGGAGGACGGCAAGCCCGTCACGGTCCAGGACTATGCGCTCGCCTTCGAGCTGGCCGGGAACCCGACCACCGCTTCGCCGCGCTTCGCGACCGTAGACAAGATGGTGCCCGGAAAGCGGCCGTTGATCATCGATCCCACGCATATCCAGTTCGAGTTCCAGCAGGCGTCCGACCAGGGCATGATGCTGTTCTCGACCTCGTCGCTGCCCCCCGTACCCAGCCATGTCCTCGCCGGCGCGGACAACACGACGCTGCGAGCCCACCCGCAGTCGAGCCAGCCGCTGTCGGCCGGCCCGTGGCGCCTCGCTGCGCACGAGCCGGGCCAGAAGATCGTCCTCGAGCCGAACCCGGCCTTCACCGGCCCCACCGAGATGAAGCCGAAGCTCGACCGCGTGATCTTTAGGATCATCCCCGACTACCAGGCGCGCGTCCTCGCACTCGAAGCCGGAGAGGTCGACCACGTCCGGAACCTGCAGGTCGCCGACGCCGAGCGCATCGGGAAGAAGTACCCGGACATCGCGCTGCACCGGCGCGGCTGGCGCGCCGTCGAGTTCGTCGTGTGGAACCAGCGCAGGCCGATGTTCGCGGACAAGGACGTGCGCACGGCGCTCGCGCTGGCGACGGATGTGGACGCCATGATCGGGAGCCTGCTGACCACGTCCACCGGCGAGAGCTACGGGAAGCGCGCCGTAGGGAACATCACGCCGGAGCTGTGCGAGACGGTCCCCGACCAGGTCCAGCCGTTGCCGTTCGACCTGCCGCGCGCCCGGGAGCTGATGGCGAAGGCCGGCTGGACGGACTCGAACGGCGACGGGATCCTGGATAAAGACGGGAACAAGTTCCAGTTCACGCTCGCGACGAGCGCTGGCAACCAGCGCCGGGCGTCCCTCGCCGTCATGCTCCAGGCGAACCTCCAGGAGCTGGGGGTCGTCGTCGACATCCAACCCGTCGACCCCAACGCGCTCGGCGGAAACCTGCGCAGCCGGGAGTTCGACGCCGTCGTGATGGCCTGGGCGGGCGGGCTCTTCGTCGACCCGTCGTCCACCTGGAAGTGCCCCACTCCGGAGCACCCGGCCGAGCTCAACTACGGCGGGTTCTGCGACCCGACGGTGGACCAGCTCATCGAGCGCGGGCTCTCGACCCCGAACTTCAGCGAGGCCGCCCCGATCTGGAAGGAGATGCAGGCGAAGATCTACGAGGAGCAGCCCATGCTGTTCCTGTACTGGATGGACGAGATCGTCGCCGTCGACAAGCGCGTGGAGCACGTCAGCGTCGACATCGTCTCGTCCCTCTCCCACCTGCACGAGTGGGATGTCCCGGGTGCTCCGGCCACCGCCCCAACGCCGTGAGAGCCGGCGTCCGATGCTGAAGTACGCGCTCCGCCGGGCGCTCCTGGCGCTGCCCCTGCTATGGGGCGTGATCACCATCGTGTTCGTCCTCATCGAGCTATCGCCCGGGAGCTACGCCGACAAGTTCGTCGGTGAGGACACGTCGCCGGAGCTCCGCGACGCCGTCTGCGCGAAGTACCGGTGCGACGCTCCCGGGATCGTGCGGTACGTCGCGCTCCTCGGCAGCCTCGCACGCCTCGACTTCGGCCGGTCGATGGCGGGAGACTCGCCGGTGTTCGATCTGGTCCTGCAGGCGCTCCCGAACACGCTGGTGCTCTCGGGGGTCACCCTCGCGATCGCGTGGCCGCTGGGAATGGCGCTCGGCACGCTGCAGGCGGTCCGACAGAGCTCGAGGACGGACGCCACGATCAGCGTGACGTCGCTCGGGCTCGCCTCGATGCCGACGTTCTGGGTCGCCATGATGCTCCAGCTCCTGGTGTCGTTCTACCTGGGCGGCTGGATCCAGGCGCACGGCGGGCCGGCGCTGCTGGCGCTGCCGTCGTCGGGCATGACCGATCCGGTATCGTACGAGTACCTGACGGCGGGCGCGCAGGTGCTGGACCGCGCGCGGCACCTGGTGCTCCCGGTGGTGGCGATGGGGCTCGCGCCGACCGCTGCCATCGCCCGCTACATGCGCTCGTCGATGCTCGAGGTGATCCGGCAGGACTTCGTACGCACCGCCCGCGCGAAGGGCCTGCGGGAGCCCGCAGTGATCGTCCGCCATGCGCTCCGCAACGCGCTCCTGCCGATGCTCACGATGCTCGGAATGTCGCTGCCGGCGCTGTTCTCGGGCGCCGTCCTCGTGGAGATGATCTTCGCGTGGCCGGGCGTGGGGAGCCTGATCCTCCGGGCCGTGCTGTCGCAGGATACGCCGCTCGTGATCGCGTGCTTCTTCGTCTCCACCTGCCTGGTCGTCGCCGGAAACCTCGCGGCGGACCTCGCGTGTGCGGCGGCTGACCCGCGCATCCGGCTGGACGCGTGAGGGCGCGCGCTGGCCTGGCGCTACCCGGCCTCGGCCACCTCCTCCATGGGGAGGTCGTGCCGGCACTGGGGCTCCTCGCCCAGGTGGCGCTCCTGATGTGGGCGGCGCTGGCCGGTTTCCCCCGGATCGGCGAGATCCTGGCGCGCGACGCTTCGATCTCGACGCACGGGCGCGTGGCGCTCGCCGCGTGGCCGGCGATCGCGGCCGGGGTGTGGTGGTTCGCGTGGCGGCGCGCGTTCCCGGCGCCGCGGGGCGCGATCGTGCGCGCGCTCTCCACCCACCGCACGGGCATGGTGGGCGCGTGCGGCGTGGCGCTCCTCGTGACCGCCGCGCTGCTCACCCCTTTGCTGACGGCGTTCGACCCCACCGACCTCGATCTGCGGGCAGCCCGGGCGCTCCCGACGGCCGCGCATCCGCTCGGCACCGACATCCACGGGCGCGACCTCCTCGCCCGGCTGCTGTACGGCGGACGGATCTCGCTGACGATCGGGCTCCTGGGGGTCGCGATCTCGGCCTTCGTCGGAACCGCGGTGGGAGCGGCGGCCGGCTACTTCGGCGGGATGATCGACCGGGCGCTGATGTGGCTCGTCGACCTCCTCCTCTCGCTGCCCACGCTCCTGCTGCTCATCGCCGTCGTCGGCCTGTACGGCGCGAGAGGTGCCACCGTGGCAGTGCTGGCGGGGATCCTCGGCTTGACCGCGTGGATGCCCGTCGCGCGCGTGGTGCGCGCAGAGGTGCTGTCGCTGCGTGAGCGCGAGTTCGTGCTCGCGGCCCGTGCGATGGGCGCGTCGGATCTACGAATCGTGTATCGCCACATCCTCCCGAACGCCCTCGCGCCCGTGATCGTGTACTGCTCGCTCACCGTCGGCGGGATGATCCTCGCCGAGGCCGCGCTGTCCTTCCTCGGGCTCGGTGTGCGGCCCCCGACGCCCACCTGGGGCGGCATGGTGGAGGACGGGCGCGCTGCCCTGCGGACCGCGCCGTGGATCGCGACGCTGCCGGGCTTGGCGATTGCGGTCTCCGTGATGAGCTTCAACCTGCTCGGGGACGGGCTGCGCGATGCGCTCGACCCCCGCCTCCGTCGCTGAGGTGCCCTTGCTCTGGACCGCTGCCCTCACCCTCGTCGTCCTGGCGCTCGGCCTCGCCCTGGCGTCCGCCGCGGCCACAGACGCCGGGGATCGGCTCGCGGCGCTCGGCGTGGACCCTGCGGCGCGCCACGCGCTCGTGCGCCTCGTGCGGGGCGTGGTGGGGCTGGCGGCGGTGCTGACGGCGCTCGGGATCCTGGGCGTGCCGGCCTGGGAGGCCGTCCTGGCGGTCGCCGCGGTCGGGATCGCGGCAGGCGTGGTCCTCCGCGGGCCGATCGAGCAGCTGGCGGCGGGCGCGATGCTCCGGTCCGCGGGGACCCACCGCCCGGGTGACCACGTGCGGATCGGCGATCTGACCGGTCGCGTGAGGGAGATCGGGCCGTGGACCACGACCGTCGAGCAGGCCGACGGCGCCGTGCTCTCGGTCTCCCACACGGACGCCCTGCGGCGCGGGGTCGCTCGCGTGGGGTCGATCCTGTGAGCGGGGCGTTGAACGTCGCGTCCTCCTTCCGATCGATCCCGGACGTGTGGCGGCATCGGGTCGGCTCCACGCCGGGGTCGGAGGCGTGGTGGACCCGCACCGGCGATCGCTGGTCGCCCGTCACCTGGGCGCAGGCGGACGTGCGCGTGCGGATCATCGCGGCGGCCCTGCTCGGATCGGGCCTGGAGGCCGAGGAGCGGGTAGCGATCCTGTCGGCCACGCGCGTGGAGTGGATGCTGGCGGACCTCGCCATCACGAGCGCGGGGGGCGCATCCACCGCTGTGTTCCCGACCACGGGACCGGAAGAATGCGCGTACATCCTGGCAGATGCCGGAGCCGTCCTGGTATTCGCGGACACGGCGGAGCAGGCCGCGAAGCTCTCGGCCATCCGGGACCGGCTGCCGCGCGTGCGCCAGGTGGTGGTGTTCGACGACGTGCCGGTGTCCGACGACGGCTGGATCCGCCCGCTCACGGCGTTCGAGGCGGCGGGTGAGCTCGCGGCGGGCCGCTACCCGGGCGCCGTGGATCGCGTGGTCGACACCATCGGGCCGGAGCGGCTCGCCAGCCTGATCTACACGTCGGGCACCACTGGCCGGCCAAAAGGCGTGATGCACAGGCACGATTCGTGGATCTACGAGGCCGACGCCGTCGACGCCATCGGCTTCGTGACCCCGGCGGACCGCCAGCTCCTGTTCCTCCCGCTCGCGCACTCGTTCGCCCGCGTGATGGCGGTGACCGCGATCCGCCTCGGGATCCCGACGGCGCTCGAGCCGGACGCGTCGCGGATCGGCAAGAGCTTCGGCGAGGTCGAGCCGACGTTCTTCGCGGGCGTGCCGCGCGTATTCGAGAAGATGGCGGCCAGGATCCAGGCTATCGCCGAGACCGGCGGCGCGATGCAGGCGGGCGGACTGCAGTGGGCCCTGCGCGTCGGTCGGGCCCTGCGGGAGGCGGAGGTCGCCGGCGAGCGGCCGGGCAGCCTGCTGAAGATCCAGGCGGGGCTCGCCGATCGTTTCGTGTGGTCGCCCGTCCGGGACATGTTCGGCGGCCGCCTCCGGTTCGCGATCAGCGGCGCGGCCCCGCTCGAGCCGGACGTCGGCGAGCTCCTCGCGGCGTGCCGGATCCCGGTGCTCGAGGGGTACGGACTCTCCGAGAGCGCGGCTGCGAGCTGCGTCAATCGCCTGGAGGGCTGGCGGATCGGCACGGTCGGGCCCCCGCTGCCGGGCTGCGAGGCCCGGATCGCCGACGACGGCGAGATCCTGCTTCGATCCCGCGGGATCATGCGCGGCTATTGGAATCTGCCGGAAGAGACGGCCGCCGTGCTCGACGGCGAGGGCTGGCTGCATACCGGCGACTTGGGCGAGCTCGATCGCGGACACGTGAAGATCACCGGGCGAAAGAAGGATCTCATCGTCACGGCCGGCGGGAAGAAGATCACGCCGGCGCTCATCGAGCGGCAGCTCGAGCGCAGCCCGCTGGTGGCCCACGCGGTGCTCGTAGGCGATCGCCGCCCGTACTGCGTGGCGCTGCTCGCGCTCGACAGGGACGCCGTCGCGAAGCTCGCGCTCGAACGCCGCCTCTCGTGGTCCTCTCCCGAGTCGTGGGCGGACGACCCGGCGATCCGCGCGGAGATCCAGCGCCGGATCGAGGAGGTGAACCGCGCCCTCGCCCCCTGGGAGTTCGTGCGGCGGTTCGCGATCCTCGCGGACGTGCCGACGGAGCTCGAGGGGACGCTCACGGCGTCGGGCAAGGTCCGCCGGGCGGTGATGGAGGAGCGGTACGCCGAGCAGATCGCGGCCTTGTACGTGGCGAGTGTGCGCTCGGGCGGTCCCGTCGCCGCCTGATCCCCGCAGGGCGCGCCGGGACGGGTTAGGACGGTGGACACTCCGATGACCTCACGCATCCCCGACTTCTACCGACTGTCGCCCGAGGACCGCCTCGCCGCGCTGGCCCACGCGCGCGAGCTCCCCGAGAGCGTGACGGCCTGCCTGGCGGGCCCGGGTCTGTCCATCGGCGCGGCCAACGTGATGGTGGAGAACGTCATCGGCGTCTTCGGGCTCCCGAACGCGATCGCCGTCAACTTCGTGATCAACGGCGAAGAACGGGTCGTCCCGATGGTGGTGGAGGAGCCGTCCGTCCTGGCGGCGGTCTCGTACATGGGGCGGCTCACGCGGCCGGCGGGCGGCTTCGTGGTCGACAGCGACCCGTCGCACACGATCGGCCAGGTCCAGCTCATGGCGGTGGCGGAGCCGGCCCGCGTCGTCGCGGCGTTGACGGCTGCGATCCCGCGGCTATGGGCCGTCGCGGAGGTGGTCCACCCGCGCCTCACCGAGCGGGGTGGCGGGCTGCGCGACATGGCCGTCCGCCACGTGATCTACGAGGAGCCGGGCCGCAAACGCGAGGATATGGTCGTCCTCCAGTTCGTGCTCGACTGCGTCGACGCCATGGGCGCGAATATGGTGAACACGATCGCCGAGCGGCTCGCGCCGGAGCTCGAGATCATCACCGGCGAGCGGGTCGGCCTGCGGATCCTCTCGAACTACGCCGATCGTCGGCTGGCGCGCGCGAAGGTGACGCTCGCGCCGGCGCACCTGGGCGCCACGATCGCGGACGGGCAGGAGGTCGCGGAGGGCATCGCGGCCGCGTGGCGGTTCGCCTGGGCTGACCCGTACCGCGCGGCGACGCACAACAAAGGCGTGATGAACGGGATCGACGCCGTGGCGGTCGCGACCGGCAACGACTGGCGCGCGATCGAGGCAGGCGCCCACGCCTGGTGCGCGCGAGACGGCCAGTACCGCCCGATGACGCGGTGGGAGATCGGCGACGACGGGCTGCTGCACGGCGCGCTCGAGATCCCGCTGCAGTTCGCGACCGTGGGTGGTCCGATCAAGGTCCACCCCACCGTTCAGGCGAACCTCGCGCTCCTCGGGAACCCCGGCGCGCGCGAGCTCGCTGGGATCGCGGCAGCCGTGGGCCTCGCGCAGAACCTCGGCGCGCTGCGGGCTCTCGCGACGGAGGGGATCCAGAGCGGCCACATGCGCATGCACGCCCGCACCGTCGCGAGCTCCGCGGGTGCCGACGATGGCGAGATCTCCGCGGTGATCGCCGGCTTGTGCGCGGCCAAGGACTGGTCGGCGGACCGGGCGCACGCCATCCTCGGGGAGCTGCGCGCGAAGGCCACGAAGGGATGACCGGCGTCGGCCGCGGGAGCGGCAAGCTCATCCTGTGCGGTGAGCACGCCGTCGTGTACGGGCATCCGGCCATCGCTTTCGCCGTAGATCGCGGCACCACGGTGGACGTCGTGGCGCGGCGCGGCCCCACCATGTTGGACGCCGACCAGGACGACGCCCGGCTCCTCGCGGCGCTGCACACCGTCGTCCCCCCGGATGGCTGGGCCGTGAAGGTCCGGACGGACCTCCCGATCGGCCGGGGGATGGGGTCGTCGGCGGCGTTGGCGGTCGGCCTCGTGCGGGCGCTGGCGGCCGCGCGCGGGGAGTCCCCGGACGATGCCGCCGTGGAGGACGCCGCGATGCCACTCGAACGCGCGTTTCACGGCAACCCGAGCGGGCTCGACGTTGCGCTCTCGGCGCGCGGCGGGATCGCGCGCTATCGGCGGGGTCCCCCGCGGACGCTGGAGCCGCTCCCGGTGCCCGGCTGGTCCGTGGTGGTGCTGGACTCGGGCGAGGCCGGGAACACCGCCGAGCTCGTGGCCGGCGTGGCGGCGCGGCGGCCGGGCGTGGATCGGGCGCTGGAGCGGATCGGCGCGCTCGTCGCCCACGCGGAGGCCGTCCTCGCGGATCCCGCGGCCCTCGGACCCGTGCTCGACGAGAACCACGCGCTCCTGCGCGAGATCGGGGTTAGCACGCCACGGATCGACGAGCTGGTCGCACTCGCCAAGCGGGCCGGCGCGCTCGGCGCGAAGCTATCGGGCGCGGGTGGCGGCGGCGTGGTGCTGGCGCTGGCTCCGCGGGGTGCGACAATTTTGTCGCAGTGCCTGGAGCTCGGGATCGACGCCTGGGAATGCAGGCCATGGACTCGCGAATGACCTCGGCGACCGCCATCGCGCACCCGAACATCGCCGTCGTGAAGTACTGGGGCAAGCGGGATCGGGCCGCGAACCTCCCGGCCGTGTCGAGCGTGTCGCTCGCGCTGGGTGGCTGGCAGACCCGGACGACGGTGACCTGGGGCGCGGAAGCGGACACCGTGCTGCTCGCGGGCGCGCCGGCGGCGGACGGCTTCGCGCGCAAGGCGCTCGCGCACCTGGATCGCGTCGATCCGCGGCGTCCTTCCGTCCGGATCGAGACCGCGAACGATTTCCCGACGGGCGCGGGGCTCGCGTCGTCGGCGTCAGGGTTCGCTGCTCTCACGCTGGCGGGGTGCGCGGCGGCGGGCCGCGACCTCGACCCCGTGGCGCTCTCGGACCTGGCCCGGCGAGGGTCGGGGTCGGCGTGCCGGAGCCTCCCGGGGGGTTGGGCGGTGTGGCGCCGCGGAACGCGGCCGGACGGCCTGGACAGCGTCGCGGAGGCCGTCGCGCCGCCCGACTGGTGGGATGTGCGGATGGTGGTGGCCGTCGTCGCGGAGGGCGAGAAGGCAGTCGGCTCGACCGACGGCATGGCCCGGAGCGCCGCCACGAGCCCGTACTGGGCGCCATGGATCGACACGTCGGAGGCCGACGTGGACGAGGCGATCGCGGCGATCTCCGCTCGTGATCTGGAGCGCCTCGGCACCGTGATGGAGTCGTCGACCTTCAAGATGCACGCGACGATGAGCACGGCCCGTCCGCCGCTGATCTATTGGCAGCCGGGCACGCTGGCCGCGGTGCGTGCGGCGTTCGACCTGCGTGAAGCCGGGGTCGGCGTATGGGTGACGATGGACGCCGGCCCGCAGGTGAAGCTGCTCTGCGCGGCGGCGGATGCCCCGCGCGTGTCCGCGGCGCTCGAGCCCGTAGCGCTCCGCACGGTCACACTTGCGCCCGGCGGCGGCGCCCGGCTCGTGCCGTGATCGAGGTCCTGGCGCCCGGCAAGGTCGTGCTCCTGGGGGAGTACGCGGTGGTGGACGGCGCGCCCGCGATCGTGGCCGCGGTGGACCGCGGGGTGCGGTGCGTCGCTTCCCCGGCTCCGACCCTGGCGATCGACGCGCCGGACGACCGGTTCGTGGGGCCGGCCCTCCACGACGCGACGGGATCCTACCGGTTCACCTCCTGGAACCCGCCCGCTACGCCGTCCAAGGCGGGGCTCGGGAGCTCCGCGGCGGCGACCGTCGCCGCGGTGACGGCCCGGCGCGCGATCGAGGATCTCCCCCACGATCCCGCGGCCGCCCAGGCTGCCGCGACCGCTATCCATCGCGTCGTCCAGGGCTCCGGCTCCGGCATCGACGTGGCCGCGTCCTGCCATGGCGGCGTCCTCCGGTTCACCCTCACCGAGACCCACCCGATCCCCGCGGGTGACCTCGCGGATCGCCTGTCCGTCGTGTGGTCGGGCCGCTCCGCCGACACCGGGCGCCGCGTGGAGCGGTATCGCGCCCTCACGGACCGGCGCTGGTTCACGGACGCGTCCGCGGCTGTCGTGGACGGGTGGGCTGCCGACCCGATCGGGGCGTTCGCGGCTGCTTCGAAGCTCCTGCAAGAGCTCGACGAGCGCGCCGAACTCGGCTGGTGGATCCCCGAGTACGCGCCGATCCTGGCCCGCGCCGCTGATCACGGCGGCGCGGCCAAACCCAGCGGTGCGGGAGGTGGCGACGTCGTCGTCGCCGTGTTCCCAGACCGCGAGCACCGCGACGCCTTCGAGCGGGCTTGCCCCGCGGACCAGCCCCTCGGCGTCCGCCTGGCTGGCCCCGCCACACCCCATTCCCCGGACGGCGCATGAGCCAGCCCGACGACTACACCACTGGCGCCGGCGAGGAGATCGCCTCCCGCAAGGCCGATCACCTCGACCTGTGCGCCACGGACGACGTCGCCTTCCGCGAGGCGACCACGCTCCTCGAGCAGGTCACCCTCGTCCACGACGCGCTGCCCGAGCTCGCGCTGGCCGACATCGACCCTTCGACCGAGATCGTCGGCCACACGCTCCGTGCCCCCGTCGTCATCGCCGCGATGACCGGCGGCGTCGACCGCGCCGAGCGCGTCAACAAGGATCTGGCGTCCGTCGCGCAAGAGCTCGGGATCGCCTTCGGCTTCGGCTCGATGCGCCCGCTCCTCGAGCACGGCATCCGCAAGGGGTACGAGGTCCGGGACGTCGCTCCGGACGCGCTCGTCCTCGGCAACCTCGGCGTCGTGCAGGCGAGGAAGGCATCCAACCAGCAGCTCGCGGATCTGGTCGGATCGACCGGTATCGACGCGCTGTGCGTCCACCTCAACCCCGCGATGGAGGTCATCCAGCCCGATGGCGACGACGACTTCCGCGGCGGGGTCGAGACGATCGCCCGGCTCGTGGAGCACCTCGGCGTACCGGTGATCGTGAAAGAGACGGGCTGCGGCCTGTCACGGCACGTCGGCACGCGCCTCGTGGAGCTCGGCGTGCGCTGGGTGGACGTGTCGGGCGCCGGCGGCACGAGCTGGGTCGGCGTGGAAACATTGAGGGCGAAAGCGCGGACCCGCGCGCTCGGCGACCGGTTCTGGGACTGGGGGATCCCGACGGCCGGTTCGGTGGCCCAGCTCTCGGGCCTGGGCCTGGGCGTGATCGCGACGGGCGGCGTGCGGCACGGCCTGGACATCGCGCGGGCGATCGCGCTGGGCGCGGTGGCGGGCGGCCTCGCGCGGCCGTTCCTGATGGCGTGGAACGCCGGCGGTCGCCCTGCGGCGCTCGCGGAGGGCGCACAGATCATCGACGAGATCCGCGTCGCGATGCTGCTCACGGGCAGCCGCACGCCGTCGGATCTGCGGCGTCGGCCGGTCGTCCTCGGCCCCGACCTCGAGCGCTGGGTGCCGGCAGACAGCCCGCTGCGGCGCAAGACGCCGGGCCAGAAGTAGGGACCTCAGCGAGGCGGGCGACCGAACACGAACCGCAGCGCCTTCGGGAGGCGCCGGCGCCAGTGGCGCTCGTGGTGCCCGCCCTTCGCGTCGGGCCGCCACATCAGGTTCGGGTGTCCGCGACGTTGCAGGATCCCCGCCAGCTCCTGTGCGTCGTGGTACATGTGCACGCTCTCGCGGCGCCCGGCGTCGATGTACAGACGCGACCGCTCGGAGATCGGCGTCTGGGCCAGGATGTCGAAGTATTTGCGCCGCGCGAACCAGAGCGACGGCGACATGGCGATGCCCGAGCCGAACGCGTCCGGATGGTCCAGGTGCGCGAACAGCGCAGCGAGCCCACCGAGCGACGCGCCCGTGACGGCGCG
>CAMCWU010000083.1 GCA_945882675.1 Klebsiella pneumoniae | reverse complement strand
CGACCCTGACGTGTCACCCTCCGACTTCTGCCGCCTCCGACCCGCAGAACCCCGACCCTGACGTGTCACCCCCCGAGTTCTGCGGGCCGAGCGGCTCGCAGCGTCCCGCCCGTGTCTCGCCACGGCCCCGATGGTCGACCATCCCCCCGCTCGGCGAGACGCCCGTGTCGCAGGCCCATCGCGAGCGCGCGGACCGGCGCCCGGCCACCCCGGCCCGGGGTGCAGCCCCCCAGATCCTCAGTGCGAACCTGCCTGATCCTCGGCGGCCCGCTCCAGCTTCTCGAGCTCCCGGTCGCCCCGGATCGCGGGGTCGAGCGCGATCGAGCGGTCCACCGCGTCCCGGATCGCCCCGTCCGCCACCTTTGCGCGCAGCTCGCCCAGGTACTGCCCCTCCGTGAGCGAGCGCACCCACACCGCCCCGCCCTCGCGCGTCGCTGGCTCGAAGTACTCGAACTTCCCGGCTTCTACGAGGAGATCGACGCCGGGCACGCGCGCCACCCGCGTCGCGTCCCGCCCGAGCTCGTAGCCGAGCACCACCACGAGGTCCGCGTCGATCGTTGGGATCAACGCCGCGAGTGCCTGTGCCGGGTCGGTCCAGGCGAACCGCTCCGGCTGGATCCGCGCCATCCCCCACGACGTCACGCCCGTCACGGCCACCCGCAGCCCGCCCCGCTCGAGCACGACGTACGGCGCCGGCCCGTCGCCGTCGCGGGCGGTCACGTTCGCGCTCACCGCCGACCGTGGGAACCCCGCCTCCGCGAGGTACGGCAGCTCCCGATAGCCGACGTTCATCGCGTCCCATACGTGCGCCGCCCGCAGCATCAGCGCGTCGGCTTCGCGGGACGCTGGCGCGAGTGTCTCGCCGTCGTCGCCGAGCCGCGACGTCAGCCAGTTCCCGGCGTTCACCGAGATCCCTGGCTGGCCCGTCTCCCGCGCGGCGCCCAGGTACCCGCCCAGCCGCGCCACCCCGCCGAGCGGTGCTGTGTCGCATCCGCACGGCACGAGCCGCCCGTCCTGCTCGCCCGTGTACCACACGACGAGATCGGCGTCGTCCGCCGCGATCCGCCGGCCCATGCTGCGGTCCGCCACGATCTCGGAGGTGAGTCCGGCGGGTATCGTCGCGAGGGGCCCCATGCGGCGATCATACGCCGCGGGGGAACTGTGGACAAGTCACCGCTTGTCGGCACGCGCCCCACTGCATACGTCGAGCGGCCAGGAGTGCGCATGGCCATCCTTCGCGTCGCCCAGATGGGGCACCCCGTGCTTCGGCAGGTCGCCCGCCCACTCTCGCTGGACGAGGTGCGGACCCCCGCCTTCCAGCACTTCTGCGACGACATGCTCGAGACGATGGAGGACTACGACGGCGTCGGCCTCGCCGCGCCGCAGATCCACCACCCGATCCGCGTCGTCATCGCCACCCTGGACGAGGAGACCGGCCCGGAGTTCTTCGTGAACCCCGTGATCACGGTGATCGGCACGTCGACCCGCAAGACGTGGGAGGGCTGCCTGTCGGTGGAGGGCCTGCGCGGCCGCGTCGAGCGCGCCGACCATGTGCAGGTGGACGCCTGGGATCGCGACGGCACGCAGAAGACGTACGAGCTCGAGGGTTTTCCGGCGGTCGTCATCCAGCACGAGTGCGACCACCTCGACGGCGTCCTCTACGTCGACCGCGTCGAGCCCAGGACCCTCGCGTTCCTCAAGGAGCACCGGCGCTTCGGGCCGGTCAACGAGCCCTCGCTGGAGGACGACGACGACGACTCCGATCCCGGCGACGGCGACGACGAGCAGGACGACGGCCTCGACGAGCTGGCCGACCTGGACGACGACGTGTACGGCGAGCTCACGAGTGAGGAGTTCCGGAGCTAGCACCTGGGATCAGCTCTCCAGCCACTCCCCGGCCCGCACCAGCGCTCCGTCGCTCCCGCAGAACCCCGCGTCCCCGACCTCGCGCAGCAGCTGGCGCCCGTCCTCGCCCGCGACGAGCTCGTACGCGACGTCTCGCCACTGGTCGCCGTCGAAGCGGATGGCCAGCGTGCCCGGCTCGCCCGCGGCCCACTCGAACTCCACGATCCCCGCGGTGATCAGGATCCCCGCCGACACCACGCGGCCGCGCCCATCCGCGTCGAACTCCCAGCGCTCGCCGGTCCACCCGTCGAACGGCTGCGCCGCCGTCTCCCACGATCCGACCAGGCCCTCGTCCCCGCTCGCGTCCAACGCCCGCTCCGGATAGGCCCGTACCATGTGGTCCGACCGCCTCCCCATCGTCCCTCTCCCGACCCTCGGCGGCAAGCAGTTCTGGGCGGACGTGTTCGCCCGCGGCGACTGGCGCATCCAGGAGTCCACGATCACCGGGCACTTCCGGCTGCTCGGCCCGGGAGATGTCCGGCACGCTTCCGGCGCTTACGCGCACTGCCGATCTCGCTTCGATCGCCTGACGGAGGGGCTGACCCATCCCGGCGAGCACCTGGTCGTGTGCCTGCACGGCTTCGGGCGGACGAAGGAGACCTGGCGGCCCATGATGCGCGCGCTGAACGCCACGGGGGCGCACGCGATCGCGCTCAACTACCCGAGCAGCCGCCGCGCGCTCGAGGCCCACGCCGACCAGATCGAGCGGGTGCTGGCCGATCCGCCGCCGGAAGCCCGCCGCGTCTCGTTCGTGACCCACAGCATGGGTGGCCTCGTGGCGCGCGTGCTCCTGGGGCGGGCGGACGCCCCGTGGCGCGAGCGGCTCACCCCGCACCGGCTCGTGATGATCGCGACGCCGAACCGCGGCGCCGACATCGTCCCCGTGCTCGAGCGGCTCCCGGGCTTCGGCATGGCCGGTCCGGCCATCGCGCAGCTCCACCCCGAGCGGATCGATCGGTACGTGCCGCTACCGACGATCCCGTTCGCCACGATCGCGGGCGCGCGCGGCGATCCACGGGGTTGGAACCCGCTCCTGACGGGTGACGATGACTGGACCGTCACGCTGCAGTCGGTCGCGTTGGACGGCGCGGAGGACGCGCTGGTCGTCCCGTACCTTCACACGTTCATGCCGGCGAACCCGGCGGTGATCGCCGCGGTCCTCCGGTACCTGGACACCGGCCGGCTGCTCGATCCCGGGGAGACTACGGCAGGATGAGCAGGGCCCAACCGACCAGATCGTCGTCCGGGCAGGCGACCAGGCAGTCGTCCGGATCCTCTCCCACGGTCGTCGCGGCCACGAGCACCTGGGTCTGCGCGCCGTCCACGTAGACGTCGAGCGACACCTCCAGCGGCGTCCCCGCGATCGGAGCGCCGCCGGCCGGGGGAATCCACTCGGCGAACCCGAGGATGGTCGTGCTCACCGTCGCGTTGGCCACGACGTCGAGGAGGCGCACCTCGTTGTCGCCCGCAGCGGTGGTGACCACGGCCGCGATGAGCGTGTGCTCGTCGGACACGACCACGTCCGCGGAGACGACGAACTCGAGCGGGAAGAACGTGACCGGGTTGTCGAACCCGTTCGTGCGCAGCGTCAGGCCGTTGGCCGCGGGGGGGAGGAGCGCGAGCGTCTCGTCGTGCCGCTCGATCCGGCGCCATTTGTCGCCGGCCCAGGCACCGGGGAGCGCGATCTTGGTCAGCGTGAGGGGGTTGCCCGGCGCGACCGAGTACCGCTCGCACGCCACTGCGGAGCACGACGTGATCTCGGGCTCGCCCGTGACGCCTTCCTGCACGAGGCAGGTCGTGGCGTCCACCAGGCCCGTGGCGACGCCGATCCGCGCCTGGCCGCCGGCCTCCGTGAAGTAGACCGCGCCGTCGCCGCAGCCCGCCATCCACACCGGGCCGCCCGACGAGACGAGCAGACTGAAGTCCTCGGGCGCCGCCCAGTCTTCGACGCGCGCGGTCTTCGTCGCGCCGCCGAACGGGTCGTAGGAGTAGGCCGAGCCGTCCCACGGGTAGTCCCACTGCTCGAACGCGTGGTACTCGCCCGTGTCGGTCAGGAACCCGGTTCCGATGTACAGATCCGAGCCGACGGACAGGAGATCGTTCGCCGGGTAGATCGCGCCGCGGTTGACCAGGATCGTGGTGACGCGCGGGGCCGTGACGCCCGGGTCGATCTGGTCGATCAGGAACATGTTGTCGCGGGTCGCGCTGCCCAGGATGTCGACGTTGTCCGCCGGCACCGTGATGACCCAGCCTTCGTCCGTGCGCACGGCTTCGATCTGGCCGGGGTTCGTCCACGCGGAGCCGTCCACCGAGTGGAGCACCGCCGAGTCCGCCGCGGGGCTCTGGTAGCAGTCCTGGTCCACGCCGTCGTCGATGATCTCGAGCTGACCCGGGTTCACGGTCGGATCCGTGTCCGCGCAGTCGCCCGTGGTCGTCGCGAGGCTGTCGCCGCCCCACAGGTCGTAGTACAGCGCGACCGCGCCCGCGGGGGTGCCGTCCTTCGTGTACCCGTCGAGATCGGCGTCGAAGTCGGACAGCGGCGTGCAGTCGTCGTCCACGCCGTTGTAGAAGATCTCGATCGCGCCGGGGTTCACGTCCGCCGGGTCGATCTCGTCGAAGGGGAAGCCGGGGACGCTCGCCTCGCAGAAGTCGACGAGGCCGTTGCCGTTCCGGTCGGCTTCCGCCGGGAGCGGGCTGCCGGACGGCGCCTGGTCCGCGAGCTGGCAGCTATCGAAGCAGTCGCCCGGCTGGTCGCCGCGCCAGGTCGCGTCCGGGTACGTGTCGCGGTAGTCGAGGAACTCGAGCTGGTACACGGCGGGGTACCAGCCGTCGCCGTCGGCGTCGAAGTCGTTGTTTCCGACGCAGTCGGCGTCCTTTCCGTCGTACGGGATGTCGTCGATGCCGGTCAGGCCGGGGTTGATGTCGTCGTCGTCGTCGTCGCAGTCGCCGGGCTGGACGTTCGGGAACTCGTAGCCGTAGTTCGCCTTGAACTGCTCGTACACGGCGATGCCGTCGTCGATCCCGTCCCCGTCGTTGTCGCCGATGGCCTTGATGTAGCCGTCGCCGTCGCTGTCCCACTCGTTGAAGCCGTCACAGTTGGCGTCCTGGGCGTCGTACGGCTGATCGTTGACGACGCCCGGGTTGACCGCCGCGCCGCCGGCCGCCGGGTCGTCGTTGCAGTCCTTGCCCTTGTCGGCGAACTGGTCGGGGTACGGGTCGACGTCGTCCGGATCGACCTCCACGCCTTCGGGAGCGATCGGGTACTCCTCCGGGGTGACGCCCGGGAACCCGTCGCCGTCCACGTCGACGAGGTCGCCGCCGCTGCAGTCGTTGTCGACGCCGTCGTACTCGACCTCCGTGGCGCCCGGGTACTTGTTCGGCGAGTTGTCGCCGTCTACGCCGCAGCTCACCTCGTCCCCGGCGAGCACGCCGTCGCCGTCCTCGTCGAGCCGATCGAGGCGCTCGCTCTGCTCGCTCGCGCCGATCCACAGGCAGCCTTGCAGCCCGATCGCGGCAAGAGCCAGGGAAATGCCAGGGAGACGCCGGGTGACGGCCACTGAACGCATCGAGCCCATCCTGTTCACGAATGCAGCATACCACCGGCGGGCGGCGCTGTGTGGCCCGGATCGGGCCGTCGCAGGTGCAGGAAGTGCTCGACGTTCCCGGCGCGCGCCCCCGGGACCGTCGAGTCCACGCCGCCGAGTACGTCGAAGCCGAGGGAGATCGCGCACTCCCGCGCACCGACGAGCGTGGCGGTCCGCGCCGCCTCCGTGCGGACCTTCCCGTCCGCGCCGACGTCCGCGCGGGCGGCCTCGAACTGCGGCTTGACGAGCACGACCGCGACCCCGCCCGGCCGGAGGAGCCGATGCACGCTCGGGAGGATCCGATCGAGCGAGATGAACGAGAGGTCCCCGACGACGAGGTCGATCGGCTCCGGGAGCGGATCCATGGTCCGCGCGTTCGTGCCCTCCATCAGCACCACGCGCGGATCGGTCCGGAGCTTCCAGTGCAGCAGCCCGCGCCCGACGTCGACGGCGTACACGCGCGCCGCCCCGCGGTCGAGGAGCACCTCCGTGAACCCACCCGTCGAAGCCCCGAGATCGACGGCCACGCACCCGGCCGGGTCCACGCCGAGCGCGTCCAGCGCGCCGATGAGCTTGTGGGCGCCGCGCCCGACCCACGATCGCGGCGCGGGGCCGACATCGATCCGCTGCTCCACGGACACGCGGGCGGCCGGGCTGGTCACCGCGATCCCGTCGACGCGCACGTCACCCGCGACGATGCGGGCGCGCGCCGCGTCGCGGTCGGCGCACAGGCGCCGCTTCACGAGCAGCGCGTCGAGGGACACCTTCGGGATCGTCCGGCTCACCCGTCCCGCATAGCGCGGGGCGGGCACCGCTGCCGGCGCGCCCGGACCCAGGCGGCGCGGTGTGGCCGGGCCCGTGATCGACGGCCTGCGCGCGGCGATCGGCACCGCGCAGTTCGAGCGCCGGCCGGTGGACCCGCTCGTCTCCCGCGCCGCGGCCGTCGCCGTCGCCGCGGTGGCTCGCCTGCGACGCGCTGTATGCGGCGCTGGCCCTCCAGGAGGGCGCCCCGCTGATCACCTTCGACGGCGAGCTCCGGGTGCGCCTCGGGGCGAGCTTTCCGGAGCTGGCGGTGGTCGGCTGATCCGCTCGTCCGCGGCGCGGCTGCCTGCTGGCTCCGCACCGGGGGCCGGCTACTTCGAGACGGTCATCCAGATCTGGCCGATGGTGACGGAGTCGCCCGAGAACACGTCCATGGACGGCTCGATGTAGAGCACCGGAGTGCCCGAAGGCGACACGCCCACGGGGATCACCTCGCACACGCCGGGGTTGGCCGTGCGCCACAGCCCGTCCGACCAGAGCGTGACGTCGGTGCCCGCACCCACGGACTCGATGATCTCGAAGCGCAGGCCCAGATAGTTGGGAGCGGACACGTCCGTGAGGTAGCAGATGGTCACGGCGTCGAGCCACCTGCCGGGGATCATCGGGGTGAGCGGGATGTAGTTGGGTGCCGCGTAACAGCCGTAGCGAGGCAGGGCTGCGATTGAGCCCCCCACCGGCGTCCAACAAGTATCGGCCCCGTAGACGAGGTCCCCCATCAAGACAGCGGTTAGGGGCGACACCGCGATCTCGGTTGCCCCAGCCATCTGTGCAGCAAGCAGCAAAGACAACATCGATCCTCCTTCTGGGTTCACCCTGGGCGGAACCCGGGACGTGTACTCAGACGAAAGAGATGAAGAAGTTTGCAGCGTACTGCGCCAGGTTCCAGCTGTTCCAGGGCACACCCGGACTGGGCACGCCCATTGCCCCCGCCGGCGGTTGACTCATGGGAAAGCCGTGGTTGGCCGACGGCACCCGGATAGCGTGCACGCGCGGCTCGTAGAGCGGGGCCGTGGTGCCCTTCAGCTCGAGCCAGCGCCAGATCTTTCCGACGATCACCGGAGCGGCGGGCGTATACGGAAGCTGGTCAACGTCGACGTACTTGTACGCCGGCAGCGCGCCGAGCACTGCGGCGTCCGCCCAAAGCTTCAGCGACGCGTCGACCGTGAAGTCCCAGCGCGTCATGGAGAGCGCCGTGGCGTCCGCGTACCCAAGGACGTTCTTGATGTTCGAGAAGCTCTGCCGTTGCGGCTGCCCGTCGTAGGAGAGGGCGTTATAGGTCGTCGAGGTGACCACGGGCGTCAGCGTGGGGTAGGTGGTGTAGAACTTCTCGTCCGCCACCTGGTCGTCGTCGTCCCCGTGGATGTGCAGGAGCGAGCACACCTTACCGGCGCCGGGGACGTTCACAGTGAGCTCCGTTGCGATGCCGACCGAAGCCGTCTCGGTGTGGCCTCCCGCGCTGCCCGCGTACACCGCGATGGCTCGGATGCGGAAGGAGGCCGCCGGATCCTCGATCGGGATGAGGGGCGTCTCCTTCCCGAGCCGGTAGGCCATCAACGCGCCCGAGGAGTAGCCGAGCGCGAAGATGCGGTTCGGGTCGTGCACGAACTGGACTTCGGGGACGATGCGGGGGATCTTCGCGCTGTTGTTCTGCACCCCGCCCGGGCTCATCGCCGCTCGAACCGCCTGGTAGCCCAGGCGCAGCTGGCGCGTGAGCTGGTAGAGGACGCTCGCGAGCATGCCGACGTCGTCCACCGACCAGACGGCGGCGACCTGTCCCGCGTGGCCCGGGTTGTACTTGATCGCGTTCCCGTCGAAGGTCACGGGGTCCGGGTAGATGATGATCGTGTCCTGCATGAGCTGGTGCAGGGCCGTTTCCTTGGCGAACTTCTCACCGTCGTTGCCGCCCATGGCGATCACGATCGCGAACCCGGGCTTCCCTTCGGTCGCCAGGATCTCACGCCGGCGCTGCCAGTCCGGCGGGATGATGATCAGCGCGTGCCGCACGATGTTGCGGTGCAAGAACCAGAAGCTCTTCGCCTGAGGGGGGGGAAGTCACCGAAGGTCTGCGTGTTCGTGGTCATCCCTTGCTCCTCCAACCAGCTTGCCCCAGGCCCGGGGCACCGTCCAGTGCTTTCCCCGTGATCTGGTGGTCGCCCCAGAGCGGAGGCTCACACCGTCCGTTCGACGCTGAACCGCGCGAGGGCGATCAGGGCCTGCGGTGCCGGGAAGCCCGCGACCGCGCGGCAGGCCCGGTCCGCGAGCTCGCGGGCGCGGCGGGTCGTCTCGTCCACCCCGAGCAGCCGCACATAGGACGGCGGCCCCGTCTCGCCAGCGTCCTGGTCGGCGTCGAGGACGTCGTCGGCGAGCTGGAACGCGAGGCCCACCGCCCGGCCGTACCCGTCCAACGCCCGGATCTGGTCGGGGGTGGCGCCGCCGGAGATCCCGCCCATCCCGGTCGCCGCGGCGATCAGCGCGCCCGTCTTGAGCGCGTGCACCCGCTGCAGGGTCTCCACCGTCGACACGTCGAGAGCGCCGTTCGTGCCTGCGATATCCGCCGCCTGCCCGCCCACCATGCCGTCCGCGCCCGCCGCGCGCGCGAGGCTCCGAACGAGCGCGCCCACCTGGGCCGGCGCGCCCAGCTCGGCGAGCACCGCGAACGCCTCCGTCAGCAGCGCGTCCCCGACCAGGACGGCCGTGGCGTCGTCCCACTTCTTGTGGACGGTCGGCATTCCCCGCCGCACATCGTCGTCGTCCATGCACGGGAGATCGGCGTGGACGAGCGAGTACGGGTGCACCAGCTCGAGCGCCGCGGGGGCCGGCGTGGCGGCCGACCAGTCCGCGCCCACGGCCTCACACGCCGCGAAGCACAGCGCGGGGCGGATCCGCTTCCCCCCGGTGGCCAACGGGTACGCGAGGGGCTCGCGGAACGCCGGCGGCCACACCTCCGTGAAGCGCGTCGCGAACAGCGCTTCCACGGCGGCGAGGCGCGGCGCGAGCCACGCTTCGAGCTCCCCCCTCATCCGGGCGAGAACAGCAGCGGCAGGATCGCGCGGGCCGTGTTGCCGGTCCCGAGGGCCGGGAACTGCATGGACGGCAGTACGCCGTTGATGCAGGTCTCGAGCGCCAGATCGTTGAGCGTGCCGGCGCCCGGCTGGACGATCGGCGGGCTCATGTGCTTTCCGCGGGGGCCGACGACGACCTCGATCATCATGTTGCCGCTCAGGGCCGGGTTGAGCGCCAGCGCCTGGGTGTAGCAGCCCATGATCGACGGGATGACCGCCTTGATCGACGCATCGGCGTCTGCCGCCTTCAGCGCGCCGACCGAGCGCGGCATGCCCGGGAAGATCCCGCGCGGCATGGTGCCCGGATCGGTGTCCGTGGGCTCGAGCGGGCCGGTCTCCTTCATCTTCGCGAGGCCGACCTGCACGGGGCACGGATCGGTCTCGCCCTCTTCCATCTTGATCTCGCCGCCGCAGCCGCCCGAGCTCCGGACCATGTCGATCATCGAGACGACGAGCCCGTAGTTGGCTTCGGGGTGCGCGTCCACGAAGACCTGCTTCGTCGACATCGACTTCAGCCGGCGTTGGAGCTCGTACTCGAGCTTCTGCTGCTGCATGAGCCGGCGGTTCAGCGCGAGCGTGCCGTCCGCGTAGATCCCGAGGACGAGCTGGTCCGGGTTCGGCGGGACGTCTACCGGCGGCGGCTTGTCGCTCGGGAGCTTGAGCCCCATCCGCTCGATCTCGTGCGGGATGTTCACCATCATGATGATGAGCACGACGAGCACGATGTCGATGAGCGGCGTCATGTTGATCTCGGAGTTCGGACCTCCGCTATTTCCTACCTTGCCGCCCATCTCATTGCCTCTTGTCTGCGGCGAGCAGCACGCTGGTCATATTGTTCTTCGCGAGGAGATCCATGACCTCGCGGACCTGCTTGTAGGTGCAGTTCGCGTCCGCCTTCACGAGGATCGAGCGCGCGGGATCGTCGCGGTACTCGGCGTTGAGCTTCTCGACGAGATCGTCCGCCGTAACGGGATCCTGCTCGATCGCCCACTCACCCTTCTTGGTGACGGAGATGACGATGTGCTGGCCGGCGTCGTTGACGGTCTGCGTCGTCGTCGCGAGCGGCAGCTCGACCGCGAGGCCGGCCTGCAGGAGCGGCGTGATGACCATGAACACGACGAGCAGCACGAGCACGACGTCGATGAGCGGCGTCACGTTCATGTCGGCCATGGGGCCGCCTGCGGAGCCGCCGACCTTGCCGCCCATCTCAGAACGCCGCGGAGTCGGCAACGCGCACGGGCGCTGCCTTGGCCTGGTGGAGCTTCTCGGCCCACGCGATGAAGTCGGCGTCCGACGAGCGGATCTCGTCGGCGACCTTCTCGGCGCGCGCGTTGAAGTAGTTGAACAGCCACACGCCGATGACGGCCACGCCGATGCCGACGCCCGTGGTGATGAGGGCCTCCGAGATACCGGCCGAGATCGAGGCGAGACCGGCGCCCGCGCTCGCCATGCCCTGGAATGCGTTGATGACGCCGAAGGTGGTGCCGAACAGGCCGACGAACGGCGCCGTGGAGCCGACGGTCGCGAGGATGGTCATCCCGCGCTTCATCTTGGCGAGCTCTTCGCCGTGGGCCTTCTCGACCGCGCGCTTGGCGTTCTCGAGGCGGTCGGAGTCGATGCCGTCCGTGAGCTCGCGGAGCCCCGCCTTGAGGATCGCGGCGAGGTAGCTCGCCTTGTAGCTGTCGCCCTGCGCCATCTTGAGCGCGCCGTTCACGTCGCCGGCCTGCAGCGGCTTGACGACGGCGGACGCGAGCGCGCGCGACTGCGACCGGGCCCGCGAGTACGCGAGGAGGCGCTCGAAGCCGGTCAGGATCGACCCGAGCAGCATGACGATGAGCATGACGATGACGATCTTGGCGACCGGGCCGGAGTGCTGCCAGATCTCGGCCATCGTGAAGCCGGGCGCCGCCTCGTCGGCCGCATGCGCGAGGGTCGCGAACAGGAAGAGGACCATCTTGTTTCAAACTCCGAGGACGTGTTGCGATATATGCGAGGTGGAACCGGCGGTGGAGCCGGCTCGCGATCAGCGGCACTCTGCTTCTTGCAGGTGCCTACTTCATCTTGTAGGTGATCCCGATCGTGGTCTGCGCCTTGGTGCGCTCCTTGCCGACCTTCGGGGGGTACCAGCGCCACTTCAGGATGGCTTCCTTGGCGCTGGCGTGGAACACCTGCGGGCAGCCCGTGACGTCCGCCGTGTACGGGACGCCTTCCGTGTCGATCGAGACCTTGACCAGGCAGCGCTGGTCGCCGAGGCCGAGCGTCTTGGCGTCTTCCGGGTATTCCGGGCTGATCTGCTTCTTGGTCTCGAGCTCGGAGTAGTGCATGACGCGCACGCCGAGCTCGCCGCCCAGCACGCCGCCGACGACGCCGCCCACGACGCCGCCGACCACGCCGCCCTCTACACCGCCGACGACGCCGCCTTCTTCGCCCTTGGGGCCGCCGGCCGCCTGCTTGATCTCGTCCTTCACGTCGTCCTGGAGCGGCGCGACCTCGTCCGTCATCTCGTCCGGGATGATGGTGTCGTCCGTCTCCTCTTCCGAGGAGGAGGACGCGGCCGGGGGCGGCGGCGGGGGCGGCGGCGGCGGCAGGTCGGGACCGGCGTCCTCGAGCTGGACCTCCACCATCTCCTCGTCCACGGGGACCAGGATGTCCTGCACCGCCTGGGCCGCCTTGTAGGCGAGCCAGCCGGCGAAGAACCCGCCCGTGATGCCGAGCGCGCCCGCTGTGAGCAGCAGCGCCATTGCGCGACGCTTGTTGGCTTCCGCGTCGTTGTTGACGCCGACGTTGTCGAACACCGTGTGCTCCTGCGGACCGCCGGGTCGGTTCCGGCCGGCAGTAACCTTGCCATAGCTCCCGCCGGGGCGGAAGTGCGATCGCGATCGCTTTCCATCTCGGGACGGTCCGAAGGCACCGGTGGCGCCCGGAGAGCCGCTGTAAACGTCACCCGCTCCGGGTCAGGCGCGCGGCGAAGAACCCGTCCGTGCCCGTCGTGTGGGGCGCCCAGGAGCGGGCACCCGCGGCGCGTTCACCCGCGCCGCGTTCCTCCGTGGGCGCGCTCGTGAAGGCGGGGGCGCGCGCGAGGAAGGCGTCGATCACGGCCTCGTCCTCT
>CAMCWU010000082.1 GCA_945882675.1 Klebsiella pneumoniae | reverse complement strand
GTCGGCGTTCGCCCGGGCCGCGGCCGTGGGGTCGACCGCCGGCGTGTTCAGGTCCTCGAGGCCCACATCCGACAGGTCCTCGTCGCCGAGCGCGCCCATCCCCGCGCCCGCCATCGCGACGTCGTCCTCCTCGGACGTGAAGTCGGAGTCCGCGGCCGCGACGTCCTGCTGCGACTTCGGCGGGGCGCCCGTCACCATCTCCCGGATCACGGCGGTCATGCCGTTCGCGAGCGCGGTGGCGTCCGCCGGCACCGTGAACACCTTGCGGCGGACGACCTTCTTCGTGGCGACGTCCACGAGCACGAGGTCGAGGTTGAAGCTCGTCCCCGCGAGCTGGGCGCTGCCCGTGAGGACCTGGTCGGTGCCGACCGCCATGCCGGCCATGCAGGTCGGGTTCGTGAGGCACGCCTGCGCGGGCGCCGCCGGCGCCTCCTTCACGCCGGTGAGGTCCGGCTGGAACTCGAGCTCCGACGCCATGAGCTGCTTGAGCGCGGCGACCTGCTTCTCGTTGGCGCCGACGCCGAGCAGCGGCGTGATCGTCACCGACGCGGCGGACGCCACGGACGGGAGCGCGAGCAGGCAGGCCGCGGCCAGCGCGATCCCCACCCGCGGCCCGGACTCGCGCCGGCGACCTGAAACCTGCATACGACCTCCCCGCTCGCCCGAGGGCGAACCGAATAGACTCGCTTGCCGCGAGTCGAATAGACTCACCTGGCGAAGACGACGCCGAGCTCCCAGTTGACCCCGACCACGCCACTCTTCGCGTTGTTGTACGGCAGCGTGCCGCCAGCTTCGACCGCCCGGCCGATGTACACGTAGATGGTGTCCCCCTTCCCGGGGTCCCACGAGGAGAACGAGCCGCTCGGGATCTTGAACGCCCCGTCGTCCATGGCGACGCAGCTCACCCGCTCGATGAACCCCGGGACGTCCGGCCGAGTGCGGAGCAGGTCGATCAGGACGTAGTCGGCGTCGTAGGGCGTCCCCCACACCAGGTTGAAGCTATCTTCGAGCTGGGCAGGAGCCGCGGCCCCGTCGATCACGGGAGTGGTCAGGTCCGGATCGTTGCTCGGGATGGTGGCGGCGTTCACGAGCGTGAACTGCGGCCAGCCGCCGCCGATGGGATCGAGCGCGTACGTGCCGCCCAGCGTCACGTCCGCAGTCGCGACGGTGTCGCTTCCAGCCGCGAACCAGAGCGGGTCGTCCACATCCTGCAGCAGGGTGATCGTATCGGTCCCGCTGGTGAAGTCGAGCGTGGTCGCCCCGACGTCGAGCCGCACCGACGTGTCGGGGTGGTTCGTCGCGCAGCTGTCCATACTGGTGGAGTAGTAGACCTTCCAGTACGGGTCCGGGCTGGGCTCCGCGAAGTAAGCGTTGCCGAAGAAGAACGGCGGCGGGGGGGCGGGGTCCCAGTACTCACCGCGGGTGACGTACCAGCCGAGCTCCCCGTACATCCCGTAGTTTCCGCTGGCGTCCTCCCAGTACTCGAAGCCGCCGGGCACGGTTCCGCTGAGGCCCCCGCTGTCCACCCTGACGTCCACGGGGCCGACCGCGCCCGTCGTGGGGACCGTAGCTACGATGCTCTCGGCGCTGACCGCCGCGAGGAAGGGTGACTCGACCCCGTTGAAATAGACCCGGGCGTCCCCTGTGAACGGCCCGCCGGCAACGGTGACGAGGGAGCCGCCGAGGTTGCTGCCCCACGGGGGATCGATGCCCGTGATCGGCACGTCGCCCGTGGCCACCACGTCGGTGTCCGTGTCGGCGTCTGCATCGGCGTCCGCGTCCGCGTCGCCTTCGAGGACGCCGGTGTCCGACGTGGTCCCGAGCGGACGGAGGGCGCCGCAGCCCGCGAGCGGTCCCCCCGCGAGCCAGCCCGCCAGGACGACCCGCGCGACGATGGGGGGGTGGAGCAAGACCCGACGCATCCGCAACCTCCGGGGCGGCCACGCCCGCGACCACCTAGCGCCTGATTATACCGCGGTGCGTGGGACGGGGAGGTCGCGTGCGCCTGTTGTTCGTCGCGCGCCAGTATCCCGATCGCGCCGGGATGCCCGTGGCGGGCCGGGTCGCGGCGCTTGCGCGGCTCGTCGACGAGGCCTCGCGTCACGCGGACGTGCGCCTGATCGCGGGCTGGACGACCGCGCGCGAGGACCTCCCGGCCGGCGCGTCGGGCGTGGACCTGCGGGGCGGCGGGGTGATCGCCCACGTCCAGCTCGCGCGCGCCATCGCCGCGGCGAGCGCGCGGCACCGCCCGGACGTGATCGTCGCGGGCTCGCCGGACGTCCCGGCGGCGGGCCCGCGCTCCGTGGTGGTGGTCCGCGACTACGCGGCGGGTGGCTGGGAGCCGCGCGTGGGGCTCGGGGACCTGGTGGAGCGGGCGCGCCTGCGCCGCTGGGCGCGCGTGGTGGTCCCGACGGACGCCGCGCGCGCGGATCTGCGGGCCGCGGGCCTGGACCGCTGGGCGGTCCACCGGATTCCGGACGGATGGGCCGAGTGGGCCGAGTGCGCCGATCCGGCGCCTCGGCCCAGCGGTCCCCTGCGGGTAGTGTGCGCGGGGCGAATCCACCCGGCGCGGGGCGTGCACCTCGCGGTCGACGCGGTGTCGCGCCTGGGTTGTGACGAGAAAGCGGGGATCCACCTCGATGTAGTGGGGCCGGTGGGGGACGCGCGGTACCTGGACCAGCTCCGCGTCATGGCGCGCGGGCAGCCGGTCGCGTTCTGGCCGGGCGAGCCGCCGGGGCCGCGGATCGCCTTCGCAAACCTGGTGATCTATCCGGCGTGTGCGCCCGAGGGCTTCGCAGACGGGGTTGTCGACGGGATGGCGCACGGCAAGCCCGTGGTGTGGGCGGACCACCCCGGCGCGCGAGAGACGGCGGCGGGGGCCGGGATCTCCGTGCCGCCCGGGGATGTGCCCGCCCTGCGGGAGGTGCTCCGGCGGGCGCTCGACGGGACGCTCGACCTGCAACGAATCGGGGCGGAGGGGCTCCGGATCGCGCGGGAGCGGTACGACTGGGCCGCGGTGTGGCCGCGGTGGGCGGAGTTGCTCGAGAGCGTGGCGGGCTGAGGCCTCAGACGCCGGCGAACAGCCCGAGCCACCAGGCCGCGAACGCCGGTGTGGCGACCGTGGCGCGGATGCGGGACTCCACGAGCTCGGTGGTGGCGTCCGTCCACACTGCGCGCAGGTCGACCTCGTCGAGCCAGGCGCCGAGCGTACCGTCCCCTGCTTCCGCCAGCACGGCGGAGATGCGCGCTTCCGTCTCATCCACGAAGCCGGGCGCCGAGACGGCCTGCCGGGCGGCCACGATGAGCGAGTCGACGACGCTTTCGGGCTCGAGCTTCCCGGCTTCCTCCGCCAGCTCCGACAGGCGCGTGTTCAGCAGGACGTCGAGGACCGCCACGCGCATCTCCGCGAAGTTCCCGGCGCGGTCCGCGTTGGACAGGTCGCGCGCCACGAGCCGGATCACGTCCGACGTGGCGTTGCGGGCGAAGTCCTTGACCTTTCCATCGAGCGCGAACTCGACCTCCTCCTTCACGGCGCCGACGATCCCCTCCGCCACGTGCGCCACCCCGCCCAGGTTCTCGCCGATCCCCCCTAGGAACCCGCGGCCGCGCTTCGCCGCGCGAGCGCCGAGGCCTCCGAACATGCCTCCGCCGTCTCCGCCCCCTCCGACGCTCACTTTGGCGCGGAACCGCTGGAGCACGTCTACCAGGACCTCGCGCACCATATTCCGCATGGCGTCCTGGTCGAGGACGCGGACGGCGAGATCCTCGCTCGGGACGTAGGCGCGGCGCAACATGTCGCGCACGGGCTTCACGGCGTCCGTCGGGACGATCTCGCGGAGCTTGCGGCTA
Organism: Klebsiella pneumoniae; assembly: GCA_945882675.1. Taxonomy (GTDB): domain Bacteria; phylum Myxococcota_A; class UBA796; order UBA796; genus CANLGQ01. The sequence goes on along the minus strand of CAMCWU010000082.1, from coordinate 8,658 downwards.
TCGCCCTTCCAGCGCTCTCGCTCCTCTGCGACGCGCTTCACGACCGCGTCCCGGAAGGCGGTTGTGCGCGTCCCGGCCTCCAGCGTGGCGGCGAGCTGGCTCGCGATCCAGCGCGGAGCGGCGATGTCGGTGATCGGCGTCGCCGTCGTGTGCTCGACGACCAGGCGCGCCAGGTCGCGCAGGGCGGGGTCGCTCGGCTCGCGGAGGCGGGCGAGCGCGCGGTCCGGATCGATCATCGGTCTCCTCTCGGTGCTGGATCGAGCGTAAGCACGCGCCGTCCTGCGGCGAGGCGTCCGCGCGACGGGCTGGCGAACGGAGCGCCGCGGGTGTAGCATGGGCTCGATGTCTACTCGGTTCGAGCCGACGAACGAGCCCGTCGCGCTCGTCATCTGCCAGGTGGAGGGGGAGTCGGCGCTCCGGGCCCGAGTCCCCATGGCGTCGGAGCGCGCGTTCGAGCTGGTTCGTCGCCTGGTGGAGCGGCTAGCTGCGGAGCTTGGCGGGGCGGTGCTCGACGCGAACCTGCCGGGGGAGCTCGTCGCGTTCCGGGAGGCGCGGGCGGCGGTCGGCTTCGCGCTGAAGCTCCAGCTCGGGCTGCTTTCGCTGGTGTGGCCTTCGACCCTGGTGATCCGGCCGGAGGCGGCGGAGGTGGTGGAGGACGGCGTCCTGCTGTTCCGGGGCCTGCGGCTCCGCGTGGCCATCCACCACGGCGTATTGCTCCAGTCCGCGGCCGAGTCCTGGGAGGGAGCGGCGGTCGACCAGGTGGCGCGGCTGGCGGCTGCGACCACGGGCGGACAGATCACGCTCGACGACGCAGCGTGGCGGGCGATGCGCGGTAACCCTGGTATACCTTTCGTTCTACGCGACCTCGGTCAGCACCGGTGGCCGGGCGTGTCGGGCGAGAGCCGCGTGCTCCAGGTGCTGCCGAGCCAGCTCGACGCGCGGCGCTTCCCGCCGCTCGCGTCCCTCGAAGAGACCAGGACGAACCTGCCGGTTCCCGCGTCGCCGTGGATCGGGCGGGAGGGAGACCTCGCGGCGCTGGCCGAGCTGTCGGGGTTCGGCGTCCGCTGCATCAACCTCGTCGGCAAGGAGGGCGCGGGGACGAGCCGCCTGGCGCACCAGTTCGCGTGGCTCGAGCGCGCGCGCTTCACGGGCGGGGGCTGGTGGGTGCGTCTGCCGCCGCTCACGGCGATTCCCTCGCAGGAGGCCTCGATCCGGGCCGCCGGTGCCGCAGGCGCCGACGACCTGCTGGCAGAGGTCGCGCACGCGCTCGGGGTGTCGCTCTCGCACGCGCGCACGGAAGAGGAGGCCGCGAACCAGATCGGCTGGTCGCTGGCGGGTCGCGGACCGTGCCATCTGGTCATCGACAACGTGGACGGAGACGCGGGGGTCACGCGGCTGCTGACCGGCTGGCTGCGCGCCGCGCCCCAGCTCCGGCTCACCCTGGTGGCGCCGCGCCGGCTGAACCTCCCGTCGGAGGTCGTCTATCAGGTCGGCGCCTTCGACTCTACGACGGAGGAGGGCGACGCTTGGCGCTGGCTAGTACACCGGACCCAGGCGCTCGGTGTGGTTGTCGACCAGGCGGCCGCGATCGGCGTGGTGGAGACGCTCGCCGGCTGCCTCACGTCGATCGGGCTCGCGGCGGGTATCCTCGCGCGGGTGCCGGCGGAGGACCTGCTCGCTCACCTCGGCGAGGCGCCGGGGGCCGTGTACGAGCTCGCCTGGGGCACGTGCTCCGCGCTCGAGCGCGACGTGGTGCGGACGGGCGCCTCCTTCCTGGGCGCGTTCACGCCGGCGCGCCTTGTGCGGGTGGTGGATCCCGCGGCGAACACCACACCCGCCGAGATCGTGGCCGCGGTAGAGGATCTCGTGGCACGGGGATGGCTGCAGGTCCGACCGTCGGCCGCAGAGCCGGCGCGCGACCGTTACGCAGTGGGCCGCCTGGTACGCCGGTTCCTGGAGAGCCAGCCGGATCCAGGGCGCGCCGATCGGGAAAGGCGGTATGCGCTCGAGGTCCTTGCCGAGGGAGAGCGGGCAGCGGCCCGGGCCCATGGGCGGGAGGGTCCGCAGACGATCGCGCGGCTCGCGGCGGAGCGGGCGGATCTCTTCGCGGTGGCGCGCTGGGGTACGGCGGATCCGCAGGATCCGGTGCGCGTCGACCTCGCCATCCGGACGCTGCTGGTGTTGCAGCCGCTATTCGCGTCGCGCGGGCCGTTCACGACGCAACTGCGGCTCCTCGACCAGTCGAGCCGCATCCTCGACGTCGCGCTGGGCGCTGACGCGCTGCTCCACGTGCGGCTGCTCCACGCGCGGGCAGAGGCCCTGTGGATCCGCGGGCGAGGCCGGAACGGGCTCGCGAACCTGGAACGCGGGCTCGCGATCGCCGAACGGTGGGAGGATCGCGAGGGCATCGCGCTGTGCCGGCTAGGGATCGGCATCGTACGCAGTGAACGGCCGGAAGGCGACACCGCGGACCAGCTCTTCGACGTGGCGCGGGAGTTCGGCGAGATCGGCTCGCGCCGGCGCCAGGCGCTCGCGCTCGCCGCGGCCGGGGGCTGCCACTTCGCGGCGGGGCGGTTCCCGGAGGCCGAAGCCGCTCTGCGCGAGGCCATCGCGATCGCGCGCCAGCACGGGGCGCGCCGGGACGAGGGGAGGTTCCTCGCGGATCTCGCCCGGGTGTGCTGGCGGACCGGGCGGATCGAGCTCGCGCGCGGCTCGCTGCAGGAGGCTGTCCGCATTCACAAGGACTCGGGAGAGCGCCGCCGGGAGGCCCACGCGGCGTCGTCGCTCGGCGACCTGGACCACCTCGAGGGGCGGCTAGCGGAGGCCGCGCGCCAGCACCGGCACGCGGCGGCCGTCGCGCGCGATGTAGGCGAGCGGCGGGTGGAGGCCCACGCGCTCGGATCGCTCGGTTGGATCGAGCTCGAGCTCAACGATCTCGACGCTTCGCGGCGGGTCCTGCTCCAATCGCTGGCCATCCACCGCGACCTGGAGGACGCCCGGGGCGAGGGGATGATCATGGGGCGCCTCGGCTTGATGCACCACCTCGGCGGATACCTCGTCTCGGCCCGCGACTATTACCAGCGGGCCATGGCGCTCCTGGCGGCGGGTGGCGAGCGGCGCGAGCGCGCGGTGTGGCTGTCGTGGCTCGGCGCGCTGGAGGCGGAGGAGGGCGAGCTGGCGGAGGCCCGGATGGCGTTCGAGGAGGCCCGGCGCGGTGTGACGGCGCTCGACGACGCCTCTGCCCTGCAGGTGGTGGATCTGCTCTCCGGCGTGGGAAACCTGCGCGAAGCTACGCTGTGCGAGGATCCGGAGGACGCCGGATACTGGATCGACCCGGTTCGCCTGCATGTGGGAGAGGTGCGCGGGCGGCGGAGCGCGCCACCAGCAGAGGTGAGGTTCTGCCTGCGGTATCTCGAGGCACTGCTCGAGAGAGGCTTCAGGTAGACACGTAGGCTGCGAGCAGCGCCCACACGATCCGCGCGACCAGCGGCGCCATGAACCCGGATTGCGCCAGGAACGCCAGCCCGAGGCCGCTCGCGAGCCCGAGCAGCGGGTCGAACGGGAGGCGCACCAGCCACCAGCACGCTGCGCCCGCCCACGGACCGATCCGGCGCTGGAGCACCCCGCGGAAGAGCAGCTCGTCCGCCAGGAGCAGCAGCAGCGTGGGCGCGATCCCGTGAGCCAGCGGGGCGGCGAGATCCCGAGTCCGCTCCTGGAACATCGCGATCCAGCCGGTGTCCGACGTCTGCATCCACGCTGACACCCGCGCGATGGACCACAGCGCGAAGCCGCCCGGGATCCCGAGCACCAGCCCGATCCAGCGGAGGGTGGGGCGGACCGAGCCGATCCGTTCCGCGGCCAGGCCTACCGCGGTTGCCCAGCCCGTGAGCGTCGCCACGGCCCACACGCCCAGCGTGAAGTCGATGCGGGCCGCCATGACGGGGTCCCCCACCTGCGCGAAGACAACGGGGATCGCGATGATCGGCCAGATTACGACCGCGCCGACCGCCGCCCACGCGAGGCCGACCGCCCACAGCGGCCACGGCGCCGACTCGGGCACGTCGTCGAGGTCACGGGCCGTCGCCCACACGAGGCCGCCGATCGCGAGAGCGCAGCTCACGATAGAGATCCCGGTCGCCGTCCAGTCCGCGCCCCAGGTGGCGCCGGACGCCAGCAGCGCGCCGCCGATGGGGATCGCGGCTGCTGCCCACGGGCGATCGAGGCCGATCACCCACGCCATCAAGCCGACGATGCCGAGCAACGCAGGCACGGCGCGGATGGCCGCGGTGGTGCCGGTGAGCGGGTCGCCTGCTCGCCGGACCAGCCACAGGCCGAAAGCGACGGTCCCGAGTGGCACCATGGGCAGCGCGAGGAGCCACGGCCCCGGGCCCACCCGACCGGCCGCCATCGCCACGACCGCGGCGATCCAGCTCGAGATCACGCCGATCGAGCCCCAGGCCAGCCACTTCCCGAGGACGAGCTCCACCCGGGTCACCGACGCCGAGAGCAGCGCGCCCAGCGTCCGTCCCGAGCGCTCTCCGGCGATCGAGCTCGCGATCGAGCCGGTGAGCGTGGAGCTCGCGATGAGCCCGAACAGCACGCTCCGGCCCGGCACCGGCGCCGGCCGCGACAGATCCACCCCGCGGATGCTCGCTCCTGGCGGGTCCATGCGCTCGAGGACTTCCCGGATCGGCGGCGCGATGGCCCCGCTCACGACGAGGCGCCCGTCGGCGTCTCTGGAGAAGGTGGCGCCGCGGCCTCTCTCGATGCCGGGGATTGCGGCCACTTCCGGCGGAACATCCCCCTGTGCCGCCAGGGGCGCGGGACGCGGCTCCGGCCGGAGCGGGATGCCCGTCACCGGCGCGAGCAGGCCCACCAGCAGCGCCGGCATGACCCAGCCGCGGCGGCCGCCGAGCTCGATCGCCCAGTCGCGGCGCGCGATCGCGACAATCCTCCGCGGACGCGGAATGACCGGTGTGCGGATCACAGGACCGCCGAGCGGCGCGCGAACATCAGCGTGGCGGCCGCGCCCATCCCGAGGGCCCCCATGAGCGGCGCCCACCCGTCCCCGCTGGCGACGAGGCTCGCGATCGGGAGCCACTTCCCTGGGATCGGGGCGGCCGCACCGATCCCGAGCAGGCTGGCCACCCCCACCAGCGCCGCCGATAGCGGCCCCGAGAGCCCGCGATCGAGGCCGTGCCTGCCCACGACCGCGAGACCTATCGCCACCGCTGCGCCCGCCGCCGCGAGGCAGTCGCGCACCAGCGCCGGCGTGGCCAGCGTGTCGAGGAGCGCCCCGAAGATCGCCACGTTCGTCGCGCTCGCGACGCCGAGGAGCACCGTCGGCGCGAGCCAGCGGGCCGCGCCGGGCACCCACCGCGCGATCGGCAGCGCGAGCTCCGCGGACAACGTGCCGTCGTCGCGGTCGCGCGCTACCGCCGCGAGGCCGAACACCGCCCCGTACAGCGTGTAGATCACGCCGAGGAGCTTCGGGAGGATCGGGTTCTGACCGGGCGGATGCTGCGGCATGCCTTTACGGCGCAGCGGGTACCAGGCGGACCCCGCCGCCTTGCGCGCGGCGGCCTCCACGGCGGTGGCGTCGTCCGTGAACCACACGGTCTCGCCGTCCGTCCCGGCCTCCGCGTACCCGGCGGAGACGGCCGCGGCGGCGTCCGCGACCTCGATCACCCGCCAGCCGGCGTCCTCGATCTCGGCGCGGAGCGGCGTCCCCCGCCCGGAGAGCGCGGCCGTGGACGGCGCCGTGAGCAGCAGGACCGTCACGACCGTCCCGCCCAGCGCCACGACCGACGCGAACGGCGGCCAGAACAGCGACCGGAGGATCAGCGGCTCCCGTAGCAGCCGGACGAGCAGCCCGGCCGAGATCCACCCCAGCGACACGATGTCCCGCTTCAAGCGAGGACCCCGCCTTCCGTGAGCGCCAGGAACGCGACGTCGAGGTCGTCCGTGTGCGTGCGCGCGAGGACCTCCTGCACTGTGCCCTCCGCCATCAGCTTTCCCTTGGCGACGAGCCCGATCTTATCGGCTACCTTCCGGACCTCTCCCAGGATGTGCGAGGACAGGATCACCGTCCGCCCCTCCTTCGCGAGCTCGCGCACCAGCTCGAGGACGTCCCGCCGGCCCGGCACGTCGAGGCCGTCCGTCGGCTCGTCCAGCAGCACCACCTGGGGCGAGTGCACCAGCGCGCGTGCCAGGACCACCCGGCGCTTCATGCCGGTCGAGAGCCCCGCGCACGGGCGGTCCGCGTACGGCGCCGCCCCGAGCTTCTCGAGCCAGGCCTCCGCGGTCTTGTCCGGCGCAGAGATCCCCTGGATTCTCGCGAAGAGCCGCACGACCTCTCGCGGGGAGAGGCGGTCCGGCAGCCCCGCCTCCGCCGGCACGTACGCGAGCCGGGCGCGCACGCCGAGCGGGTCCTTGCGCCGGTCGATCCCGGCGACGGTGACGGTGCCCTCGTCCGGATCCGCCAGGGTCGCCAGGATCCGCAGCGTCGTGGTCTTGCCCGCGCCGTTGGGGCCGAGCAGGCCGTACACCGTGCCGGCGCCGACCGCGAGATCCAGGTGGTCCACCGCCGCGAACGGCTCGCCATCGGCCGTGCGGAACCGCTTGACCAGCCCCCGCACCTCGATCATGCGACCCCGCCCTCCGCGCTGCTGCAGCATCGCACGGAAATGGATAACAGGTGGACCCTGGAGGTTCGATGTTGGAGCTGCGCAGCTACCTCGAAGGCGCGTGGGTCGCCGGAACCGGCGCTCCCGCCTCGATCCTCGACGCCACGACCGGGGCGCGGGTGGCCACGGCGTCCACCGCGGGCCTCGACATCGGGGCAGCCCTGGCGAACGCCCGGAAGGTCGGCGGGCCCGCCCTCCGTGCCATGACGTTCGCGCAGCGCGGCGCGCTCCTCGATCGGCTCTCCAAGGCGATCCACGCGGTGCGGGACGACCTCATCGACAGCTCGCGGCACGGCGGCACCACCCGTGGCGACGCGAAGTTCGACATCGACGGCGCGGCCGGCACGCTGGCGTACTACGCCGGCCTCGGCGCGAAGCTCGGGGATCGCCGGTTCCTCCTCGACGGCGAGCCGGAGAAGATCCTGCGCTCGGCCCGGTTCGTCGGCCAGCACGTGCTCGTGCCGCGCCACGGCGTCGCCATCCACATCAACGCGTTCAACTTCCCGGCCTGGGGCATGGCGGAGAAGCTCGCGGTCTCGATCCTCGCCGGAATGCCGGTCCTGTCCAAGCCGGCCACGTCGACCGCGCCGCTCGCGGTGGCCATCGTGGAGCTCTGGACGGCCCAGGACCTGCTTCCGCCCGGCGTCTTCTCGCTCCTGGTCGGCTCGGCGGGCGATCTGCTCGACCACGTCGGCCCGCAGGACGTCGTGGCGTTCACGGGCTCGGGCGACACCGGCCGCACGATCCGCACGCATCCCAGGATCGTCGAGCACAATGTCCCGGTCAACGTGGAGGCCGACTCGCTCAACGCGTCGATCCTCGGGCCGGACGTGGAGGCCGGGTCCGACACGTTCTTCATGTTCGCCACGGACGTCGCCCGCGACATGACCCAGAAGGCCGGCCAGAAGTGCACGGCCGTCCGCCGGATCTTCGTGCCGTCGGCGCTCGTGGACGCCGCGGTGGAGGCCATTACCGATCGCCTGTCGGGCGCGGCGGTCGGCGACCCCGGCGAGAAGGGCACGGCCATCGGCCCGGTGTCCTCGGAGGCGCAGCGCAAGTCCGTGAAGGCGGGGATCGAAGCGCTCATCGGCGCGGGCAGCACGGTCGCGTGGCAGGGGACGGCGCCGGACGGCGGCTGCTTCGTCACGCCCACCCTGTTCCGCAACGACATGGGGTTGAACGCTGGCTATGTCCACGACCACGAGGTCTTCGGGCCCGTCGCCACCGTGCTGCCGTGGGGCGGAGACGCCCCGGGCGTCGTGGAGATGGTGGCGCGCGGCGGCGGTGGCCTCGTGTGCTCGGTGTACAGCGACGACGAAGCGTGGGCAGGGGCCGTGATCCTCGGCCTCGCTCCCTGGCATGGCCGGATCCACTGGGGCTCGAAGAAGGTCCACGACCAGAGCCCCGGCCCGGGTACGGTGCTCCCGAACCTCGTGCACGGCGGCCCGGGAAAGGCCGGTGGCGGCGAGGAGCTCGGGGGCGAGCGCGGGATGCGCTTCTACTGCCAGCGGTGCGCGATCCAGGGCGATCGGGCGTCTCTCGAGCGCATCCTCGCCTGAGCGACAGGTGTGTGACGAAAAAACACCATGTCCCGTGACTGCACGGGCCCGTTCGTGCGTACTTGATGGGTAAGCGTTTCTCGCTGGCGATCTCCGCCACCGGGATCTACGATGCCTGAAGGGGGGCGCATGGCGGGCAAGCTCGGGCAGGTCCTCGACGACCTGAAGCGGCGAGTGGACGACCTCGTGGCCGCCCTCGGCGGTGAGCGGGCTCCGGAGCCCCAGAAGGTGCCGGTTCGCATTCCGGTATCGCAGGATCCGCTCGACAAGTATCGCCGTCGGTGACTCCAACCCGTGAGCCGGCGTGGCGCCGGCTGATCGGTACCCGATGACGGATCCCGTGTCGGTCGGGGTGGCGGTGGCGGCAGCGGGCGTTGCCAGCATGGTGGGCTGGCTCTGGTGGCCGCGCATCC
>CAMCWU010000081.1 GCA_945882675.1 Klebsiella pneumoniae | reverse complement strand
GCGAACATGGCTCGGCACGCGATCCGGTCCACGAGATCTTCCGCCACCGACCAGGCGATCGCGAGGCCGTCGTAGGTGGAGGTGCCGCGGCCGATCTCGTCGAGGATCACGAGCGATCGCCGGGTGGCGCCGTGCAGGATCGCGGCGGTCTCCGCCATCTCCACCATGAACGTCGACTGCCCGCGGGCGAGGTCGTCCGCTGCACCCACGCGCGTGAAGATCCGGTCCGCCACGCCGATGGTCGCCCGATCCGCCGGGACGAAGCTCCCGATCTGGGCCAGGAGGACGAGCAGCGCGGTCTGGCGCAGGACCGTGGACTTCCCGGCCATATTCGGCCCGGTGAGGATCACGAGCTGCCGCCCGCCCACGTCGAGGCGAACATCGTTCGGAACGAACCGCTCCTCCGTGAGCATGGCCTCCACGACCGGATGGCGCACCGCGACGGCGTCGAGGACAGGTTCTTCCATCACTTCCGGGCGGACCCAGCGGCGGGCCACGGCGACGTCCGCCAGGGCGGCGAGCGCGTCGAGGGCCGCAAGCTTCCGCGCGAGGGCCAGCAGCCGCTCGCTCTGGGCGGCCACGCGGTCGCGCAGCGCCTGGAACAGCTCGATCTCGAGGCGGATCCGGCGATCGTCCGCGCCGAGGATCTGCTCCTCGAGCTCCTTGAGCTCGGGCGTGATGTACCGCTCGCCGGTCGAGAGCGTCTGCTTCCGGAGGTAGCGCTCGGGCGCCTTGTGCAGGTTCGCCTTGGTGATCTCGATGTAGAACCCGAACTGGCGGTTCCGCCGGATCTTGAGGCTCGTGATGCCGCTCTTGCGGATCTCCTCCTCCTCCAGGCGGTTCACGACGCCGATGGCATCCAGCGAGATCCGCGCGATGGCATCGAGCTCGGGGTGCGCGCCCTCCGCGATCACGCCGCCTTCGGCCGTGGTGATCGGCGGATCGTCCACCAGCCAGCGCACGAGGTCCGCGCACACGTCGGCGCAGTCGTCGGTCGGGACGTGCGGGGCGAGCGCGGGGATCCGCCGCGCGACGGCGACCACATCCGGTGCGGCCTGCAGAGAGCGCCGGATCGCCGCCAGATCCCGCGGGTGCCCGAGGCCCTGGGACACGCGGGCCCCGAGCCGCTCGATGTCCGAGACGCCGCGGAGCGCGGTGCGCAGATCGGTTCGGAGATCCTCGTCTCCCACGAGCCCGGCGACGCCGCCGCTGCGGGCACGGATCTGGCCGACGTCGAGCAGCGGGTACGAGAGCCAGTCGCGGAGCGCGCGGCTGCCCATGGCCGTGACGCACTCGTCGATCAGATGGAACAACGTCCCCTTTCGGGATCCATGGAGCAGGCTCTTGAACAGTTCGAGGTTCCGCCGGGTCGCCCCGTCCAGCACCATGAACCCGGCGGCGGCGTAGGGCTCCAGGCGGTGGAGGTTCTTCGGCACACCGCCCAGCAGCTCGCGGGCGTACGCGAGGACCGCGCCGGTGGCCCGGAGCGCCGGCACGCCGTCCTCGAGGCCGAAGCTGCCGGCGTCCGCGCCCAGCGTGGCCACGATGGTCCGGTGGGCGTCCTGGGCGGACCACGCGTTCACCGTCGACCGCGTGACCCCGTGGGTGGCACGGTGGATGGCCGGGTCGTCGATGGACGGCTCCACCAGGATCTCGCGGGGTTCGTGGCGCTGGATCTCGTTGGCGGCGACCTCCGCCTGGGACACCGTGGTGCACCGCAGGTCGCCGGTGCTGGCGTCGAGGAACGCGAGGCCGAACCGGCCGTCCGGGTCGCGGGCCACGGCGACGAGCCAGTTGTGGGCGGCGCGGTCGAGCGACGTGGGGTCGAGCACCATGCCCGGCGTGATGAGACGGGTGATCCCCCGCTTGACGAGGCCCTTCGCGAGCGCCGGGTCCTCGAGCTGGTCAGCGATGGCGATCTTGTGGCCGCCGTCGAGCAGGCGCTGGACGTACGCGGGCGCCTGGTGGTGCGGGAACCCGGCCATGGGCACCGGGTCGGGATCCGCCTTGTTCCTGGCGGTCAGCGTGAGCTCGAGCTCCCGGGACGCGAGCTCCGCGTCCGCGAAGAACAGCTCGTAGAAGTCGCCCATTCGGTACAGGAGGATGAAGCCGGGGTTCTGCGCCTTCAACCCATGGTACTGCTCGAACATGGGGGACGAGGCCGCACTCACGCCAGCCACCGCGCGGACCAGTGCGCGTCCTCCTCCGTTCCCAGCTCTGGCGGCCAGACGCGGTCGAGCCGAAGATTCGGGTGCGCCGCCGAGAACCGCTCGACGTGGGCCTGACCCTCCTCCGGCTCGGGGGAGCACACGGCGTAGACGAGGGTCCCGCCCGGCGCGACCATCTCCGCCGCGCGGCCGAGGATCACCGCCTGGAGCTGGGCGACCTCCAGCAGATCGGGCTCCACCCGGCGCCATTTGATCTCCGGGTGGCGGCGGATGGTGCCGAGGCCCGTGCACGGGGCGTCCACCAGGACGGCGTCGAACCTCTCGTGGCCCGCGAGCGGGCCCGCGGTCCAGTCGTGCGCGACCGTGCGGATCGGCAGGTTCAACCTTCGCGCGCTCTCGGCCACCCGGGAAAGGCGGTCCGTGTTCCGGTCCACCGCGACCACCGTCGCGCCCTGGCTCGCCATCCGGAGCGCCTTGCCGCCGGGGGCCGCGCAGGCGTCCAGCACGCGCATCCCCGGCTTTGCACCGATGCGATCCGCGACCCGCACGGCGGCGGGATCCTGGACCCACCAGCGCCCGTCCGCGAAGCCCGGGAGCGTCGGGATGGCGCCGGCGTGCTCGGGGAGCCGCCACACGCCCGGGATATCCGTCGCGCCGAGCTCCACGCCCGTGGCCACTTGATCCGCCGCGGCGGCCGGATCCCGCGCGACGAGGAAGGTCGGCGCGGCCTCCTGGCACGCGCGGCAGTACGCCTCCGTGGCGGCGGGGCCGTACCGCGCGTCCCACCGGCTCGCGAGCCAGCTCGGGAGCTCGAGGATCTCGGGCCGCGTGAGCTGGCGCTCCGGCGTCACGCTGGGGTCGAGGAGCGCCGAGAGAACGTCCGTGGGCGCGCTGGCCGCCGCCCGGTCCGCGACCCGGCGGAGCACCGCGTTCACGAGGCCGCTCCCGCGCCCGGCGCCGAGCGCCCGCGCGAGCTCCACGCCCTGGCTCACGGCCGCGTGCGTCGCGGTGCGCGCGTGCAGCAGCTCGAAGGCGCCCAGGCGCAGGCACGCCCGGATCTGCGGGTCGAGCCCGCCGAGCGGCGCGCTGAGGTACGGGCGGAGCGCCCCGTCGATGCTCGCGCGGCGGCGCAGCACGCCCATCACCAGGAACCACGCGAGGCCGCGGTCCGCGGGCGCGAGCGGGGCCCGGCGGGCGAGCTCGTCCTCCGCGTGGGCGCCCTCCTCGACGGCGAGCAGGACCTCCGCGGCGGCGACGCGCCCGGCGCTCGCGAGGGAGCGCGGAGCGGGGCGGGCATCAGACGGAGGCTTCGACAACGATCACTTCCAGCCGTCGACCGGGGACGGAGGTTCGGCGTGGGCCGGCGCCAGACGCTCTGCCCGCCGCGCGCGCCGGGTTGCCGAGAGCGCGAGCCAGCCGAACACCAGGCTCCCGGCGAGGAAGCCCGCGCCCGCCGACGTCGCGACGAGCGCCGGCACCTGGACCGGCTGCGCCATCTCCCAGGCCGCGAACCCGAGGTTCAGCGAGAGCTGGGTGGTGCGCGCCGCGTTCTGGAACCAGAACAGGACCCCGGCGCCCACCAGCAGGAGGGCGACGAGGACCATCAGCACCCTGAAGAACCGCTTCATGATGCGCTCGCAGCCGACACGATCACCTCGCGAGCCACGAGCTTATCACCAGCGGAAGTTCAGGAGTTATTCAGCAGCCTTGGAGCCGCGCAGCTTCTTGCCGAGGTCGCCCATCACGTCGCCGAGGCGCGCGCCGGCTTCACCCTGGCGCTGCATGTACCCGTCCACGTCCCCAGCGGCCCGCTCGAGCGCGCCGCGCTCGGAGAGGGAGATCTTGCGATCGTGGCTGTCGATGTGGATGATCTCGGCCTTGATCTTGTGGCCTTCCGGGTACTTGTCCTGCCAGCCGTCTTCGGAGCTCGCGAGCTCGGAGAGGTGCACGAGGCCCTCCACGCCGTCCTCGACCTCCACGAAGATGCCGAAGTCCGTGCGGTGGACGACGGGGCCCTCGATGACCTGACCGAGGAAGTACCGGCCGTTGACCGTGTACCAGGGATCCTCGGTGAGCTCCTTGATGCCGAGCGAGAACCGCTCCTGCTCCTTGTCGATCGCGAGGACGCGCGCTTCCACGTCGTCACCCTTCTTGAACTTCTCGGAGGGGTGCTTGATGCGCTGGCCCCAGGAGAGGTCCGAGATGTGCACCAGGCCGTCGATGCCCTCGTCGATGCCGACGAAGATGCCGAAGTCGGTCACGTTGCGGACCTTGCCCTTCACGATCGAGCCGATCGGGTACTGCTGCTCGACCACATCCCACGGGTTGGCTTCGAGCTGCTTCATGCCGAGGCTGATGCGCTTGTTCTCGACGTCGATGCCGAGCACCTTGGCCTCGATCACGTCGGCCACCGCGACCAGCTTGGACGGGTGCTTGATGCGCTTGTTCCAGGTCATCTCGGAGATGTGGACCAGGCCCTCGATCCCGTCCTCGAGCTCGACGAAGGCGCCGTAGTCCGGGATGGAGACGACCTTGCCGCGCACGATCGAGCCGACCGGGTACTTGTACTCGGCCTCCTCCCACGGGTCGGGGCGGATCTGCTTGTAGCCGAGGGAGACGCGCTGCGTGTCGGGGTCGAACTTGAGGACCTTGACCTCGATCTGCGCGCCGACTTCGAACATCTCGCTCGGGTGGTTCAGGCGCCCGTAGCTCATGTCCGTGATGTGCAGCAGGCCGTCGATGCCGCCGAGGTCGATGAACGCGCCGTAATCCGTGATGTTCTTCACGACGCCGTTCATGATCGCGCCGATCTGGAGACGCTCGATGGTCTCCTCGCGCTTGGACTGGCGCTCCTGCTCGAGGAGCTCGCGGCGCGACAGGACGATGTTGCCGCGGCGCGGGTTGAACTTGATGATCTTGAACTCGAAGATCTCGCCGATGAGCTTGTCGAGGTTCTTGACCGGGCGGAGATCGACCTGGCTGCCCGGGAGGAACGCCTTGACGCCGATGTCGACCTGGAGGCCGCCCTTGACGCGCGCGACGATCGTGCCCTTGACGACCTGGTTGGCCTGGACGGCCTTCGAGATCTCGTCCCAGGCCTTCATCAGGTCGGCCTTCTCCTTCGACAGGATGAGGGCGCCGTCCTCTTCCTCCATCGAGTCGAGGAAGACGTCGACCTCGTCGCCCGGCTTGATCGAGATCACGCCTTCGGGGCTGCGGAACTCGGCGGTCGGGATCTGGCCCTCCGCCTTGTAGCTGATGTCGACGGTGACCCAGTCCGGTCCGACGGTCAGGACCCGTCCCTTGACGACGGACTGCTCGCGGATCCCCTTCTCGCCCATGAAGTCGTTGAAGAATGTCTTGAACTGATCATCGGAGAGCTGGTTGAGCGGGAGGTCCACGATCGCGGGGTCGAGCATCTAGATTCTCACATGGTGGAAGTTTGCGGCGACGCCCCGGGATCGGGGCGATCGACGGCTGGTCCCGAGGCGCCAGGAGCGGCTCATCGGGACGTGGAGCGGGCAGGGTGTCCGGGGTGCGACCCACGGACGGCATCGGGCGGGCCGACGCGGACGATCCCAGGGTGGCCCGGGACCGGCCCACCGGTGTATCACGCCCCGCGCTGGTGGGCCAGGGCAAGTACGGCGTCGATCGCCTGACGGATCGTCAGGTCGCTCGAGTCGACGTGGATGGCGTCCGGGGCGGCCTTCAGCGGGCTGGCGGCGCGCTCGCGGTCCTGCTTGTCGCGGGCCTCCAGCGCGTCGCGGACGCTGGCGAAGCTCACGGGCTCTCCGCGTCGCGCCAGCTCGTCGTGGCGGCGGCGCGCGCGCTCGTCGAGCCCGGCCTCCAGGAACACCTTGAGCTCCGCGTCGGGGAGCACCACGGTGCCGACGTCCCGCCCGTCCATCACCACGCCGCCCTCGGCCGCGAGCGCGCGTTGGAGCTCCACGAGCGTCGTGCGGACGAGCGGGTGCACCGAGACGTTGGACGCGCCCTGGCCGACCACGTCCTCGCGGATCTCGCGGGTGACGTCCTCGCCGTCGACCTCCACTCGGAGCACGTCGCCGTTCCAGACGAAGCGGAACCGCAGCGCGCTCGCGAGCCGCGCGAGCTGGACCTGGTCCGACCACGGGATGCCGGACCGCCGCGCATACAGGGCGACCGCCCGGTACATCGAGCCGGTATCGATGTACTGGTAGCCGAGCGCGCGCGCGACGCCGCGGGCCACCGTCCCCTTCCCGGCCGACCCCGGCCCGTCCATGGCGATCGAGATTCCGCGCTTCACAGCAGGGCCTCCAGGCGGTCGAAGAAGTCGGGGAAGCTCGACGAGATCGCGTCGGCGCCGGTGACGTGGACGCCGCCCGGCGCGGCGAGGCCGGCCACCGCGAACGCCATCGCGATCCGGTGGTCCCCGGTGGCGTCCGCGGCGCCCGGTCCCACGGGCCGCCCGCCGTGGACGAGCATGCCATCGGGCTGCTCCTCGCATACGACGCCGAGTGTCCGCAGTCCCGCCACCGTGCGCGCGATGCGGTCGCTCTCCTTCACGCGGAGCTCGGACGCGTCCGCGATGACCGTGAGCCCCTCGGCGAACGCGGCCGCGATCGCGAGGACCGGGAGCTCGTCCAGGCACCGGAGCGCGAGCTCGCCGTCGATGCGGGTGCCCACCAGGCGGCTCGAGCGGACGCGCAGGTCGGCGCGGGGCTCACCCTGCCCCGCGATCGGGTCGACGGAGATGTCCGCTCCCATCGCGCGCAACGCGTCGATCACGCCGGCGCGGCTCGGGTTGATCCCGACGCCCGGGAGCGTGAGGTCGGATCCCGGCAGGATCGCGCCGAGGACCAGGAAGAACGCCGCGGCGGAGATGTCGCCGGGGACGTCGACGTCCACGGGGGCCAGCCGCGCACACGGCTCGAGGACCAGCCATCGGTCCGGATCCCGGCGGAGCACCGCCCCCATCCGCGAGAGCATCCGCTCCGTGTGGTCGCGACTGGCGTGCGGCTCCCGGACCGCCACACCTGCGCGCAATCCGGCGAGCAGGATCGCCGACTTCACCTGGGCAGAAGCCAGCTCGAGCGTGTGCCGCTTCGGCTCGAGCTCCCCGCCCCGGATCGCGAACGGCGCGAGCGTCCCGTCCCCCCGCCCGTCGATCGTGGCGCCCATCTCCCGGAGCGGGCGGATCACCCGGCCCATCGGCCGGCGCCGGAGCGACGCGTCGCCCGTGAGGACCGCGTGGAACGGCCGCGCCGCGAGGATCCCGGCGAGCAGCCGCATGCTCGTGCCCGAGTTCCCGCAGTCGAGTACGTCTCCGGGCTCCTGCAGCCCGCCGTCCGGCGGCGACACCCTCGCGGTCGTGCCGTCGACCGAGATGTCCACCCCCATCGCCCGCAGCGCGCCGGCCGTGGCCGCGACGTCCTCGGACCAGAGCAGGTTCTCGACGCGGGACGGGCCATCGGCGAGCGCGTTGAGCAGCAGCGAGCGGTGGGAGATCGACTTGTCGCCGGGGACGATCACGCTCCCACGGGCGGGCCCGTTCGCGTGAGGTACGTGGCGATCCCTAGCGATCAGCGGCGCGTCTCGAGCGCGCGCTCGGTCATCCGGCCCATCGAGCGGAACCGGTCGTAGCGGTCCGCGCGCAGTTCGGGTCGCGACTTCGCGAGGAGCTCCGCCAGGTGTCGCCGGATCACGGCGCCCACCGACTCTACCGCCTGTGTGGGGTAGCGGTGCGCGCCGCCGAGGGGCTCTGGCACGACCTCGTCCACGACGCCGAGGTTCAGGCAGTCGCCCGCCGTGATCCGCAGGGCCTCCGCCGCGCGCGGGCCCTCTGCCCGGTCGCGCCACAGGATCGCCGCGCAGCCTTCCGGCGAGATGACCGAGTACACCGAGTTCTCGAGCATCAGCACCCGGTTCGCGACACCGATGGCGAGCGCGCCGCCCGAGCCGCCCTCCCCCGTCACGATCGCGACGATCGGGACTTCGAAGCGGCTCATCTCCATGATGTTCCGCGCGATGGCCTCGGCCTGGCCGCGCTCCTCCGCGTCGAGCCCCGGGTACGCGCCCGGTGTGTCGATG
This sequence comes from Klebsiella pneumoniae, assembly GCA_945882675.1. GTDB lineage: Bacteria > Myxococcota_A > UBA796 > UBA796 > CANLGQ01. The sequence continues at coordinate 4,305 of CAMCWU010000081.1, read as the reverse complement.
AACGTGATTACCGGCAGGCCGAAGTCATGGGCCATCCTCATGATCCGGAGCGCGCGCCGGTAGCCGTCCGGCCGCGCCATCCCGAAGTTCCGGTGGATATTCTCCTTCGTGTTCCGGCCCTTCTGGTGCCCGATGATCACGACGGGGAGATCGTTGCAGCCGTCGTCCGGGCCGTCGTTCGCCTTGAACCGGGCCATTCCGCACACCATGGCGTGGTCGTCGAACCCCGCGCGGTCGCCGTGCAGCTCGATCCAGTCGTCGAACAGCGTGCTCACGTAGTCGAGCGCGTACGGGCGGTGCGGGTGGCGCGCGAGCAGCGTCCGCTGCCACGGCGAGAGCTGGGTGAAGATCCGCTCCTGGAGCTTCATCGCCTGCAGCTCGAGCTGATCGATCGACGCCGACAGGTTGACCCCGTCCTTCTCCTGCAGCTCCTTGAGCTGCACGATCCGCTTGCGGAGCTCCACGACGGGGCGCTCGAAGTCGAGGACGACGTCCACGGTTCCCTCCCAGGCCGACCCTGCTATCCGGTCACAGCCTACACTTCACCAGATGCGCTCGGCCGCCGACGCCACAGCGGCGCGATGATCCCCCTCCTCCCTCGGCCAACCGAGCTTGCGCAGCCATGTGCGCTGCTTGCGCGCGAAGCCGCGGCTGTCGCGCTGGGTGCGGCGCACGGTCTCGTCGAGGGGCACGCCGTCGAGCAGATGGTCCGCGAGGTGCCGGTAGCCGAGCGATTGCATAGGCTTGAGGCTGCGATCGTACGTGTCCAGCAACCCGCGGACCTCTTTCAGGTAGCCGCCGTCCATCATCTGCAGGACCCGCGCGTCGATCCGCGCGTCGAGGTCGGCGCGATCGAGCCACACGCCGGCCACGTCGCGCCGATCGGGCGCCGCCGCGTGGTCGGCCTGGAGGTCCGAGAGCCGGCGTCCGGACTGGATCCACACCTCCATCCCGCGGACCAGCCGCACGCGGTCGCTCGGGTGGAGGCGCGCCGCGAGGACCGGATCCACCTGTTGCAGGCGGGTCCACAGGTCCGGATCGTTCTCGAGGGAGCGGCGCAACACGGGATCGACCGCCGGCGTCTCCACCAGGCCGCGCACCAGCGCCTGCATCCACATCCCCGTGCCACCCACCACCACCACGCGGTCGTGATCCGCCATCACGCGGTCCGCGAGCCGGACGAACGCGGCGGCGTCGAAGGGCTGGTCCGGCGTCACCACGTCCAGGCCGAAATGCGCCACGCCGCGCCGTTCGGTGGGGGTCGCCTTGGCGGTCCCGATGTCCATCCCGGCGTAGACCTGCATGGCGTCCGCCGACAGGATCACGGCGCCGTAGCGCTCGGCGATGTCGAGGGACGCAGCGGTCTTTCCCGCGGCGGTGGGCCCGCCGATCGCGAGGACGCGCGGGCGCGCGGGTCGTTCGGACGACAGCATCCCCCCAGGTAGCTCGCCGGGCCTCGTGATATCAGGGGGGGCATGACCGCTGCCTCCCTGCTCGATCAGTACTGCGCCCAGGCCCACACCGGCGCGATCACCGCCGCCGCCATCGACGCCGCCAGCGGCGCCACGGTGGTCGCCGACGAGAACGGCACCGTCGCGATCACCCGCCCGGGTGAGCAGTATCCGCAGATCGTGTTCGACATGGGCCACGCCGTCCGCGGCGCGGTCGCGGTGTCCCTCGGCGGCGCGCTGGTCGGGGTCGGCGACGACTCGGGGACGGTCGCCGTCTACAAGACGTGGGATGGATCCTGCGTCTTCGAGGATGTGAAGGAGGCCCTGGGCGGCTCGCCCCGCGCCATGCGGGCGCTCGCGTTCAACCCGCAGGGCACGAACATCGCCACGCTCTCGCTCGACGGGATCGTGCGGATCTTCGACATCCAGCGGTGGGAGCGGATCGCGAACTACCAGGGGTTCGGCGGCGAGACCATCTGCTACGACGACCGCGGCGAGCGCCTGCTGGTCATCGACAGCCTCGGGCAGCCGAAGCTCATCGATCTGCCGACGGAGGAGCAGATCGACCTCGAGCTCGTGCCGGGCGGCGTGCGGATCGCGCGGTTCACCCCGGACGCGCGCCAGATCGTGACGATGGGGCAGATGGGCGTGGCGCTCATCGGCATGCCGGAGGGCCGGATCGTCCAGTCGTTCAGCGCGCGCGGCAGCTCCGGGATGCTGTCGGTCGCAATCGATCCGAAGGGCAGGCAGCTCGCGGCCGTGACCGGGCGTTCACTGCACATTTTCGACCTGCCGGGGCTCACGCCGTCGGGCAGCGAGAAGCACGGCGCGCCGGATCCGACCAACGCGGCCTTCTGGGATCTGCGCTCGGTGGCCGTCGGCGGCAAGGACGGCCAGATCTACCGGCCGAACACGCGCCCGGGCCTCGAGCCCGTCTTGTGCTGCGGCGGCTTCGGCGACCACCGCGTCGCGGTCCACGGCGACAAGGTCGCGGTGTGGGAGAAGAACCGTCAGAAGCGGCCGTTCCAGGTGAAGCACCGCTTCGTGGAGGTCCGCATCGACCGCGACGGGCGGCTCCTCGTCGGCCTGCCGGAAGACGACGCCGGCCTGCAGGTGTTCGAAGCGCGGTCCGGCCGCCACCTGTTCGACGCCGGCATCGAGACGCTGAACACGCCCAAGTTCGAGGTCGGCGGCCCCATCGTCGCCGCCACGCTGACCCGCGGCGGCCTCAAGTGGTACGATCTGAAGGCGAACGCCCAGTTCATGCTTCCGTGGGTCCAGACGTTCTCGCTCTCCGGGAGCGGGACCTGGCTCGGGGTCACCACGCCGAAAGGCCAGGTTCGCGTTCTCGATCCGGCCACCGGCCAGGACGCCCTGCCGCCCCCCGAGCCCCTGGCCGACTTCCCGACGGCGCAGATCGCGTTCGTGAACCGGAGGCCGGACATGCTGGTGCTCGACGCGTCGGGCGTGCTCGGCATGTACGATCTCACGGACAGCGTGAACAACAAGGTGCCGGCAAAGGGCAAGGACGTCCTCGATCTCAAGGTCGCGGTCGACCGCTTGTGGGGCATCACGGGCGGCCAGTTCGCGGCGGTGCGGTTCCAGGAGCCGGAGAAGGGCACGGCGACCGTCATCTTCGTCGATCTGAAAACGGCCGAGGTCGTCAGCGAGGTCCCGAACCTCCTGCCCTACGCCTGGGTCGACCCGGAGACCGGCGGGATCCTGCAGCCGGCGCGCGGCGCCGCGATCCTCGAGTTCGACATGTTCGGCAAGGAACGCCGGGTCCTGCGTGGCCTGCCGGAGGGCGAGTGGATCGCCTACGGCACCAAGGGGATTCTGGATGCGAGCGACGGGGTCCGTAAGTAGAACCTAGGATTCGCCGTCGACCGGGCCCCAGATCTGCGGCGCCTCGAGCGCCTTGAGCTCGATCGCGGTGTCCGGCGAGACCCCGAGCCAGCGGCTGCCCGCCCGGTCCTCCAGCAGCTCGATCCGGCTTCGGACGACCCTTCCGTCCCGCCGCTCCATCACCAGGCGCTGGGCGGCACGTTGCTGCCCGACTTCGCACCGGGCGACGATGGCGACGTCCGCCCCCGGGCTCTTCTCCGGCTGGAACACGGCGACGGCGTCGGCCTCCGTGTCGTACGCGACAGCGCGCACGAGATCGTCGAACGAGCACGGGAGGCGGCCGCGAACTTCCCACAGCTGGAACTGCCTCCCCTTGAGCGCGACCACCACGTCGCAGTCGAGTCCGCCCTCCGCCGCGATCTGGCCGTAGAGCATGCCGCCCACCAGCTCGAGGAGTGTGTCCGCGCTCTCCGGGGCGACGAACGGGATCTCTCCCGTGCCCATCCGCACGTCGATGCCGGACTGCTCGGCGTCGAGGCGGGCGGGCTCGAGCCAGCCTTCGAAGGGGAATCCGCGCGGTGCGCCGTCGCCTTCCCGCTCGTGCCACGGGCCAAACGGCTCGCTGCGCCGGAGCGTCGAGTCGTACTTCACGAATCGCCAGGACGTACGCCAGGCCACGTCCCGCGTGGTCTCGAGGATGCAGATCGCGCGCCGCGCCCCGCCGTCCATCTGCAGCCGGGCCTCCCCCACCCAGTAGCTGCGGACGACGCCTTCGCGCGCCGAGAACTGGGCGAAGGCGAACGACAGGACGCGGTGCTGCTCCTCCGTCGCCGGGGCCTCCACATATTCCAGGCGGTCGGCGTGCACGAACACGAGCGTGGGCTCGCGCGTGACGTTGGCGCGATCGCGCTCCGCTTCCAGCCGCACGAAGTCGCGCACCGCGCTGGCGTCTCCGGGGTCGATCCCGGGCAATGGGCTGGTTCGCACCAGGAGCTCGTGATGTGCCACA
>CAMCWU010000080.1 GCA_945882675.1 Klebsiella pneumoniae | reverse complement strand
TCACGAGCCTGCACTACCACTTCCCGTGGCTCGTGAAGGCGCTGCTCAAGTGGACGATCTTCTGCGCGGCCACGAAGCGCCGCCCGCACCTCACGCTCGACTGGGACGTCTTCTTCAAGGCGCGGAACCCGGCCCTCAGCCTGTCCGAGCAGCTCGACGTGTACGACGCCATCACGCGCAAGCACTTCGACACCGACCGGTTCGAGGCCTTCTGCGCCGAGCACCTGAGCCACCTCGACGACATCGCAAACGAGTTCTTCGGCACGCCGGAGTTCAAGGAGATCGTCCGCCAGAAGGTGGCCGCCCTCTACCCGAAGCACGAAGTCGACCAGTTCACGGACCACTTCTTCGGGAACATTCAGTGGTGGCGGAAGAACGACACCGAGTCCCGCGCGCAGCCCGCCCCGGTCGGACTGCCGGGCCAGTCGGCGACCGTCTGACGCCGATGCCGCGCGCTGCCGGGTTCGCCGCGCTGTTCGGCGCGCAGCTCCTGGCGGCGTTCGTGGACAACCTGGCGCGGGCGGCGATCGCTTGGTGGATCGTCGGCCGTGCGGTGTCGCTCGGTCCGTGGGGCGCGGCCGCGGCGACGATCGCTGCGACCGGAGCGTTCGTGCTGCCGTTCGCGGTGGGCTCGGGCGTCGCGGGCCGGCTCGCGGACGCGTGGGATCGCGCGACGGTGCTCCGGCTCGGGCGCGCGCTCGGGCTCGGCGCCGTGGTGGTGTGGGCGTGGGGGCTGTCGCTCGACAGCCTCGCGCTGATGCTCGCGGGGTCCGTGCTCGCGGGCGTGGCGGCGACGGTGTTCGGCCCGGCGAAGTACGCGATTGTCCCGGATCTGGTGGGCGAGGAGCGGGTGCTCGCGGGCAGCGCGCTGCTCGAGGGGTCCACGGATCTCGCGATCCTGGCGGGGACGCTCGGCGGGCTCGCGGTCGGATCGCCGACGGGGGACGCCGTGGTGGCGGCGACGGGGCTCGGGGCGGGCGTGCTCTCGCTCGGGCTCACGTTCACGATCCCCCGGTCGGGTGCGCCGGCGCTCCCGATGACCTGGAACTTCGTGGAGGCGACAGGGGACGCCCTGGCGGAGGCCCGGCGCCACGTGGCGGTGTGGCGCTCGATCCTGGGCCTCGCGTGGTTCTGGCTGGTCGGCCAGGTGCTGGTCGGGAGCTTCCCCGCGTTCGCGACCCGCGTGCTGGGCGCGGACGACGCCGTGGCGGCGTGGCTCCTCGGGGCGTTCGCGGCGGGCATCGCGGCGGGGAGCTGGGTGTGCTGGCGGCTGTCGCGGCGGCAGCTCGAGCTCGGCGTGGTCCCCATGGGCGCGTTCGGGATGACGGTGTTCCTCCTCGATCTCGCGTTCGCGGGCGGGCAGGTGGCGGGCGGGACGCTTCCGGCGTTCCTGGGGTCGGTCGCGGGGTGGCGGATCACCGTAGATCTGGTCGGGGTCGCGGGATCGGCGGCGTTCCTCGCGGTCCCGCTGCGGGCGCTGATGCTCCTGCGCACGGCGGACGGCGCGCGCGGTCGCGTGAACGGGGCGTACAACCTCGTGGCGGGCGGGGCGATGCTCGGGGGCGCGGTCGGCGTCGCGGCGCTCTCGCGGCTCGGGCTGCCCCTGCCGGTGCTGTACGGGGTGCTCGCAGTGGCGGGCGCCGCGGTCGCGTGGCGGATGCTCGCCACCATCCCGGAGTTCATGCTCCGGTTCTGGGCGTTCCTGCTCTCGAACGTGGTCTACCGGGTCTCGATCCAGGGGGACGAGCACATCCCGCGGGAGGGCGCGGCGGTCCTGGTGTGCAACCACGTCTCGTTCATCGACTGGCTGATCATCATGGGCGCGGTCCGGCGGCCGGCGCGGTTCGTGATGTACAAGGGCTTCCACGGGATGCCCGTGATCAAGTACCTGTTCCGGCACGCGAAGACGATCCCGATCGCGAGCGCCAAGGAGGACCCGGACGCGCTCGACAAGGCGATGGGGACGATCAGCGACGAGCTGCGGGACGGGCAGATCGTGGTGATCTTCCCCGAGGGGAAGCTGACCGGCGACGGGGAGATGGCCCAGTTCCGCCCGGGGATCGAGCGGATCCTGGCGCGGGACCCGGTGCCGGTGATCCCGATGGCGCTCAACGGGCTGTGGGGCGGGTTCTTCACGCGGTTCGAGGGGAAGGCGTTCAAGCGGCCGTTCCGCCGGGTGTGGTCGAAGGTCTGGCTGACCGTGGAGGCGCCCATGCCGCCGACGACGACGGCGGCGGAGCTCGAGGCGAAGGTGGCGGAGATCCGAGGACGTCGAGGGGCGCTCTGAGGATGGCGCCTCGCTCGCGGCATCGGGAGGGCACATAGGCACAGAGATCGGCCGGGCACCAACGCCGCTTTCTACGGTGTGCAGGAACCGCTTTCGCACGTGAACGTCGCGCCCGGGCCGAACGGTCCGAACGGCACCCCCCCGAAGACGATGTCGCCCCCCGCGTTCTCGGTGGGACCCTCGCCCCAGTCCGCGCCCAGGGACACGAGCCGCGCGCCGGGCTCGATGATGGCGCCGCCAGGGCCCACATACGCCGTATTGGACGTGACGCCGCTCCCGGCGTCCAGCGTCACGGTCGACCCCGAGCTCAGGTAGAGCGCGGCGCTGTCGCCGTCGTTCGCCGTGACCGCGCTGTCGATGAGGTCGGCTGTCGCCTTCGACGCCAGGAAGATGCCGCCACCCCGCGCAGCCCCGGTGTTCGCCGACACTACGGTGCGCACCAATGTCAGGACGGCGCTCTCGCCGACGTAGATCCCACCGCCGTCGTCTCCCTCATACAGGATCTGGCCCTGCGTCACCACGCAGTCCTCGAGCGTTACCCCGGAGCCGGGGCTCATCTTCAAGGCGGCTCCGTCGCCATCCACCTCGTCGCCATCGAGGGTGAAGCCGCGGATGACGACGTCCGGGGCGTCGACCAGGAGGGCCCGCGTATAGTTGCCGTAAAGCGTGGTGGTGGCCGCGCCCTCGATTGCGGTGATGGTCAGGGGCTTCCGGAGATCGAGCAGCCACCCGGAGTACGTGCCGGGGCAGACGAGGAGCTCGTCGTAGGGAGCTGCGGCCGCGAACGCGTCGGCGAAGCCGCCGAAGGTGCGCCCGTCCGGCAGGGTGATGGGACCCCCGCACGGCCCCGCGACCGGGAGGTCGGTGTCCTCCGACACGTCGGTGTCGTCGGGCACGGATGGGATCGTGGCGTCGACCGCCGGGACGCCCGTGTCGGTGTCGAGAGGCACCTCGGAGGGGTCGCTCTCGGACTTCTCGGTGCCGGTGCATGCGAGCGCGACGAGCATCCAGACCACGAGAACCCCCGAGCGTCCACTGTACCTGCCCGCACGATGGCCAGCCACGATGGAGTCGGGGGACGAGCTTTTGGACTGTCTTGTTAACAAGACAGTCGATTTACTCGCGTCGACGCGCCGGGCGGCACCAGCAGTCGGGGTCGGCTAGATCCGTTGTGGAGGTCCACCCTTGGACGAGATCAACCGGTTCCCCCACCCGTTCAAGGACGAGATGGCCGCGCGCCTGGCGGGCGGGACGCCGACGCACGGCTTCGATCGCACGTACTTCGACGACCCGGACGCGCTCACGGGCTTCCGGGGCTACTCGGAGGAGGGCAACTCCGCCGAGGGCAAGCGGGACTTCCGGCAGGAGGCCCTCTACGTGATCGCGGCGCTCACGGACGGGGGCGAGCGCCCGCTCCGGCCTCTGGAGGACGGGATCCGCGGGGTGCTCGACGTCGGGTGCGCCAAGGGGTTCCTCGTACGCCATCTCCGGAAGCTCGGGGTGGACGCGTGGGGGACGGACATCTCGGAGTACGCGATCTCGACGGCGCCGGCGGACGTGCGGCCCTACCTCCGCGTCGCGACGGTGCAGCAGATCGGCCCCGAGCAGCGTTACGAGGTGGTGCACGTCTGCGGCGTGCTGATCTACCTGAAGGTCTCCGAGATCCGGGCGGCGCTCACGATGTTCCGCCGGATCGCCACCCGCGGCCTGGTGCTGTACGAGCCGACGCGCGAGATGCTCGAGCGGTGGCTCGACGCGCGGGATGAGGGCGCGTTCGACCCGATGCGGCTGCAGGAGCTCCCGGCCGCCACGTGGGACGAGCTCATCCGGGAGGCGGGGTTCGAGCGCGATCCGCGCGGATGGTGGGCGGTGGCTGGCTGAAGTGCGCGGCAAGGTGGTCCACTACTGCCCGCACCCGCGCCGGCACGAGGCGGCCCGGCGCCGACACCGCCCAGATCCCGAGCTCGCGGAACCTCACCCCGGGGAGCACCGGCACGAGCGTGCCCGCCGCCAGGTCCTCGTCGACGAGATGGCAGGGGAGGAGCGTGATCCCGAGCCCCGCGAGCGCCGCCCGCCGGCTCGCCGCGCCGGAGTCGGTCGTCCAGTTCCCGCGGATCGTGACCGCGTCTCCGGCGTCCGTGTGCCACTCGGGCTCCGCGGCGAGCGAGTACTGCAGGCAGTTGTGGTCGCGCAGATCATCCAGCGCGGCCGGTGCCCCTCGGGCCGCGAGGTACGCCGGCGACGCCACGGCCACGAGCCTCGTCGTCCCGAGCTTCCGCGCGACGAGCGAGCTGTCCGACATCCGCGCCCGCACCCGGATCGCGATGTCGTAGCCCTCCGCCACCACGTCCACCAGGTTCTCGGCGAGCGTCAGATCGATCGTGACGCCCGGGTTCGCCTGGAGGAACGCCGCGAGCGCGTCCGTCAGTGACGCCATGCCGAGCGAGACCGGCGCGTTGATCCGCACGATGCCGCGCAGATCCGTCGCGCTGCCCTCCGCCGAGTCCGCGGCGTCGTCCGCAGCGGCCACCAGGGCGGCGGCGCGCTCGTACACGCGCTCCCCGTCGGACGTGAGCGCGACCTGCCGCGTGGTGCGGTTGAGCAGCCGGGTGCCGAGCCGGATCTCCAGCGCCGTGATCCGGCGGCTCACCGCCGACTTCGCGACGCCGAGCTTCTTCGCCGCGGCGGTGTAGGAGCCCTCCTGTACGATCCGCGCGAGGTAGACGAGGCCGAGGACATCGTCCGGGCTCGCCCCCACGCCTAGACCGACTCGACGAGGTGGATCCGCCCCGGGAAGCGCTCTTTCAGCACACGCTCCACGCCCATCTTCAGCGTGACCGTGCTCGACGGGCAGCTCCGGCAGCTCCCCTCCATCGACACGCGCGCCACGCCGCCCGCGACGCTCAAGAGCTCGAGGTTCCCGCCGTCGCGGTGGATCCCGGGGAGCACCGTGTCCTGCAGGACCTGCCAGACCTGGGCCTTGAACTCGTCGTCCTCCGGCGGGTGCTCGACGTGCGCGGGCCAGACCTCGTGCCCGCAGGAGAGGAAGTGCGCGCGGACGCCGGCGTCTACGTCGCGGTCGAGCTCTTCCCACGTGCGCGCGTCGGTCCGCTCGATCGTGCACGTGTTGTCGCGCAGCAGCACACTGCGAACACCCGGGATGGCCAGAAGCCGCGTCGGCAGGTCAGGGTGCGGACCCGGGCCCGCGAAGACCAGCGCCCGCTCGACCGCCAGGATCCGGTCGAACAGGTAGACGCGGCCATCCGGGTTCGGCGTCTCCCTCGCGCGGACGTCGAGCTCGAGGCCGACGGCCCACCGCCCGTCCCGCCGGTCGAGCGTCAGGCCCTTGAGCAGCTCGAAGTCCGGATCCGACATGGTCACCGGGAGGTCCCCGAGCCCTTCCGGCGCCGGACCCTGTGACTCGCCCTCCTCCGCGCGGACGGAGTACCCGAGCTCGATCTCGAGCAGCGAGAAGTGCACGCCGCGATCCGGCGGGAGCGTGCGGAGGAACGCCACGGCGTCGTCCGTGAAGCGCGCGGGCGCCTCTCCGTCGCGCAGGGCGAGCGGCTTGCTGATCCCGAAGGCGCTCTTGATCCGCGACAGGATGCTCACGTCTGCTCCCGGCTCCCGCCGTGGGGAGGGACGTCAAGCTATCCACCGATCAGCGTCGCGCCGAGCCCCAACAGCGCGGGAAGCGCCTGGACGTAGTAGATCTTCGGGCTGACGGTCGCCCCGCCCCAGATCCCCGCGACGACGATGGCAGCGAGGAAGTACGCCCGGAACCAGAACCCGACGACCGGATCGGGGTGGACCACGCCGAGGAGCAGGCCGAGCGCCATCAGTCCGTTGTAGGCTCCCTGATTGCTCGCCATGACCGCCGTCTGCTCGACGGCCTCCGGCGTCATCCGGAAGGTCTTGCCGGCCACCTTGCGCCAGGCGATCGACTCGAGCCAGAAGAAGTACAGATGGGCCACGACGACGACGAGAGACAGACCCTTCGAGACCCAGATCACGCCCGCTCCCTCAGCGCAGCAGCCCGCCGCGCTTCAACCTTGCCGCAACGACCCGCTCCTGTCTACCCTTGTAGGCGTGGTGGGCGTTCTCTCCCTGCTCGTTGGCGGTCGCCGTGGCTTCGTCCAGGAGCTGGAACTCGATCAGCACGTACGTCACCTTGCCGAGCTCGAAGCTGAAGCCCGCGGGGCGCACGGCGTCCGGCAGGCGCACCGGGAAGTCCGCGATGAAGTTCAGCATCCGGTAGGTCGAGCCCGAGAACTCGTTCTTCCCCTGGCCGGCGAGGGTCGGCTCCTCCGGCAGGAGCTGCGCCTCCTCCTCCGGCGAGAGCCAGCGCACGAGATCCCGCGGATCCACGAGGTTGTTGTACGTCTGTCCTGGGATGATGTAGTTGAACGGGAACAGGTTGCGCGTCAGCCAGGCGAGGGTCGGGACGATGTCGTGGTGCTCGCGGACGACGATCCGGAACCGGAGCTTGTCGAACACGGTCGCCGCGACGTTCTCCTTCTTCGCGATGAGCTTGCTGATGACGCTGCTGCGCGGCTTCCGGCTCGCGTGCAGGCTCACGAACGGCATGCCGGCGTCGCGCATCTGCCGGAAGGCGGACATCACGCGATCGTGGGCGAGGTCGAAGCACATCTCTTCCGAGATCGCCGACTTGAACCGGAGATCCGCGGCCTCCACGTGGTGGATGACGTGGATGAGCTTCAAGATCACGCACGAGAGGATCTGGGTCCGCCTGAACCCGCCCCAGTGGCTCGCCCACATGAAGACGTCGCGAACGTCCTCCGGGTTCCGGAGCTCCTTCGGGAATGTCAGGCCGATGTGCTCTTCCAGGTAGCTGACTGCCTCGTTGAAGACGTACCGCAGGCGCGTGCGGTCCTCTGGATCGTGCATATCCATGAGGTGGGACGCCAGGAACCGGTCGACCTCCTCCAGGTTGCGGAACGCGAGCCGCTGCCAGTCGACGGGCGAGCCGCCGCCGATGAGCAGGCGGATGCTCTCGACATCTTGCAGCAGGATCTCGGGCCGGAATTGGGCCCGGGGGGTCGTGTCGATCTCGAGGCAGTCGGAGCGCATGCCGGTATCCTACCGCTCGCGGCGCACGAGTGCCCAAAGCTGGCGGACGAGCCCGCGCGCGGCTAAGGGTGCGCGGCGCGAGCGTGTGCGCGGAGGAGCCATGGAGACCCTGCTCGGTCGGATGTCGACCACCTACCGCATCATCCGGCGGGTCTGGGGCCGTCCGATCTTCCCGCTGTTCGTGGCGTGGTACTTCTTCAGCGTGCGCACGCTGGCGACGATCACGCTGGCCATGGATCGCCTGCTCTTCCCGCGCCTGCGGACGGTGCAGGTCAAGCGCCCGATCATCCTCGTCGGGAACCCGCGTACGGGCACCACGTTCCTGCAGCGCTGGCTGTCCGACAACAAGATCGGCGCCGGCATGGAGCTGTGGCGGATGATCTTCCCGTCGCTCACGCTCCAGAAGGTCCTCGGCCCGTTCCTGCCGATCCTCGAGGCGATCAGCCCCGCGAAGTACCACTCGTCGGCTGCGCACGAGACGAACCTGTCGAGCGTGGAGACGGACGACGTCGGCAGCCTGTTCCGCAACTTCGACGGGTTCTTCCTGTACGGGTTCTTCGCGGCGTTCGACGAAGAGGAGCACAAGGACCAGTTCGATCCGCGGCACCGCAATACGAACGCGCGCGACTTCGCCTGGTTCGAGGAGCTCTGGAAGCGCTCGGTGATCAGCCACGCCCAGGAGCGGATCATCGCGAAGGTGTTCTCGCTCGGGCCCCGGATCCCGGCGTTCCTCGAGAAGTTCCCGGACGCGTCCATCCTGTACATGGCGCGCGACCCGGTCGAGGTGATCCCGTCTGCCATGAGCCTCGTCACGGGCGTGCTGGACTCGGCGTTCGGCTACCACAAGCTCCCGGAAGACGTGAAGCGACGCTGGACGTCGCGGCTCTACACGGGCCTCGTCGACCTCATGCGGTTCTTCCACGACGACTACGTGAGTGGCCGGATCGACCGGAAGCGCGTGTACATCGTCCGGTATGACCGGATGATGAAGGAGTTCGACGTCGTCATGGCGGAGATGCTCGCGTTCCTGGGCCACCCGCCGGACGCCGCGCTGCAGGACGAGATCGACAAGCGCGCCGAGAAGCAGCGCAAGTACAAGTCCGAGCACAAGTACGATCTCGCGAAGTACTACCTGACGGAGGAGCAGATCCGCCGGGACTGCGCCTTCTTCTACGACACGTTCCTGCCGCCGCTCGAGCCCGTCGCGGCCGCGGAGCCGGTCCAGGCGTGAGCCATCGCGGTGGGGCGATCCTCGCGGCGAGCGGGGCGCTGCTCCTGGCGGCCTTCGCGGCCTGGATGCTGCTCGGGGAGATCCCGTACCGCGTGCTCCACCCGCAGCGGCCCGTCGATCCCGTGGAGGACTCGCTGCGGACCGTGCGGATCGGCGAAACGGGCCGCACCGCCCGGCTGCACGTCCCGCGGGCCTACGACCGCGTGGGCGTCCGCCGCTGGCCGTTGCTGGTGGTCCTGCACACGGCGGCGGATCTGCGGGGGACGGGCGCCGCGGTGCGTCTCGAGCCGCTCCGGGACGACACGCGGTTCGTGCTGTTCCCAGAGGGCCCATGGGCGCCGCCGGCCGACCACGCGGCGTTCGTCCGCGCAACGGTCGATCAGATCTCGACCGAGTACCGCATCGATCCGGCGAACGTGACGGTCCTCGCAGAGGAGGACGCCGCACCCATGGGGGTCGAGCTGGTGTGTGCATCTGGCGGACGGCGGTACCGGGCCCACGACGCCGCGCCCGTGATCTGTCCGTCTCCCGTCACGGGCGTCACGCTACCGTAGCTACCTGCGTGGCCGGCGGGTATATAGGGGAGCGGGCATGGCCCGTTCCTGACTGCCGAGAACGGAGGGGCCTTGGAGCTGCGCGTGAAGGTGACGGGCACGGGCCTGTTCACCCCCGGGGCAATCCAGACGGCGGAAGAGCTGTCCGAGCAGATCGGCCGGTCGGCTGCTTGGATCGAGAGCCGCACGGGCGTCAGCAGTCGGCGCATCACCGACCGCTCCATGGACCTGATGGCGGCCGGGGCCGCCCAGGAGGCGCTGGGGGACGGCGGGCCGCCAGACCTCATCCTCAACACGTCGCTGACGCCGCTGCAGCTCATCCCCGACAGCTCGGTGTTCATCCAGCGTGCCCTCGGGTACGAGGGGATCCCGAGCTTCTCCCTGCACGCCACGTGCCTGTCGTTCGTCGTCGGCCTGCACACCGCGGCGCACATGCTCCACGCGGGCACCTACCGGCGGATCCTGCTGGTGAGCGCGGAGCAGGGCTCGGGCTTCCGGGACTTCACCGATCCCGAGTCCGCTGCGCTCATCGGCGACGGGGCGGCGGCCGCCGTGCTCGAGCGGACACCGGACGGAGAGGACAGCGCGCTCCTCGACTTCGGTATGACGACCTGGCCGGAAGGTGCGGAGCTCGCCGAGTTCCGCGGGGCGGGCACGCGGAAGCCGCCGGGCCACGCCGACACGGTCCCGCTCGACAACCTGTTCCGGATGCGCGGCCCGCGGATCTACAAGCTCGCGTACGTCAAGCTCGCCGCGATCCTGTTCCCGATGCTCGAGAAGCACGGACTCGCGCCGCAGACCCTCGACTGGATGGTCCCGCACCAGATGTCGGGACCCGGCATCGACGCGTTCGTGAAGTCGGGGTTCCCCCCGGAGCGCGTGATCAACCTCATCGCCGAGTACGGCAACTGCATCGCCGCCTCCATGCCGATGGCGCTCGCGACCGCCCACCGGCGCGGCCTGGCCCGGGGAGATACGGTGATGCTGGCGGGGACCGGCGCCGGCGTCTCGGTCGCAGCTGCTCTCTTGAGGTGGTGATGGCGCGTCCCGAGGCACGCCGCAAAGCGGCAGGAAAGAGCACGGGCCTGCGTGACATCTCGCTCGAGGGCCGCGTGGTCGAGACGCGCGGTCGGCGCGTGGTCGTGCGGCACGCGGGCGGAGACGCCGTGTGCTTCCTGTCGGGGCAGCGCGCGGTGATCGGCGATCTCGTCCGCTTCGAGGAGGCTTCGGGCGGCGGCGGCAAGCTCCTCGAGATCCTGCCGCGGCGCAACCAGCTCGCGCGGTCCGACTTCAAGGGCCGCGAGCAGGTGCTGGCCGCGAACCTGGGCGGCGTGCTCATCGTGGCTGCGGCGCGGGAGCCGCCGTTCCGCGCGGGACTCGTGGACCGGTACTATGTCGGCGCGGAGAGCGCCGAGATCCCCTCGGCCGTGCTGCTGCACAAGACGGATCTCGGCGTGCCCGAGGAAGTGGAGGCCGACGTCGCGCTACGGGAAGGCGTCGGCGTGCGCTTTTTGCGGAGCGCGGTGGACGATCCGGAGTCCATCGCGCGGATCCGCGCGTTTCTGGCTGAGAACAACGCGGGGCCCTGGGCGCTCGTGGGGCACTCGGGCGTCGGCAAGACGAGCCTGGTCCGCGAGCTGTGCCCGGAGCAGGACGTCGGCGCCATCGGCGAGCTCTCCGAGTACTGGGGCACGGGTCAGCACACGACCACGCACTCCCGGATCTTCGCGCTGGCCGGCGGGGGAGAGGTCGTCGACAGCCCCGGGATCCGCACGTTCGCGCCGGCGGGCATCGATCCGGAGGATGTTCGCCAGCACTTCCCGGGGCTCCACGGGATCCCGTGCAAGTACCGCGACTGCCGCCACCGGGAGGGGGAGGAGGGCTGCGTCGCCGAGCGCGAGCTGCCCGTTCCGCTCGTCGCGAGCTACCGCCGGTTGCTCCAGGACATCGAGCGCATCGACGAGGCGGGACGGCCGTGAGCGACGACCCGCCGACAGGCGCAACCGTCCGCGCGGGGGGCTCGATTCCCTGGCGCGAGCTCGTGGGGCGGGTGCCAGCCACGGTGGTGACTGGGTTCCTCGCAGCCGGAAAGACCACGGCGATCCTGGGTGCCATGGCGCGGCGGCCGGACGGCGAGCGCTGGGCCGTGGTGGTCAACGAGCTCGGCGAGGTCGGGATCGACGGCGCGCGGTTCTCGGCCGGCGGGGTGGAGGTGCGGGAGGTCGCCGGCGGCTGCGTGTGCTGCACGGCGGGCCTCGAGATGAAGGTGGCCCTCGTGCGGATCCTGCGGGAGATCCGACCGGATCGCCTGATCGTGGAGCCGAGCGGGGCGGCCCGGCCGTGGGCGATCCTCGACGCGCTCCGGAGCCCCGGCCTGCGGGAAGCGGTGGTTCCCCGCGCGGTGATCGGCCTCGTGGACGTCCGGCGGCTCGCGGATCCGCGCCTGCGCGGCCTCGACCTGTTCGACGAGCAGGTGGGCGCGGCGGACGTCCTGCTCGCGAGCCACGCGGACGAGGCGACGGCGGAGGACATCGACCGGTTCTGGACGTTGGCGGCGGGGCTCTCGCCGCCGAAGCTCGTGGTGGACGCGCTCGACCGGAGCGGCCTGCAGCCGGCATGGCTCGACCTCGACCCCTCGCCGGCGAGCCCGCGGTTCCTCCCGGTGGACCACGCGACCTTCCCGGGCTCCGGTCGGGTGTGGCCGGCGGACGCCGTGTTCGACGCCGACGGCCTCGAGCTGGCGCTCCAGGGGATGGTGCGGCCGGGCGTCCTTCCGGCGGGCGTCGCGCGCCTCAAGGGCATGCTGCGCACGACCCGCGGCTGGCGGGCGGTGGACGGCACGGACATCGAGCTCCGGTGGGCGCCGACTTCGTGGCGACGCGACAGCCGTCTCGAGATCCTGGCGTTCGAGGCCCCGGGTGCATGGGGAGATGTCTGGGCCGGCGTCGACGCCAGCCTTCAGGCAGGCGCTTGACCCACACTTCAGGTGAGCGGTCTGGCGACCGCTGGGGCGAAAGACCCTGGTGGGCGGCGCTGGAGGCGGACCTGCTGGCGCGGGGCGAGCCGCTCGTGGGCCTGCCGGACGTGCCGACGCCCGTGACGCGGCGCGACCGGGTGGTGCTCGCGCGGCTCATGTTCGCGTCGCACGGGATCGCGTCGGGCGCGCCGGTCTCGGGCCCGTCGGAGGTGCGCGGGCTCGTGGACGCGTTCGGGCGCGCCGCGGATCGGGACTGGCTCTCGCTCCTCGTCGGGCTGCGCGAGCGGATCGAGGCCGATCGCCCGCCGTTCGTGGTGGGCTGGGAGAGCTGGATCCGGCTCGTCGGGTCGAGCGTGCGGTCGGCGATCGGCGTCGATCAGCTCCCGGCGTTGCGCCTTTCTTTTGCGGAAGAG
>CAMCWU010000079.1 GCA_945882675.1 Klebsiella pneumoniae | reverse complement strand
AGGTACGTCTCCGTCCGCCGCAGTACGTCGACGAGCGTGGTGCTCTCGTCGGCCATCAGAGCCCACCACTTCCTGTGGTCACGGGTTGGACGCAGTCTTCTGGAGCTGCTCGGCCTGCCAGGCGGAGTTCAGGCCGTCGAACAGCTCCTGCAGGTCGCCCTGCATGACGGCGTCGAGCTTGTAGATCCTCAGGCCGATCCGGTGGTCCGTGAGCCGGTTCTGCGGGAAGTTGTAGGTGCGGATGCGCTCCGACCGATCACCGCTTCCCACCATGGCCTTGCGCGCCGCGCTCTCGATCGCGTGCGCTTCCGCCTGCTCCTTCTCGAGGAGCCGGGCCTTGAGGATGCGCATGGCCTTGTCCTTGTTCTTGTGCTGGGACTTCTCGTCCATGCACAGCACCGTGAGGCCGGAGGGGATGTGGACGATCCGCACGGCCGAATCAGTCGTATTGACCGACTGGCCGCCCGGGCCGCCCGCCCGCATGGTGTCGATGCGGAGGTCCTTGGCTTCGAGCTTGACCTCGACCTCGTCCGGCTCCGGCAGGACGGCGATCGTGGCCGCGGAAGTGTGGATCCGTCCCTGGGACTCTGTGAGCGGGACCCGCTGAACGCGGTGGACCCCGCCTTCAAAACGGAGGGTGCGCCACGCACCCTCACCTGAAACTGCCGCCACGACCTCCTTGAGGCCGGCGGTCGAGCCGATCATGATCGGGCTGGTCGTGATCTCGTCGAAGCGCAAGCCGTGGCGCTCGCCGAACCGCTGGTACATGCGGTACAGGTCGGCAGCGAACAACGCGGCTTCGTCCCCGCCGGTGCCGGCGCGGATCTCGAGGAGGATCGGCCTGCCTTCGTAGGGATCCGGCGGGAGCAGCATGAGCCGCAGCGCCTGCTCGGACGGGGCGACCAGGGCTTCGAGGCCCGCGATCTCCTCGCGCGCCAGCTCGCGCATCTCCCCTTCGGACTCGGCCGCGAACATGGCGCGGGCGTCCGCCAGCTCACCGAGGAGCTTCTTGTGCGCCTGGAACGCGTCGACCAGCGCGCGGACCCGAGAGGCTTCGCGCGTGAGCTCGCGCATCCGCCGCTGATCCCCCGCCACCGCGGGGTCCATCAGCTGCCGATCGAGCACGTCGAGGCGGCTCTCGTACTGGGGGAGGCGCTCCAGCATGAAACGGTCTCCCCACCAGCTCTATCAGCCGTTGTCGCGCGATCAGTTGTTGTTGGTCGGCTCGGGCGGGCCGCCGAAGCCGTACTTCTTCATGAAGCGCTCGACGCGGCCTTCCGTGTCCATCAGCTTCTGCTGGCCCGTGTAGAACGGGTGCGAGTCCGAGGAAATGTCCACGCTGACGCACGGGTACTCCGCACCTTCGAAGGTGCAGGTCTCGCGGGTCTTGATCGTGGACCGGGTCAGGAACAGGGTGTTGGCCGAGACGTCGCGGAAGACGACGAGGCGGTAGTCGGGATGGATTCCGGGCTTCATGAATGGCTCCAGGGACACGCCTTCTGTCCCGCGTGCTGTCGCATGTCAAGTACCGTCGCGGGTCACGCGCGCTCGCCCATCAGGCGGTCTCGCGATTCGCCCAGGCGACGAGGGTCTCGGCGTCTTCGATCGGGTCGCCCGTATAACGCGCCCGCAGCTCTTCGCGCACTTTTCGCTCTTCGGGCTCGAGGAGGCGCTCTTCCTGCAGCGTACCGGACCGGTGAACGTCTACCGGCGGTCGGATGCCGCGATCGGCCACGTCGCGGGACAGCGTGAGCTCCCAGTTCACCACTTCGCGCAGGTCGTCTAGGAGAACGCGATCCATCTTGTTATCGGCGTCCCCCGCCAGCACACCGACGACCGTGAGCGATCCGCCCTCGTTCAGCGCCCGCGCGGCCCCGAGGTAGCGGCGGATCCGGTGCAGCGCGCCCGCGTCCACGCCGCCGAGATCGCGGCCGGTCGATGGGAGCTCCGCGAGGCAGAACCGCAGGAGCCGCGAGAGCGAGTCCACGATCAGCACGGCGTCGTCCCCGCGCTCCACCATGCGCCTTGCGCGCTCGAACACGACGTCCGCCACCTGCACGTGGCGGGCGGGCGGCTCATCGAACGGGGTCGCGATCACCTCCGCCTTCGTGTGCATGCGCCACTCGTGGATCTCCTCCGGCCGCTCGCCGACGAGGAGGACGGTCACGTGGAGGTCCTCGTCCGCGACGAGCTGGTCCACCAGGCGCCGGAGCAGCTCCACCCGGCCGGTTCGCGGTGTGGCGACCAGGATCCCGCGCTGACCGAGCCCCATGGGCGCCGCGAGGTCCACGACCCGCAGCCACGGGTCCGCCCCGAGATCGATGCGGTCGTCCGGATAGATGGCGGTTAGCGTGTCGAACGACGCGGGCTCGGCGCCAGGCGGCTCGCCGTTGATGGCTTCCACCCGGAGCAGCGCGAGATAGCGCTCGCCCTCCTTGGGTGGGCGGACCACGCCGATGACGGTGTCGCCGGTCTGGAGCTTGAAGCGGCGGATCTGGCTCTGCGAGACGTAGATGTCGTCCGGGCCGGAGAGGAAGTTCGCGGCCGGGGTACGCAGGAAGCCGAAGCCCTCCGCATGGACCTCCAGCACCCCGATCCCCATCTGTTCACCGGACTTGTCGGCCTGCCGGGAGCCGATAGCGAACACCAGCTCAGGCTTTCGCAGGGTCGCGGCGTCCGGGATCTCGAGGGACGCCGCTTCTGTGCGCAGGGCGTCCAATCGCATCTGGTAGAGCTGAGCGAAGGGGACAGGCA
This sequence comes from Klebsiella pneumoniae, assembly GCA_945882675.1. Taxonomy (GTDB): domain Bacteria; phylum Myxococcota_A; class UBA796; order UBA796; genus CANLGQ01. Next base: position 9,969 of record CAMCWU010000079.1, on the reverse strand, counting down.
TGGGAGGGGACCAGGAGGGGAGAGGGGAGGGAGCCGGGGCGTTCGATTATTCGCCGGAGATGCCAACCTGTCAAGTAGCGGCTTCCCCCCTCGCGTCCTCGGTGCCCCTGATCAGGGAGTTACCTCCGGGACTCCCGGCTCGGGCTCTGCAGAGGCGCCGCCGTCGCCGCGCAGCAGGGCCAGCAGCGCATCCTCGTCGAGGACGGCCACGCCGAGCTCGTTCGCCTTGTCGAGCTTGGAACCGGCGTCGGCCCCGGCGACCAGGAAGCTCGTCTTCTTTGACACGGAGCCGGCCACCTTGCCACCCGCGGCCTCGATCCTCGCCTTCGCGGCGTCGCGCGAGAGCGTGGGGAGCGTGCCGGTCAGCACGAACGTCTGCCCCGTGAGGGTGGTGGACGTCTCCGCGGCGGCGCGCCCCTCGTGCGGGAAGCGAACGCCGGCCGCCTTCAACCGCCCGACCAGCTCGATGAACGCAGGCGACGAGATGTGCGCGTGGATGCGCACCGCGCTCGGCTCCCCGATGCCGGGGACCGCGTCGAGCGCCTCCGGAGACGCCGCCAGGATGCCGTCCAGAGACCCGAAGTGCCACGCCATGTCGCGGGCGGTGGACTCGCCGACCTCCGGGATCCCGAGCGCCACCAGCACCTTCTCGAGGGGGCGGCCTTTGCTGCGCTCCAGCTGTTCGAGGAGGTTTTCCGCCGTCTTGTCCCCGATGCGCTCGAGCTGGAGCAGCGTCGCGAGGTCGAGATCGTACAGGTCGGCGACGGTACGCACCAGCTTCGCGTCCACGAGCTGATCCGCGAGCTTCTCGCCGATGCCGCCCACGTCCATCGCGCCGCGCGACGCGAAGTGCCGGATGGCCGCCCCGAGCTGCGCCGCGCACCCGACGGTGTTCGGGCAGCGCGTGATCTTCGGCTCGCGGACCAGGGACTCGCCGCACACCGGGCAGTTCTCGGCGTACATGGTGACGGGTCGCGCGGCGTGGGCGTCGTCCACGACGACCTGGACGACCTTCGGGATGACGTCGCCGGCCCGCTCGACCTCGACCGTATCCCCGACGCGAAAGTCCTTCTCCCGGACATAATCGGCGTTGTGGAGCGTCGCGCGGGTGACCGTCACCCCTCCCACCCGGACGGGCGCCAGGCACGCCACCGGCGTCACGACCCCGGTGCGGCCCACCTGGTAGAGGATGTCCTCGAGGATCGTCGACTTTCTCGACGGCGGGTACTTGTATGCGACGGCCCAGCGCGGGGATCGCGTGACCCAGCCGAGCTCACGCTGCAGGCGGAAGTCGTCGACCTTGATGACCGCGCCGTCGATCTCGTACGCCAGCGAGTCCCTGGCGATCCGCAGCTCCTCGATCACCGCCCACACCCCCACGATCCCCACGACGCGCCGGTTCCGCGGGTTCACCGGGAGCCCCCACGATCCGAGCCGCGCGAGGCTGTCGAAGTGGTTGGACCCCAGGCGGGCGTCCTCTTCGCCGAAGGAGTGGGCGAAGAACGTCAGGGGGCGCGAGGCCGCGATGGCGGGATCGAGCTGGCGGATCGTGCCCGCGGCGGCGTTGCGCGGGTTCTCGAACATGCGCTCGCCGCGTCGGGCCCGCTCGGCGTTCATCGCCTCGAAGCCGGCGAGAGTGTACAGGATCTCGCCGCGGATGGACAGTCGCTCGGGCCACTCATCCCCGAGGAGCCGGGCCGGGATCGCCTTGATGGTACGCGCATTGTGCAGGATGTCTTCGCCGACCTGGCCGTCCCCGCGCGTACCGGCGCCGGTGAGCCTCCCGTCCTCGTACACGAGCTCGACCGCGAGGCCGTCCAGCTTGGGCTCGACGACGTAGCTCAGCTCGCCGGCGGCGCGCTCGCCGAGCTTGGCTCGGAGTCTGCGATCGAACTCCATGACCTCGTCCTCACCGAACGCGTTCCCGAGCGAGAGCATGGGTACGCGGTGCTCGAACGGGCGCAGGAACGCGATGGCCGCGTGGCCGACCTGGCGCGTGGGTGACGCGGGGTCGACGCGATCGGGCATCCGGCTCTCGAGCAGCTCGAGCTCCCGGTAGAGCAGATCATACGTTCGATCGTCGATCTCCGGCGTGCCCCGCTGGTGGTACAGCTCGCCGTGACGGGTGAGCTCGGCGACCAGCTCAGCCATGCGCTCGGCCGCGCGATCGGCCGTGAAGCTGGACACGAGAGCGGCGAGCTCCTGCGGATCGGTCGAGCTCGGGACGGACGCGTTCACGGGGCCCTCCAGTTGGCGCCGCATCCTACTCCGGGAGCGCGGCGGGCAGCTCCCACTCGAGCATGCCGGTCGTGGGATCCCAGCTCGAATCATATGAATCGACGAGGACCCACGCGGCGCCGTCCCACCACGCGAGCCCGGGGCCCTGGCTGATCCCCGCGACGCGCCAGTCGTCCGACCACCCCATGCCCAGGAGGCCGCCATCCCCCGCGCGTTCGGCCGTGAAGCCGAGGACCGCGCAGCCTCCGAGCACGTCCGCGCCGCCCATGCGCCAGCCCACCGTCGCGATCACGCAGGCCCCGCCGTCGGGGTCGGCGCAGGGCGGCGTGGCGTCAGGATCGGCTTCGATCTTCCACAACCAGCGGCACATGGGGGCGTCCCCGACCGAGAGGACGAGCTGCTCCGCCGCGGCCGTCGCCGTCGCCAGACCCTCGAACCGGGCCGTGTCGGGCGTGGGGAGAGGTGTCGGCTCGCTTTCGGCACAGCCGAGCAGCCACGCGAGCGGGAGGAGGGTGGTCATGGGCGCGAGCCTCCGCCGCAGGATAACCGGTTGGCCTTCCACGAGGTCCACGTGCACTCCTTCCTCGCCCGGCTCGGCATCGAGACCTCCAACTCCGGCGCCGCCGGCGCGTCCGGCTTCCTCGACACGCAGGGGCCGCTCGTCCAGTCGTTCGACCCGACCACGAACGAGCCGATCGGCGGGGTCCGCCTCGCTTCCGTCGAAGACTACGACCGGGTGGTGGGCGACGCGCAGCGGGTGTTCGCGCGCTGGCGGGACCTCCCTGCGCCCAAGCGCGGCGAGATCGTACGTCAGATCGGCGACGCGCTCCGGGAGCACAAGGACGACCTCGGCCGCCTCATCTCGCTCGAAGTCGGCAAGATCCGCTCCGAGGGCCTGGGCGAGATCCAGGAAGCCATCGACATGGCGGACTTCTCGGTCGGCCTGTCCCGCCAGCTCTACGGGATGACCACGCACTCCGAGCGCCCGAACCACCGGATGTACGAGCAGTGGCACCCGCTGGGTCCCATCGGCGTGATCACGGCGTTCAACTTTCCGCATGCCGTGTGGGCGTGGAACGCCATGCTCGGGCTCGTGTGCGGAGACACCGTCATCTGGAAGCCCTCGATCAAGGCGCCGCTCATCGCGATCGCCACGCACCGGATCTGCCACGCCGTCCTGGAGCGCCACGGGTTCGGCGGCGTCCTCGGCCTGGTGATCGGCGCGGACAAGGACGTCGGCGAGAAGATGCTTGCAGATCGCCGGCTCCCGCTGATCTCCGCCACGGGTTCCACGCGCATGGGGCGCCGCGTGGCGTCGGTGGTGGGCGAGCGCATGGGCCGCGCGCTGCTCGAGCTCGGCGGAAACAACGCGATCATCGTGCACAAGGACGCGGACCTCGACAACGCGCTGCGCGGCATCGTCTTCGGCGCGGTCGGGACCGCCGGCCAGCGCTGCACGACCACGCGCCGCCTGTTCCTGCACCAGGACATCGCGGCAACCCTGGTCGAACGCCTGATCAAGGTGTACGGCTCGGTCCGGATCGGCGATCCGATGGAAGACGGTACGCTGATGGGACCGCTCATCGACCAGGACGCGGTCAAGGGGTACCTCCACGCGCTCGACGTTGCGCGCGAGCAGGGCGGGAAGGTCCTCACGGGCGGCAAGGCGCTCGACCGGCCGGGCAACTTCGTGCTCCCGACCTTGATCGAAGGCCGGCCCGATATGCCGATCTGCAAGGAGGAGACGTTCGCGCCGATCACGTACGTCTTCACCTACACCGACCTGGAAGCGGCGATCGCCGAGCAGAACGACGTGTCCCAGGGGCTGTCGTCCGCGATCTTCACGGACTCCTTCCGCGCCGCAGAGAAGTTCCTGTCGGCGGGCGGCTCGGACTGCGGGATCGCGAACGTGAACATTGGCACGTCGGGAGCCGAGATCGGCGGCGCGTTCGGCGGCGAGAAGGACACGGGCGGCGGGCGCGAGGCCGGCTCGGACTCCTGGAAGAGCTATATGCGGCGTCAGACCTGCACGCTCAACTGGGGCGAGACGCTCACGCTGGCGCAGGGCGTCCGCTTCGACGTGTGAGTGGTGGGCCTCCGGGGAGGCCTTCCGGACCCCGCGCACCGGGCTCTCCGGCTCGTTTCCTGGCTTCCCGCGTCTGCAGGGCTGGCTCAGACGGTGGCGGTCACTCGCTGCCCGTCGACCTCCACCGCGCCGTCGACCGCGACCGCGCGGCCGCCGGCCAGCCGCGGATCCACCGTCCGCTCACCCAGGCCCGGAACGTTGACGCGCCCCTCCGGGCCCACGAAGCCGATCAGGTGGCTGCGGCGCCACTGCTGATAGTGCCGGGCGCAAAACCCCTTTGCGCGATGCCGACCCTGGCAGCCCTCCACCCGGCAGGCCTCCTCCGGGGTGCCCGGGAGGGACGCGGTGGGGGTGTCGAGCGCGACCCGCTCCTCGAGCGCGTTCACGCCCTCCGCGGCGGCCTCTGCGGTGGCGCGGGCCGTGGTGGCGAGCTGGTGGGCCTGCTTCGCGGTGGTCACGGCTTCGTCCGCGGCGGCGCGCACGGTCATGAGCGTCGCGCTCGACGCCTGCACCGCGCCCATGGCCATGTTCAGCTTCTTCTCGAGGGAACCCACGCGCTCCTCGAGCGCGGCGAGCTTCGGATCCGGCCCGTTCGAGGACGAGGAGCGAAGCGCGTCCACCTCCGACGACGTGGCGTAGCCCCGGCCGGCGAGGATCTGCTCCACGATCTCGCGGATGTCCGCGCGCAGCAGGCGGGTCGCGGGGGCGGCCACGAGGGATCCGAGGGTGCGGCGCAGGCTCATGAGGTCTCCAAAGCAGGGCGAAACGCGGGATCGAGGATTCCGTACAAGATGACCTGGATCCCGTCGCGCATCAGGCGCTCGGGGTCCGGGCGGATGCCGATCGCCGCTTCGCCGGCGAGCCCGTCGATGATCGCCTTGAGGATCTGCGCCATGGCGGCGGGGTCCCCCTTGCGAAACGCGCCTTCGGACTGGCCTTGCGCGAGGATCAGGGTGGCGGCGTCCACGAACCGGCGGTGGACGGCCGTGAGCTCCTCGCGGATCTCCTCGTCCCGGATACCCTGCTCGCACATCATCAGGAAGAAGCGCGGCGGCGACTTGAGGCCCGCGAAGTAGTCGAGGTACTTCTTCCCGAGATCGAGCAGCTTGATCGCGGCCGGGCGGAAGTCGGCCTCGGCCGATTCCAGGAACGAGTAGGTGGTCTCGTGCTCCTCCTGGACCAGCGCGAGCAGCAGGTCCCGCTTGCTCTGAAAGTAGAAGTATACCGCGCCTTTCGAGAGGCCGGCGCGCGCGGCGACATCCTCCACGCGGGCAGCGAGGTAGCCCTTCTCGATGAAGACGGCCCGCGCTGCGCGCAGGATCTGTCCGCGCCGTTCGGCTTCGGTGAGGTGCTTGGTCATCGCGGCCGGTTTATTCCGTTCGGTCGGAACCGTCGCGCCACGCCTCCGCGACGACGTCCGGTCCGACCCCACAGCAGCCGCCTATCCCGCTCGCGACGCCGACGAATGCGCGGAGCTCCCGGGCGCTCGCGTCCGATGGGCGGACCCACGCCGGGCCTCCCCACGCGTCCACTGCGCGCCGGATCGCCGCCGCCGGGGCGCAGTTGAACCCCACCGTTACGCCGAGCGCATGCCAGCGCTCGAGCCAGGGGCGCGGATCGGCGCCGGACCACAGCCGCCCGTCGTCCCGCACCACCAGGAGGGCCCCCACAGGGACGCCGGCCGGTAACGTCTCGGTGACGGCGCGGTCGAGCTCGGCCGGATCTCCGAACGTCTCGAGCGCGATCCCATCCACGAGGCCCGCGAGATCGCGGGAGATCTCCGCATACGACACCGCTCCCGGCCCGAGAGACCCCCACGTCGCGCACCCCGGGATCCGCGCGAGCTCTACCGCGATCGGCGCGAGCCGGCGCCACTCCGGCTGGACGCCGGGCAGCATCCGGAACGTGCCTGCGAAGAGGATCCGCGCTCCAGCGGCCGCGAACCGCTGGTGGACGGCGTGGACGCGGTCCGGATGGTCGCGGACCCAGGCGTCGACGGGTGTGCGCTCGGGGAGGCCGAGCTCCTGCAGTGTGGTGGCGAGGGCGCCGTCGAGCCTCAGTGGACCCAAGGATCCTCTCGGTTCGAAGAGTCCTTTCCGCCCTCGATCACCTTGAAGCGTGAGAGCTCCTTCTCGAGTGCGCGGCCCTTCGCGCGGAGCCGGCGACGGTGGCTACCCGGCCCGATCCAGTGATACCAGGCGTATACCCCCAACCAGCTCCCGATCGCGTCCGCCGTTCCCAGCGACTGGGCCGTGAGGAAAACGAGCGCGGCGATGACGAGCGTGCCCCACACCACCATCTTGCCGGTGATCGGGAGCACGAAGTATGCGAGGATCCGGGCGTCCGGCCGTTGCAGGCCGAACAGCACGATCGCCGAGCTGGTCAGCCCGGTCCAACCGACGTTGGGCATGGGGGCCAGAATGCCGGTCGCATCCAGCAGCAAGGCGAGCGCCGTGCCCCCGACCGCCGACGCCGCCATGGCCTGCAACGCCAGCTTGCGGTCGAGCTGCGCGACGACGAGCCACACGATCGCCAGCCCGAACAGGGTGCGGAACACGCCCCCGGGGTCCCCGCCCTGCACGAAGTAGCGCGTGACGATCTGCCAGGGGCCGAATCCGGCACCAAATGGCCACCACGCCAGGATATCGACCGGCACACGAGCAAGGCGCAGTACCAGCTCGATGACGTACAGGGCGAACAGCCCCCCGCAGAGCAGGCGGATCCAGCGTGGGGCCGGGGGAAGCAGCGGGGCGGAGGCGGGCATGCTCTCCGCTAACATGGCGCGCCCCCGGCGACTCGGGATGCGGATCCCAGCTGCAGAAAGCGCTGCCCGATACGGGTGGTTGCACGAGAGGATATGTGCTGCAAGCGCCCTAAGCGCTTGCTCCGGGTCCCGCGCCGCTGCTAGGTCCGTGACGCAAGATAGAGGTCCTGGAACCGTGTCTCAGCTCGAGCTCGTCGCCATCTCCGGCCCCGTGGAGGGGAACCGTTTCCCGCTGAGGCTGGGGGAGGCGCTCCTCATCGGGCGCACGAATCACGGGGTACATCTTCCCGATCTCGCCGTCAGCGTCAAGCACGCGAAGCTCGAGTGGGCGGGCGGCCAGCTCATGCTCACCGACCTCGAGTCCGCGAGCGGCACCTTCGTCTCAGAGCGCCAGCTCGAGCCTTTGAGCTCTGCGCTCGTCGAGCTCGGGGACGTCATCCGTATCGGCGCGACGCAGCTCAAGGTGGTGCGGGTTCGCACTTCGAGCATGCTGCGGTTGGTACTGTTCGCGTCCATCGCCCTCGTGCTCGTGTTCATCTGCTTCAGCCTCTTCCTCCTGCCATACGCGGTGCAGGAGGGCGGCTCTCGGCTGGTGTGGGAGCGGCCGATCAACGTCGCCCCCGGCCAGGCGATGGAGACGGTGGAGATACCGCCCGCGTTCATGCGGCGGCACGGTTTGCTGGCGTCGAACCTGTCCGTCCGGTATGTCCGGGACGTGAACAAGGACGGCGTCGACGAGGTCTGGCTCAGGACGTCGAAGCAGAGGGATTTCCTGATCTCCTTTGGTCCCGACGCCACGTGGGTCGTGCTCGCGGAGCTGCCGGAGGGCTGCAACGACCGAACGACCGTATTCGACCGGCCCGAGTCGATCCCGGACTGGCCGGATATCCGCTGCGGCGGCGAGATCTGGTCGTACCGGGAGGGGCTGTACACCGTGGCCGCGCAGGACGGGCACGTGGTGTGGGTCGATCCGTCGACGAGACCCGCGCCGAAGCCCGGAGCGGGAGCGCCTGGTGGCGCTGCCCCCGCCTCGCCCGCGCCCACCGCGCCCGGCGCGCTCGTCCCCCTGCGGGTGCACATGGTGGTCGGCGAGAAGATGAGCTCATTCCTGGCCTCTCGCGGTGTTGACGAGCCCGTGCACTACATCGTGTGCGAAGGCGCGCTCCCCGGCGTCGCCGCGCAGGCCCGGACCGGATCCGGCGAGCTGGTCCGGCTGAGCCTCGGCTGCCTCACGGATCTGCACCTCGACGGCGAGAAGGTGGGGCGGCTCGCGATGGTGGCGTTCAGCGCCGTCGGCCGCCAGGCGCTCCTCGACGACATCGAGATGACGTGGGGCGGCAGCTCAGACCGCCTGTGGCTCGATCCGACGCGCGCGGCGCTGCTGAACGGGTTCGCTGCCGATCCCGGGATGCCTCGGGGCGCCACGCGCCTCGTCTCCACGAGCGACAGCCCGGGCGCTCCGATGCCCACGCTCCCGGAGGTGCCGCTCACGTCGACCCGCCGCCTCATCCCGGACAAGGGCGAAGCCGCGCCGCCCGCCGTCACCGCGAACCTGCTATCTTCGGGAATGATCCGGCTCGATCCTCCCGGATGCAGCGAGCTCGTGGTGACCGTCGACGACTGGCGGTGCCGGACATCGAAGGCGTGCACGTCGGGCTCGACGTTCATCGAGGTCGTCGAGACCGGCTGCGGCGCCGAGCGTACGATCCTGTCCGCGCCCTACGCCTCGGGGACCCTGGACGGGCAAGGCAGCATCTCCGTGCGCGTGCAAGTGGAGGTCCACGAGGTCACGGACGGCTGGGAGGTGGTCCAGGCGCGCATCGGGTACCTGCCGCCGGCCTGATCGGCGCCGTCCGCGGCCGATCTCATTCGATCGGCGCTGGCTTGACATCGTCCGGGGGTGTGGATACTGGACTGGCGTTCACGCATACACGCGTCCAGGCGCACGGAGCCCGACATGGAGAACGACCCCGAGCAGGAGGCCACCTGGGACCCCCTGCAGGAGATGTCGCCGCGGCAGAAGGAGATCCTCGACTTCATGCGGTCGTCCCTCGATCAGCGCGGGGTCGTCCCGAGCTACCGGGAGATCGGTGCGGCCCTCGGTATCGGGTCCACGAACGCGGTGAGCGACCACATCAAGGCCCTCATGCGCAAGGGCTACATCGAGCGCGTCGGTGACCCCGGCCGGCCCCGTTCGTTGCGCCTCACACCGCAGGCGACGGGCACGCTGGACGACGACTCGGTGGTCGGAGTGCCGGTCCTCGGCCGGATCGCGGCGGGGCAGCCCCTCCTCGCCGAGCAGAACTACGAGGGCACCATCCGCGTCGACTCGAATATGCTCCCGCCCGGCGGTCAGGTGTTCGCGCTCGTCGTCAACGGCGACTCGATGATCGAAGACGGCATCCACAGCGGCGACTACCTGTTCGTACGTCAGAAGAACGACGCCCGGAACGGAGACATCGCCGTGGTCATGGTAGAGGGCGAGGCCACGGTCAAGCGCTTCTTCCGGGAGGGTTCGCGGATCCGCCTTCAGCCCGCGAACGCGGCCATGTCGCCGATCTACGTGGACGCCGGGAGCGGGGACGTCTCGGTCATCGGCGTCGCGGTCGGGGTCTTCCGCAAGATCCGGTAGCCCCCCGGTTGTCAACGTGAGTCTGCCGTGGTGGTGGTGCCGGGCCCCGGTGCTACCTTGGATCCAGATGCTCCTGCCGTCCCGCCACTCCCCCGCCGCACCCGGACGGTCGCCGGACGACCCGCCCGAGCGGATCCGGGCCTACGTCGAGTCCCTGGCCCGGCGCGAACGCCGCGTGTGGGTCGCGCGGGTGATCGTGCGGCTCGGGTGGGCCGCGCTGGCAGTCGGGCTGCTCGGCCTGTTGGCGCC
>CAMCWU010000078.1 GCA_945882675.1 Klebsiella pneumoniae | reverse complement strand
GGCGACGAGCGGGGAGCGGCGCGCGGAGTCGCCGGGATCGCCGCGGACGATCCGGCGGATCTCCCAGCCGTCGGCCACGGGCACCAGATCCGCGCCGAGCCGCCCCACCGGTGCGCGGAGCTGCGCCGGGTGATCCCCGCCCATCTCGTAGGCGTGGCTGACGCCGAGCTCGCCGTTCATGCACCAGATCAGGTCGGAGAGCTCGCTGCGGGTCCGCACGCGCTCCACCGCGCCCAGGTACCGCTCGCGCAGCGCCGGCAGGTCCACGCTCGCGAGCGCGTCCTCCCACGTGTGGTCGCGCAGGAGGCGCCACGCTTCCCCCACCATCTGGCGCCACTCGGCGGCCGGGTCGACCTCCAGCCGGACGCGGGCGGGGTCGAAGTACCCGGTGCGCCGGCTGGACCGGGTGGCCGGATCCACCCGGGCGATCTCCTCGCGCTGGGCCTTGTCCGCGCGCAACGGGGCGATGCGGAGGCGCCAGCCCTCGCGCCAGGCGACGGCGGTCCCGGCGGCGTCGATGGCGAACCCGCTCCCGGCCCGCGGGAACAGGGTGGCGAGCTCGTTCTTCTCGATGTCGTACACGAGGATCGCGTGGTCGGCGCGCCCCGGTCCGCTGTCGGACCAGCCGGTCGTGTCCGCGGCGACGGGCTCCCGCGAGAGCACCACCCGCCCCCCGAGCGCGGCTTCGAGCTGGACATACCGGCCCTCCGGCACGGGGAAGGGGAGGATCCGCTCCTGGATGCCGTCGAGATCGATCTCGACCTTCTCGGCGCGCTTCGGCTCGCGCGGCTTCGGCTTGAACGCACGGGGAGAGGCCACGAACGGGTCGCGGAGGTCCGCGCGGAGAGAGATGGCGTAGGGCCGGCAGCCATACGGGAAGTCGTACTCGAACCTGAGGGATTGCCGGATCGGGTGGTACTCGCGCCAGGAGAGCAGGTAGAGCCAGCCGCCCTCGGGGTCGAAGCTCGGGCTCACGTCGCGCCAGCGGCCGTCCGTGACGGTGGTGGTGACGCCGGTCTCCGTGGACCACAGGCGGATGGCGTGGCCGGTCCAGCCGTCCATGGGCTCGGACCACGCGAGCCAGCGCCCGTCCGGCGCCCACGCGATCCCGGCGATCGTGCCGATCCGACCTGCGAAGAGCCGCTCGTGCTCGCTGCCGTCGAGGCGGAACACGCCCAGCTCGCCGCGGTGGTTGGTGTACGCCACGCGCGCGCCCGTGGGGTCCACGGCCAGGTCCACCGGGCGCCCCACGTCGCCGAGGTCGATCCGACGGGACTCCCCCGCCGTGGGGTGGACGTGGAACGCCGGCTCTCCGCCCGCGTCCGCGACCGTGAGGAGCCCCGAGCCGTCCGGGAGCCACGTCGCGAGGCGGTGGCGCACGCCGGGCTGCTGGATCCGCCGGAGCGGCCCCTCGAACAGGCCGCCCGCGAAGACCTGGCCGCGGATGGTCAGCGCGAGCGAGTGACCCTCCGGGTGCAGGCGGACCGACTCCACGTACTTCGCGGCCTGTGGGAACCGGCGCGCGCGCTGGCTCCCTTCGGCGCCGAGCCGCACTTCGATCCGGTGGATCTCCCCGTCCCAGCGGTACAGGTCGCCGCCGGCGGTGTACACGACGCGCTCGCCGTCGCCGGTCGCGAACCGCACCGGCCAGTCGTGGCGCGCGAGCTCGACGGGGTCGTCCCCGAAGCGCCAGAGCGCCGCGATCCCGCTCCGATCGCACACGGCGGCCGGCGTGTCCCCGATCCACAGCGGTGACGCGACGTTCCCGCCGGCGTCGAGCTCCCGCCAGTCGCCGGGCCCGAGCCACAGGCGGCCCATGCGACCGCCGCGATACCGCTGCCACCGCGCGAGATCGTCGGTGTGCCGGCCCAGGAGCACGCGGCCGTCCCGGTGCCACGCGAGCTGACTCGCCCGACCCCACGGCAGCGGCTCGAGCCGCCCGTCGGCCTCCCGCGACCACAAGCGCACATCCCGCGGGAAGGGACGCCCGTGCGCCGACGAGAGCACGAGCCGGCCCGCCGGGTCGAACCCCTGGGCGGTCGCGTCCTCGGCGAGCCACGTCAGGCGCTCCGGCGCGCCGCCGTCCGCGTCCATCGCCCACAGGTCCGGCGCGCCCTCCGGCGTGGCCGTGAACACGATGCGCCCCCCGTCCGGCGTGAACCGCGGCGCCGAGCACACGCCCAGGCCGGTCGTGAGCCGCCGCGCCTGCCCCCCTTCGGCGGGGACCACCCACAGGTCGTCGTCGGCCACGAACGCCACACGTCCGCCGTGAATGGCGGGCCACCGGAACCAGCCTTCTCCCATCGATCCCTCGTCAGCGCACACTTTACCCCGGCGCGCCCCTCGGCGTGCGGGCCCGTTCGGTGTAGGCTCCCGCGGCGGGGACTGCGCCACGAGCGTCCCCTGGAGTGAAATCATGGCCCTCGGCACCCTCTCGTTCCTCTACTTCCTCGCCGGCTGCTCCTTCATGGTGACCGAGACCCCGCTGCCGCCCCCGCCGCAGCCGGCGGTCGACGAGCCCGAGCCCCAGCCCGCCAGCGAGGCCGGCAAGCTGCCGGTCGACTACCCCGTGTTGACCACCTCCGCGAAGGCCGGCGACATGGTGCTGACGCCGTCGCGCGAGTTCCTCGACAGGGCGGTCGCGGAGGGCATGGACAAGGCCACATTCATCTGGTACATGGCGGAGATGATGGAGCCCGGCCCGGCGGAATCGAAGGTCAAGGGCCTCCCGGGCAACGAGTTCACGATCCCGAACAGCCTCATCATCGCGATCCCGAAGGGCCAGACCGCGGCGGTGGGCGACGTGCTCCTCGGCCACTGGGAGAGCGGCTCGGGCATGAAGCGCGCGATCGTGGTGGAGGGCGGCACGCCGGAAGCCCCCAAGGTCCGCTACCTCGACGGCGACTTCAAGGCGGAGGACCAGCCGGACGCCTGGGAGGCGAACCGCTTCCGCAAGGTCGACCCGGGCGCCCCGGGCGTCACCGTCGCGTGCAAGACGGAAGACGACAGGGTCGACCACGGGATCCTGATCTCGGCGACGCCGAAGCAGCTCCTGTCTGTCGGCTTCGCGGGCTCGCTCCATGTGTTCGACACGGCAAACTGCATGCCGCTCGCGCCCATGCCGACCGTGAAGGCCGGCGACAAGGTCCAGATCCCGTACCTGGGCACGTACCGGGATGCCACCGTGACCCGCGTGGACGGCATCAACGGCCGCGTCCTCGCGAAGTTCGAGTTCGGCGGCGCGGAGAAGGTGGAGGCCGTGGGCTTCACGGACGTCGCGCCCACGCTCGATGGCTACGGACAGGGCTTCGTGTTCGGCGAGCGCGCCCCGGGAGACGACGGCGCGGCCCGCGGCGGCGGCAAGGCGAAGGGCCCGGTCCGCCCGCGCGGTCCCGGCGAGCCCGGCGAGGTCGGTGTGCGGCCCACTCCGGGTGACGGCGCTGCGCCGGGTGCCAAGGCCGGCAAGGGCAAGGGCAAGGCCAAGGGCGGCAAGAACGACTAGCCCGGCTATGGGGCGGCGAACCCGGTGATATGCTCGGACTCGCCCACGCGGGCGGTCCCGGCGTCCCGCATGGGCTCGAAGTCCAGGAGCGCGGCGGTCAGCGCGTCGCGCTCGGCCTCCGTCGCGCCCGGCCCGCCGATGACGGCGTCGTTCGGCGTCGTGCCGGTCACGGCCAGGATCTTCAAGCTCGCGACTCGGATCCCGCGCTGATCCGCGGACAGGAAGTTCGTGCTGAAGGTCGCACCGACGGCGCACTTGCCGTCCACGAGATCGCGCAGCACCTGCTCGTGGTTTCCGCTCCGGCGGACCACGAAGTCGCGCTGCAGATCCATGCCCTGCGCCGCAGCGTATTCGGAGGGTAGCTTCCAGCCCGTCAACGAGTCCGGGTCGACGAGGCAAATCGTCCGGCCCTTCAGGTCCGCGAGCGTGGTCGCGCTCTCCGCGAGGGACGCGACCAGGTAGCCCTGCGTGGACGCACTGCCGTCCGTCACCTTGTACGCCAGGATTTGGACGTCCGGGTGCGCCGCAGCCGTCGCCGCGGCGATCGAGCCGGGCAGGACGCCGAACGGCACGTCCCCGCGCGCCACCTGCGCCGCTGTATCCTCGTAGGACGCGCCGACATCCAGCGCTATCGGCCGGTCCAGCCGCCGCTCGAGGTACCGCGCGATGGGCTCGAGATCCTCGAGAAGCGTCTCCGACGCCTGGACGGGAGCCAGCGTCATCCGCAGGACCGGCCCGGACGGCCCCGACGTCCAGTACGACGCACCGGCCACCACGAGCGCCGCCAGGACGGTGAGCGCGGCCGCCAGCGCCAGCGCGCCGGCGACCAGGACCGGCGCCACGGAGGACGGGCGGGCCCGGGTGGCCGCGGGCGGGGCCGTGGGCGGCACCGCGGGCGCGACGGTCGTGCTGTCGGTGGCGCGCGAGACAGGGGTGCCGCCACCCAGGCTGACGAGGAGGTCCCCGGTGCGGCTCCGCGGGCCTGGACGGCGCGGCCCGCGGATGGCGCCCAATGCGCTCTTCAACCACGTGGCAGCCCGGTCGGGATCGAGGTCGATCCCGGCGTCCTCCGCCTCCTGGCGCAGCGCGAGCCGGAACGCGTCCGCCGTGGGGAACCGGTCCGCGAGCGGCGACGCCATGGCATGATGCACGGCGGTGGCGACCCCCAGCGGGATATCCGGCCGCCGATCCCGCAGTGGCTGGTACTGCCCGGTGAGGATCCGCTGGAGCGTCTGGAGCTCGGTGTTACCCGTGAACGGACGTTCGAGGCTGAACAGCTCGTAGGCGCACACGCCGAGGGCGAATACGTCCGAGCGCCGGTCGAGCGGCTCCTGGCGCGCCTGCTCCGGGGACATGTACGAGATCTTGCCGCGGAGCACGCCCGTCCGCGTGAAGTCCCCGCTGATCCCCGACGCCTTCGCGATCCCGAAGTCCAGCAGCTTCACGTGGCCCGCGGCGTCCACCATCAGGTTGTGGGGCGTGAGATCGCGGTGCACGAGCTCCGCCGGCGTGCCGTCCGGGAGCAGCAGATCGTGGGCCGCCTGCGCGCCCGCGCACGCCTGCGCGACGAGGTGCCCCACGACCCCGAGCGGGATGCTCCCGCCGCCGCTCTTCGCGGACTTGATCAGGTCCTTCAGGCAGACGCCGGCCACGTACTCCATCGCGATGAACGGCCAGCCGTCGGCTTCGCCGAGCTCGAGGATCTGCACGACGTTCGGGTGCGAGATCCCGGCGGCGATCCTCGCCTCCTGCAGGAACATCTCCACGAACGACGGGTCCTCCGCGAGGGCAGGGAGCATGCGCTTGACCACGACCTCGCGGTCGAGCCCGCCGCGCTCGCGGGCGAGGAACACCTCGGCCATGCCGCCCACGGCCAGCCGCTCGACCAGCTCGTAGCGGCCCACACGCGCGACATCTGGCTGGTGGGGCGTTTGCACGGCGCTAGTGTACCGCCCGCCGCGTGATCTGGAGGTGGTGGTACCCCGACAGCACGACGTAGTAGACCGGGTAGGCAATAGACGCCCACGCGAGCGGACGGGCCCACGAGGCCATCGGCCGCGCCGCCGCGCCGAGGATCGCGAACGCCCACAGGTAGCCCGCGCCGATCGTCACGCGCTTGAGCAGGGGGGCGCGCGTCGGGTAGATGTAGTGCAACGGGACGAACACCATGATCGCCAGGGCGACGACGGAGACGGCCGTGGTCACCGCGCTCGCCTGCAGGATCCACAGGTAGAACAGCAGGATGTTCCAGTAGGACGGGAAGCCGACGAAGCTCGTGTCCGTCTTCGCGCGCTCCTGGCAGAAGCCGTATCCGGACGCCAGGATCGGCACGGCCGCGAGCCAGCGCCAGGCGTCCGGCACGAGGCCGAGCGCGGGGAGGGCCAACGCCGGGATCAGCGAGAAGGTGAGGAAGTCGACGATGTCGTCGAGCTTCCGACCGTCGAACGCCGGGACCACGTCCTTGACCCGGACCGCGCGGGCGAGGCCGCCGTCCGTCGCGTCCACGAACACGGCGGTCCACTGCAGGATCCAGAACAGCTGCACATCACCCGCTTGCAATGCCCAGATCTGAGCGAGAGCGAGCGGAAGTCCCAGAGCGGTGTACGCGTGCACGCCCCAGGCGGCCGCCACGCGCTTCCGGGACCAGGTGGTCACGGCGCGAGCTTTCCGGCCGCGATGGCTGCTTCCGTCTGATCCGCGCCGCCGACCAGCGCGCCGCTCACGAACACCTGCGGGAAGGTGGGCCACCGGCTCCACAGCTTGATGGCGAGGCGGTGCCTCCACTGGTTCGTGTAGTTGCCGTACTGCAGGTAGTGGTGGGCGATCCCCGCTTTGTCCAGGGCCTTGCGCGCGCGGGCGACGTTCGGGTTCCACCCCATGCCCACGACGACGACGCGGTGGGCGGCGAGGGCGGCCTGCACTTCCGCGACGGTGTCGGAGTGAAAGCTCGCCTGCTTCGCGGCGGCTTCGGGCCAGGCTTCGGGATGGTTCACGGGGATCTCCTGCAAGTCAACGATGCTCGGGTTGCGCGCGCCGGCCCATGAGGTGCCCGACGATGTCGAGCGGCTGCGCGCCAGCGTACACGGCCACGAGGGCCTCCGTCAGCGGCAGCTCCACCCCGTGGAGCTTCCCGAGGCGCGCCACGGCCCCCGCGAGGGCCTCCGGGCCGGCGTCCCGCTTGCCCTTCGCGAGGTCCAGGCCCGCGAGGTACGCCGCGCTCGTGGCCTGCGTCGCGACGAGATCGCCGACTCCCGCGAGCCCGAGGACGGTGAGGGGATCGGCGCCCATCGCGCGCGCGAGGCGCCCGGCCTCCTCGAGCCCGCGCGTGAGCACCAGCGCGTGCATGCCGACGCCGGCGCCCTGCAGGCCCAGCGCCATGCCGAGCATCGCGTGGAGCACGGGGACCATCGCGCCCGCGAGCTGGACGCCCGTGAGGTCCGGCGACTCGTACACCCGGTAGCGCGAGCTGTGGAGCGCGGACGTGACGGCGCTGCGGACCTCTGCGAACGGGCTGGCGACCACGCCGGCGCACAGGCCGCCGTTGAGGATCTCGTCCACGGGGGCGGGCCCGGCGAGCGCGCCCAGGCGCACGGTGGGGCACTCCTCGCCCACGACCTGGGTGAGCCACCGCGACGTGGCAGGCTCCACGCCGCGACCGGCGACCACCACGCGGTTCCCGGGGCCGGGACGGGCATCCCGGATGGCCTGGCGGACCTCTGCCGCGCTGGTGGCCACCAGCACCAGATCGCACGCTTCGGGCACCTTCGCGGGCTGGTCCGTAGACGGGAGCACGTGCGGCGGCTTCTTCCCCACATACGCGATGTACGGCTCGTTCCCGGCCGCCACCACGAGCCGCGCGAGGGCCTGGCCCCACCGGCCGCCGCCGAGGATCCCGACCCGCATCACCGCACCCCCGCTTCCATGTACGCGACCCGGTTCCGGTAATAGTACAGGAGCTTCGGGTCTTCTACGACGATGTCGGGGCCCGACGACGCGAGCGCCCGCGTCCGGTGGAACCGCCCGAACCGGTCGAGCGCCACGTCGAGGACGGCTTGCGCGCTCCCCGGGAGATCGAGCTGCCAGCGGCCGTTCGCGTGGCCGATCTTCGCTTCGTCCACCAGGGCGGACAGGCCAGCCATGAACCGATCGCGGGGGATCCGCCGGCCATCTCCCGGCATGCGCACGATCCGGAACGGGTCGGTCGAGCCGACCATGGTGCCGAGCGTTCGCCACGCCGCGAGCGCCGCCAGGTGCGTGCTCATCGGGTACGCGTCCCGCGGGTACGCATGGACCAGCGCGTCCGCGAGGCGCTCGGTGTACACGTGGTCGCGCTGAGGGTCGGCCTCCACCTTACCGGCGCGATCGCAGACGTAACGCCGGCGGTCCCGCGACTGCTCGGCCCGCTCCGCCGCGGTGCGCGCCACCGGGTTCCCCAGCGTGTCGAGCGGCGCCCCGAACCGCACGACGACCGCGCTGTCGAGGTCGAGCACCCGCCGCGCGAACTCGGCCACGCGCCGGGGCTGCGCGAACTCGTCGTCCGTGATGATGTACCGCTGCTTCCCCGACTCCGCGAGGAAGTCCTCGATCAGCGTGCTCGCCTCCAGCGAGAGCTGGTAGGTCAGCGTGCACGGCACGACGTAGACATCCGGATCCGGGCGGTTCGCGGCCAGCATCTCCTGCCAGGCGGCCAGGCCGGTGCCGAGCAGGCCCTTCTTGAGCTTCGTCTCCACGGCGCCGCTCCGCGCGCGCGTCCCGCCGGGGAAGAACAGGCTGTGGTGGCCGGTGACGAGTGAGCGGACGCTGTAGTCCTTCAGGACCTCCTTGTACAGCGTGGCGCGCTTGGTACGGTCGACCGTGTACGCGCCCAGCCGGTTCATCCACCAGCCGACGATCGGGTTGGAGAACAGGTTAAACCCCGCGCCGTAGACGAACGGGGGGAGGCCCGCCGCGTAGAGCGCGTACCCGATGATCGGGCTGTCCATATTGCTCACGTGGGTCGGCGCGAGGATGAGCGTCGACTCCTTCGAGAGCTCGCGGATCCAAGGGAGGTCGCCCTCTACCCGGATCTTGGACTCGGGCGAGAGGTCCCAGCGGCGCAAGCCCTGGGTCGGGCGGGACAGCAGCGCGGTCAGTGCCTTGGGCAGCAGCCGGGTAGCGAACCGGTAGACCCGCGGGTCGAAGCGGCCGTGGATCTCGTCCGCCCACGACGCGACCATGTCGACTGCGACGCGCGTGCGGTCGGTGCGGCTGCCCCGGACGATGGCCTTCGCCGCGCGATCCAGGCGCTCGATCTCGCCTTCTCCGGGCTTCGCGCGCTCGAGCCGCTTGCGCTCGTGGTAGACGGCGTCCTCCAGCAGCTCGAGGACCTCCGCGTCCGAGGCGTCGTCCAGGCGATCCCGGGATCTCTCCAGGAGATCGCGGATCACCAGCGCGCGCGGGCGCGGCTCGAACAGGCCCCCCGAGCGGCTCATGGCGCCACCGAACGGGGCCGGGTCTGGACGAAGCGGAGCGAGGATCCGTCGTCGCTCGACGCGATCACGCCCTCCGCGAACAGGACCTCGCACTGGTCGAGGAGCTGGTGCTCACCGAGCGACAGCGCCGCCGCGAGGTCGGGCACCGCCGCTTCCCCGCGTTCGCGGATGGCTTCGAGGACCCGGCGCGACTCGGCCGGCAGGACGGCCGGGTCGAATGCGGCGCCGCTCTGCTCACGTCGCCAGCGGCGGATCCGCCCGATCACGCGGATCGGCAGGCCGAGGCTCTCGCGCCACCAGGCCTCCGCGTTGTCGGGGTCCGCGCCCCACACCCGGGCGAGCAACGCCACCTCCCGCACGTCGAGCGGCGACGGCGTGAGCTGCACGACCGCGCGCGCCGTGAGGCTCGGGATCGGCCGCTCGGCGTAGAGGAGCACGAGGCTCTGCAGGCCCTCCTCCAGCACGACCTGGGCGAGCTTGCGCGTGGACGCCATGCTCCGAAGCACGAGGACCGACGAGCCCTTCTCGGCGCGGAGCTGAGCGAGCGCGGCCTTGGGGTCGCTCGCCTTGATGTACGGCAGGCCCTCCCGCCGAGCGTACTCCACGGCCTCCGTGATCAGGGTGCGACGCCCGGATCCGGCGGGGCCGTACAGCACCACCACGCGCGGCTCGCCGTCCGCCGCGCCGACGACGGCCTTGCGCAGCTCCTCTCGCTCTGCATGCATGCCGAGGACCGGCGCTGGAGCCCGACCGCCAGCCACCAGGGCGAGCAGGTCGCGGACCTCCTTGCTGTCGGGGCGGCGCTTCGGATCCCGCGCGAGCAGCGACAGGATCAGCTTGACCATGGGCGCTGGGAGATCGGGGCGGAACGCGTTCGGCGGGGGAGGGAGGCTCACGAGCGGCAGGTACGTGAGCGCAGCCGGGTCCGGGGCGACGAACGGGGCCCGCTCCGTGAGCGCTGCGTACAAGGTAGCTCCGAGGCCGTACATATCCGACTTCGGGGTGGGGGTCTCGCCGCGAAGGACCTCTGGCGCCAGGAACCCGAGCGTGCCGCGGAAGCCCTTGCGCTCCTCCCCCGGGAGCACGCTGATCCCGAGATCCACGAGCACTGGCCGGCCCTGGAGATCGATCAGGACGTTCCCCGGCTTCACGTCACCGTGGACGATGCCGAGGGCGTGCAGCGCGTCCAGCGCGTCCAGCAGCGCCGTGGTGACCGACACCATGTCGGCGATGGGGCGGACCTGGCCGAACTGCTCCACGAGCATGCCGCGGGCGCGCTCCGTCGCGATCCACTTGCCGTCGGGCGCGCGGTCCACCAGCTTCACGATGTTCGGGTGCCGGCACCGCTCGAGGATGTCGGCTTCGTGGTTGAGGACGGCGCGGGCAGCCGGCGTCCGCGCGACCTTGAGCGCGACTTCTCCGCTCGGGCCGTTCGCGAGCCACACCTGTGAGTGCGCGCCCGTGGCGAGCACCCGGACGGGGACGTAGGGACCGAACTCGTTGGACTCGGGCATGGGTGCGCCAGGATAATCGCGGCGACCCGCGGCGTCGACGCGGGGGCTGGACGCGATACGAGGATTCCATGAAACCCTTCGACCCTCCAGATGGCCCGCGGATGCAGCCCGCGGCGGACGCCGATCTCGCCGCGCTGTTCGACGGGTGGTGCGGCGTGTGCACGCGCTCGGCGATCTGGGTCGGAGAGCGGGACGCGGCTCGGCGCGTGGAGCGTCTGGACCTGCGGGAGGACGCGGCGGCGGCGCGGTTCCCCGGCATCGACGCGGAGTCGGCGCGTGCCCAGCTCCATGTGGTGGACCGCACGGGGCGGGTGTTCGTGGGGATCGACGGG
This sequence comes from Klebsiella pneumoniae, assembly GCA_945882675.1. Classification (GTDB taxonomy): domain Bacteria; phylum Myxococcota_A; class UBA796; order UBA796; genus CANLGQ01. The sequence goes on along the minus strand of CAMCWU010000078.1, from coordinate 1,933 downwards.
CTGGCGCGACTGCTGCGCGCGATGCCGCGCTGGGGGTGGCTCGGGGTCGCGATCGGGCTACCCGGCGTCCACGCCGCGGCGGGCGTCGCCTACCGGTGGTTCGCCAGCCGCAGACTGTGGTTCAACCGCTGGTTCCCGCTGATGGACAAGACGTGCGACGGTGCCTGCACGCATCCTGCGCCGGTGGCGACCACCGGGGTGGCGCCGAAGTTCGCGGACGGCCGGAAGCTCCTGAAGTGAGCGCGCCGCTCCACCTGGTCCTCTACCACCCCGAGATCCCGCAAAACACGGGGAATATCGGGCGCCTGTGCGTGGGGATCGGGGCGCACCTGCATCTGGTCCGGCCGCTGTCGTTCGACACGAGCGAAGCCGCGGTCCGGCGCGCGGGCCTCGACTACTGGAAGCTCCTCGACCTCACGGAGCATGAGGACGAAGCTTCGTTCTGGGCGTGGGCGGCGGGCCGGCGGGTCCACCTGTACTCTTCCCACGGGCGCGAGCCGTACACGCGGGCCCGTTACGAGCGGGGGGACGTGCTGGTGTTCGGGCGCGAGAGCGTCGGCCTGCCGCCCGAGCTGGTCGCCGAGCGGGGGGCGTACCAGATCCCGATGACGGGGCCGGTGCGCTCGTTGAACCTGTCGAACGCCGCGGCGGTAGTGGCGTACGAAGCGCTGCGGCAGATGTCGCCGGAGCTGTTCTAGAACCAGGCTATCGGGGGGCGATCGGGCGGTGACCTTCGCTTTCCCGGGATGCGCGTGGTCAAGAAGCCCGCACGCCCCGCTTAGACCCGCTCCGCCAAAGACACGAAGACACGAAGTCGGGCATCGGAGAGTCGCGGCCGCCTTGCCGCGACAAGCACGACGAGGGGGTGCCCTCGCCCTCGACCCTCCCGATGCCGTGGGTCGAGGCGCGAACACACGAAGCTTCCTCGACACCGCACGTCGGGGCAGGGCGCGGGTCCACTCCGCCAGGGCCGAGCCGGAATCACCTCGCCACGAACGGCCCCGTCGGGATCTGCTCCGCCCGAAACGAGGTGATCGCCCTGGCGAAGTCGTCGCCCTCCACCCCGAGCCAGGCGAGCACCCGCGCCGCGATCTCCGAGCGGGTCACACCGGCGGCCCGCATCGCCCGGATCTCGGTGGATCCGTGGCTCTTCGAGAGCTTGCGCCCGTCGTCGCCCAGGATCAGCGGCGCGTGCAGCCACGTCGGCGGCGTGGCCCCGAACGCCTGCCAGAGCTGGATCTGGGCCAGCGTGTACTCGGCCAGGTCCGCGCCCCGCGCCACCTCCGTCACGCCGTCCGCGACGTCGTCCGCCACCACCGCGAGGTTGTAGGTGAAGCAGCCATCGCGCCGGCGTAGGATCGGATCCTGGAATGTGCCGGGGTCCCCTCGGACGATCCCACGCGCCCGGTCGCGGTAGAGGGCGTCCCCCGCACGGAGCGCGAACCGCACCGACCCCGCCGTCAGCCCGCGGTCACGGCACCGCCCCGGGCAGCCGCCGCCTGCGGCCTCCACGAGCTGCTGGCGCACGCAGCCGCAGAAGTAGGTGCGATCGCCGAGCGCTTCCAGCCACGGCAGGTAGTCGCGGTGGCGCTGGGGAGCGACCTCCTCGTCCCAATTCAGGCCGAGCCACGCGAGATCGTCCCGTTGCGAGCGTTCCACCTCGATCCGAGCGCGTGACCGGTCCACGTCCTCGAACCGGAGGAGCACCCGGCCGCCCACCGCCCGCGCCGACAGCCACGCCGCCGCGAACGCGGTCGCGTTCCCCAGGTGCAGGTGCCCGCTCGGCGTGGGCGCGAGCCGCCCCACCTCAGTAATCGAACCCCCATTGTCCGCCGAGGACGTAGATCGTACCGCCCATCGGCACGCCCTGGCTCGGGTCCACCGGGTAGCCCGACCGCGGGAGATCCGACGACCGCTGGAGCGTCGCGTTCGC
>CAMCWU010000077.1 GCA_945882675.1 Klebsiella pneumoniae | reverse complement strand
AGGAGCGCATCCGCGAGGCTCGGGGGCAGGTGGAAGCCGTCGGTCTCGTCGTCACGGGCGCCGAGGTCGAACGAGGGCTCGTCGCCGGCGTCCTCGGCTTCGACCTCCTCGAGCTCCTCGAGGTCGTCGAGCTCGACCATGACGGGCGTGGGGATAGGCATTCCGCGCGGTCGGATCATGCCGATGGCGGCCGGGCCGGGGACGGACATGCCGGGCTCGTCTTCGCCGGAGGTGGGGACGCGGGGGATCGTGACGCGGGGAGAGGGGGAGTTCAAGGCGGGCTCCGGGGGAGGAGAGGAGGCGGGGATCTGGATCCGGGGTGCTGCCGTGCGGTCGGTGGCGGTGTCGACGAGCGAGGGGGGCTCACCGGCGCGGTGGTCGACCACGCCGGCATCCGATGCGCCCGCGTCCGAAATCCCCGAAGAGGGCTCGGTGATCCCGGGATCGCGGGCGGCCAGGTCCGGGGCGGCAGAGAGGAGCGGGCGCTCGGAGGTAGGCTCGACGACCTCCGCGTCCGAGTCGTCGTCGGGCGCGCGCCGCAGCCGGAAGCCGGCGCCGAAGCCCGCGAGCTCCGGATCCGGCGCGCTGGCGGGGTCGCCGCTGCCGAGGACCGCGCGCGGTAGGTCGGCGCCGAAGGCGGGGCGGACGACGGGGATCGCCTCGTGCGGGAGGGCGGCCGCGCGCAGCGGGTTGCGATCCAGTCGGACGCCCGTGGACATCACGGCCTTGGCGATGTCCGGGTTGGACGCGGGCTCCGGCAGGCCCGAGGGGGTAGTGGGCGCGGGCCGCCCGGTGACCGAGATTGGGGCCTGGAACAAGGGAAGCGACGGCTGCCGTGCGACCTCCACCGTCTCGAGCTCGTCCGTCGGGAGGTTCTCCCGGGCGGCGGCGGGGGGCGGCGTCGGCTCCGCGGGGGGCGTGGACGTGTGCCCGCGGGCGTCCATCCCGGGGTCCGAGCCGGGATCCGACGGGAGCTCGGGGTTGCGCATGCGGTGCAGGCGCAGCGCGAGGGAGCGACGGTCCGACACGCCGCCGGCGCGCCGCGCGAGGGCGAAGAGCTCCTGGCGGACCTGGATCATCGACGGGTAGCGGTGCGCCGGGACGGGGTCGAGCATGCGGCGGAGGACGCGCCCGAGGGCGGGCCACTGGGCCTCCACGGGTGCGACGAACGCGGTCGGGTCGCCCTTCACGGCGTCCTCGAGGTCGATCCAGGGCTCCCGCCCGGTGACGAGCGACGCGAGCATGGCCGCGAGGCCCCACTGGTCGGTCGCGGGCGTGGGCGCTTCGCCGCGGGCGCGCTCGGGCGCTGTCCACGCCGCGGCCGGCGTGGCGTACGGGCCCGGTCCGAAGCCGAAGACCCACACGCGACCGTCGAGCGCGAGGCCGATCTCGCCGGGGCACACGTGTCCGTGCGGCCGCGAGCGATGGTGCGCGTGCTGCAGCGTGTCCGCGACCTCCAGTGCGAGGTCCATCAGCGTGGCCGGCGAGAGCGCGACGCCGGCGGTCCGCCGCGCCTCCGCGATCTCCGCGAGCGGAATGCAGCGCGGCGCCGCGATCACGAGCGCGCCGAGGCCGTCGTAGAACGCGAGCGGGCTCGGGACGCGGAACGACTCCACCGCGCGCAGATGGTCGAACTCGGCCTGCAACGCCATGCGCTCGGCGCTCGTGGCGTCCGGGGGGGCGAGCTTGACCAGGACCTCGTTCGGCTGCTTGCGGGTGATGCCGCTGCGGCGCGCGAGGTACCAGGTGCCCTTTTCCGGGACCACCACGGCCTCCACCACTTCGAACGGACCGACGCGCAAGCCAACTACGGACATGGGATCTCTCCGTGGGGACCGTATCACAGGAGATCGCGCCACAGCGCTTGACCCGCTGCGATTCGTGCGGGATCATCGTACGAGCCCGGGATCAACCAGGGGACGTCGGCGACCGGTACGCGGAGCAGCTCACGTAGATCCTGAAGGTTTGCGGTGCGCGCGCCGGTCGGCGGCCTGATGAGGGCCACGCCAGCGACGTGCAGGCCGTCCCCCCCGATCGCGTCGACCGTGAGGCGCGCGTGGTTCAGCACGCCCAGGCGGTCGCGCGCGACGACGAGGACGGGGGCGCCCCAGGCGCGAGCGAGATCCGCGACGTCGAAGCCGAGGGTCAGGGGCACGCGCCAGCCTCCGGCGCCTTCGACGAGGACGGTATCGGCCTCGAACGCGCGGACCCAGGCGGTAAGCGCCGCGGTGTCCAGCGTCGCGCCCATCAGCGCGGCCGCCCGATGCGGCGAGAGCGGCGCTTCGTACCCCGCGAACTGGAGCGGGGCGTGCCCGGCCGCCTCGGCGATGGCCACGGCGTCCTCCCCCGGGCCCAGGTGCGCGCCGCCTGACGCCACGGGCTTCGCGGCGATCACGCTCCCAGTTGCGCGGGCCGCGGCGGCGAGCAGCGCGGTCACGGTGGTCTTGCCGATGTCGGTGTCGGTGCCGGTCACGAACAGGCGGCGGATGGGACCTCCCCGGTTCGGGTTATCTCGATCGCGCGGAGGTCGGATGACGACGGTGCACCTGATCGCGGGGTTCCTCGGCGCGGGAAAGACGTCGGTTCTCCTGGATCTCGTCGCGCGCCGGGCGGGCGAGCGGGTCGCCGTGTTGGTCAACGACTTCGGGACGGCGGCGATCGACGCGGGGACGCTCGGCGGGGTCGAGGTGCGGGCGATCGCGGGCGGCTGCGTGTGCTGTACGGCCCCGGCGGGGTTCACGGCCGCCATGGTGGAGCTCGTGGACGCGGGGTTCGAGCGGATCTTCGTCGAGCCGACGGGCCTCGCGGTGCCGGCGGATCTGATCGACACGCTCCGGAGGCTTCCCCGGTCGGTGGTGCTGGGCCCGCTCGTGGTCGTGGTGGATCCGCACCAGGTCGCCGAGGATCCGGCGTTGCGCGCCCAGGCAGAGGTAGCGGACGTCCTCGTGGTGAACCGCACGGATCTCGCGTCGGACGCGGAGAACGGCGCGGTGGACGCGTGGATCTCCGCGATGTGGCCCGGCCCGGCGCAGGTGGTCCGCACGACGATGGGCCGGGTGCCGGACACGGTGCTCGACGGTGAATCGTTGGCGAAGGGGCCGCGGTTCCGCGCGGTGGAGGCCACGGACGGGTGGGACGTACGGAGCGCCACGTGGGCGCCGGACGTGCGGTTCGCGCGCGACGCGCTGCTGGCCGCGCTGGCCGCACCGGGGATCGCGCGGGCGAAGGGGATCTTCCGCACGGACGAGGGCGTCGTCGCGCTCGAGCGGTCCGGCGACACCGTGCACGAGGCGCCGAGCGGCTGGCGCCGGGACTCCCGGGTGGACGTGATCTCCCGGCGCGCGGACGCGGCCCTCGACGCCGCGATGTCAGCGATCGAAGCCGCGATCCTCTCGGACGTCGCCGCGGACGCCGCGACCCTCGAGGTGGCGCTCCCGGGCCGGACGGTCACCTGGACGCGCGAGAAGCTGGCGGAGCTCCCCGGGAACCTCCCGGACGTGGGCGCGGTGGTGCCGGGCCGCGTGGGCGTGGCCGCGCCGCTGGCCGTCCTCCTCGCCGGCGCCCCGGACGACGCGGACGTGGTGGTCGTCTCCGCGGACGGGTTCACCACCCCGCCCACGCCGATAGCTCTCGTGCGGACCGGGTTCCTGGCGCACACGCTGGACGGCGGGCCGCTGCCGGGAAAGCAGGGCGGACCGTTCCGGCTCCTGCTCCCGGGGGGCGTCGCGAGCCCTTGTGCGAACGTGAAGTCCGTGGTCCGGATCCGCGTCAGGGGTGGTGGTTGACCGCCTCCGCGTGGCCGCCCCTGCTCCTGCTGGTGCTCCCCGCTTGCGCGGCCCGCGTGGCGCCGTTGCCCGCGCCGACCGTCGAGGTCGCGCTCGGCGGGGCCCGCCTGGAGGTCGCCACGACCGAGGTCACCCGCGCGCAATGGCTCGCGCACGCGCCGGCCGATCCGTCGTCCAACCCGCGGTGCCCCGACTGCCCGGTGGAGACCGTGAGCTGGTACGACGCCGTGTTCTGGGCGAACGCCCGGAGCGCTGCGGACGGCCTGCAGGCGTGCTACGTCCTGGACGGGTGCGTCGCAAGGCCCTCGCGCCCGGCGAGCGTGAACGGCCGCGAGACCGGCCTGCTGTGCGCTTCCGTGACGCCCGTGCCCGGCTGCGACGGCTGGCGGCTCCCGACGCGCGAGGAGTGGGCGGTGCTTTCCCCGCTCGGTGCGGAAGAGCTCACGCGCCGCGTGGTCGGGGACCACGCGGTTTGGTCAGGGAACTCTACGGATCGGCCGTGGCGGGTGGCCAGTCGCGCGCCGAACCCGCATGGGCTGTACGACACGGTCGGCAACGTGGACGAGTGGCTCGAGAACCCGGCCCCCCCGAGAGAAAAGGCAAGCAAGGGGGCTGTGGAGGATCCTCGCTGGTACGCGACGGCGGCGACCTGCTACGGCTCGAACCTCCGCGGCATCCGCGACGCGAACGACGAGGCCGAAGCCGGATCCTGAGGGCGCGCGTGTCTGGGGTTCCGGGTGGTGCGGACGCTCCCGGCGCCACCCGACCAGGGCGGCTACTGACGCGGCGGCGGCACCGGCATGCATCCGCTCCAGCGGAGCCGCGGGAGCGTGCGGTCGTCGAGCCCCGCGAGCCCGATGCGCTGCACCAGGGTGCTCGCGGTGGGGCCGCACGTCAGGGTCGCCGTGCCTTCCAGCACGATCTCGAGGAGAGCGGGGTCGGCCGCCCCGATCGGCACCTGGAGCGGGATGTCGCTCTGATCCGTAGTGGGGCCAAGGCGCTTCATGTCGATGGCACGAGTCCCGACTACGGTGGCGGGCGAGGTCGCGCGGTCCTTCACCGTAAAGCTGCCGAGGATCCGGGACTTGCTACCGTTCGCGAGGACCGCCCGCCCGCGGGGCTGCATGTCGACGCGGATGGGACACCCGCCCGCGACGGCGCTCGTGACGCCGCTCCAGTCGGTGGCGTCCGGGTCGGGCCGCCAGACCCACTTGAATGGCACGGCGTGGACGGCGTTCGGCGTGCAGGTCCCTTCCCACAGGAGGTACGCGGACTCGACGGCCAGCGCGGGCGCGGGTGGAGTCGTGCCATTCGAGAGCGCGGCGTCGAACGGCGGCAGGTAGCGGTCGTGGCGCCAGTGATAGGGGATCATTCGTTGTTCGTAGGGCTCAGGACCGAACCCATCGTCGTAGACGGGAACGTTCTGCCACTTGTTCGAATCCAACCTGACGGCCTCGTAGCCCCAGGCGTCGAGGCGGTCGAGGTCGTCCTGGAGTGGGACGTCCCATTCCCATCTCACGAAGGTGAGGTAGAGGTGCCCCATCTCGTCGGGAAGACGAGCCAGGGTCAGGTCGGGGTTAAGCACGAGCAGGTTGTTGAGTTCGCCGGTCTTCTTGTTGATGGCGACGAAGATTGCCAGCGCGTCGTCCCATGGGCCGGCGAAGTCGAGGCGACGCCACGTGCTGAACTTCTCCGCACCCTCGAAGCGGGTGTAGCCGATCTCGGAGGGGAGCTCGTCGATGAACGCGGTCGTCGGGAACCCGGCACGCATCTCCGCCACGAGCGTGGCCATCAGCGCGTCGGCCGCGGGCCCCAGGCTCTCTGGGCCGGGTGTGGGGTCCATGAGGTCGGCGAAGTCGGCGGTCAGGCTCGTACCGTCCCAGAGCAGGCGCTGATTGCCCTCTCCCCCCTCGAAGATGAAGCGGCCGGTGTGGTCCGCGCGCAGGTAGTAGCCGCCTGGCCCACCCCCAACGCCTACCGCGAAGGTGCGGTACGTCGAAAAACGCTGCTTGATGCCGGTTTCCACCGGCGCGACCTGCCCTCCCGCCGGGGTCGCAGTGGTGCAGGCCATTAGCCCGATCAACATCCACATGGTGTACCTCATGGCGTGAAGAAGTCGCTGTTCGGCCAGTAGTCGCAGTTGAGATCTTCGCTGTTGACGTCCCACGGCAGGCCGCCTGCCGGCGGGTCCACGGCCTCGGGGTGGATGAGGGCATCGTACGGGGCGCAGTCGCCCTCGTCGGGCGCGCCGTCCAGGTCGGTGTCCACCGCGCAGCGCGGATCCACGGAGCCGGGGGCGCACCGCAGCAACCACGTTGCGGGCGCGAGCTCGGCGATTGCGGAGATAGGAGAGGTGTCGCCTTCCTCGATGGCGTATCGCCCGACCGCGCCGGGCAGGCCGCGCTGCTCCGAGAACAACGCTACTTCGATGGCGTCCGACGGAGTCGCCGAGGGCAGCAGCGTGAGGGGCAGTGTCGCCCCATGTGCCGCGGAATACACCTTCGGGTCCATCTGGTGCGCAGCGATGCAGTTCGCGTTGGTGGGAGCCGGATCCTGGCCGGACTCGCGGCAGCCCACGACGAACGGCGCATGCGTGAAGGTGGGCCACGGGCCGGCGACGGACTCCACGCCCTCGTGCTGCACCTGCCGGACCCGGACGGTGAGCAGTCCAGCGGCCGAGACCTCCACCCCGGGGCTCGCGTAGCCCGCCGGGCTGGCGACGCTGAGGAGCGGCGCGCCGATCCGCCCCTTCATCACCCGCTCCTGGTAAAGGTCGGCTCCCAGCACGTCGATGGCGGCCTCGACCTCCGGTACGGTGAGCGGGCTGTGATCGGCGCCCGCGACCAGCAGCTCCTCCTGCCAGATCTCCCAGACGCGGTCCTCGGTCCGCAGGGGGTCGATAGCGCGAGCTGCGAGGTTGATCTGCGCGAGGGTGTAGGGGGCGGTCTTGTACAAGACCTCCCTTCTCCACTCGCTGTTCGGCTCCAAGTCGGGCGTCTCCAGGTCAGCTTGCGCGTCCAATCCGTCGTAGGACCTGTTGACGATGCGCTGCAGTCCGTCGAACAGGCGGTTCTGGTGCGAGCCGTCTTCCGGGTAGCGCTGGATCTGCACGAGCACGGGGATGGCTTCGAGGAGCCAGCGGGTGAGGTGGTCCGAGTCGACTGTGCGGAAGACGCCCCACCACTGGTGCGCGAGCTCGTGGGCGGCGACCGGTTCGAAGCTGTTCTCGCCGTAGCCGTGCGTCTGGAAGGGTTGGGCATTCCAGAACGCAGAGGAAACCGTGGACAGGCCCTCTGACGTGTGCCCGCGCAAGTAGGCGTTCTTGGTCGGCTTCGGATGTCTGCCCAGCACGAGGTCCACGTGGGAGGAAGGGAGGTCACCGAAGCGATCCTCCAGCCACGCGACGTCGGCCGGGAGCCGCGTCGCGAGCCACTCGGCCGGGACGGCCGTAGCCGCGCAAGGCGGATCCTCATCCCAGGTCGAAACCACGGCCCCGGAGGGCGCGAGCACGTCCGCGAGCTTCACGTAGTCACCGACCAGGAAGCTGGACTGCCCGTCGATCGACACGAAGCCATCCACGCCGAGGCACGTCTCGGCGAGCGCGGGCGCGATGGTGGAAAGCACGAAGGGGAAGTCGACGGCGGCACATGGGAGGTGGGGGCCGAGGCCCAGCACCTCCTTGCCTGCCGAAACGACGACGCGGACCGAGCCAATGGGCATGGACCCGGTGGCCAGTGCCTTCTCACCCGCAGTTTGCTCCACCCACACGGTCGGCAGAGCCGCCACCCACCCTGGGTGGGTTCCACACCCGGCGCTGCCGTCGCCATCGATGAACTCGAGCACCTGCCATGGCCGGGGCGAGTGCCGCGACTTGGTCTGCTGATACATGGTCGGCTCGGTGACCCTGATCACGAGGGCGACGAGGTCCCCATCGAGGAGCGGCGAGCGGAGCGTGAACTCCCGGTCCACGACCTGACCACCGCTAAGCGGGTCTTCCGTGGTGTGCCCTGGAATCGGAGCGAGGGGCGTCTCTACGCCCGCAGCGTCCACCGCGGCGACGGTAGCCGCGAGGATATTCGCAGGCACACCTGAGGTCTCGGCGCGACCGAAGTGCAGCGTCACCTTGGTGGTCGTACAGCCGGGGTCTGCCGCGGGACAGCTGTACTCGAGCTGGAGGGCGGTGACCTCTGCCCAGGTGTCCGCCGCGGCGTCGTAGGTGTACTCAATGTCCGCCTCGATCACGGCGAACGTCGGGTCCAGGGGGTCCTCGCCCTCCTTGTCACCGCTTCCGTTGCAGCTCGCGAGGAGCGACCACGCCACGAGAAGCGCTAGCTTGGGGGGGGGCCTTCCGCATGCGGTCTCCAGGTGTCGCGAACCCGTACCCCCGCACGCGTGAGCGGGCACGAAGAAACCCCGAAGATCTCGTCACGGGCGCGCGGACCGGCGCCGGACCCGTGGGCCGACGCAGATCTCCCAAAAAAACCTACGCGTCGACCCGGGCCTGCGCGAGCTCGATGCGCGCCTGCGCGACCCGCCAGCGCTCCGAGCCCATCTCGGCGTCCGAGACGGCCTTCTGGGCCGCCGCGAGCTCCGCGCGGGCCTTGTCCTTGTCGATGGTCGAGACGAGCTCGCACGCTTCCGTGAGCAGCGTCACCTTCGTCTCGGACGTGCCCTTGCCCGTGGTGGAGGTGACCTCCGCGAAGCCGCGCCCGATGACGTAGCGGCGCTCACCGTCGGTCGTGAACACGCTCGCGACGCCCGCTTTCACGAGGGCGAGGAAGTTCTCGTGCTGCGGGAGGACGCCGAACTGGCCCTCCCACCCGGGCACGACCACCTGGGTCGCCCGGCCGCTGAAGGCCTGGCGTTCCGGGGTAACAATGTCGATCTGGAGGTCCATGATCAGCTCTGCGCGATCTTGCGGGCCTTGGCGATGGCCTCGTCGATCGTGCCGACCATGAGGAACGCCTCTTCCGGCAGGGCGTCGTGCTTGCCCTCGAGGATCTCGCGGAACGAGCGGATCGTGTCCTCGATCTTGACGAACACGCCGGGCGAGCCGGTGAAGATCTCGGCGACGTGGAACGGCTGCGACAGGAACTTCTGCACCTTGCGGGCGCGGTAGACGGTCGCCTGGTCGTCCGGCGAGAGCTCGTCCATGCCCAGGATGGCGATGATGTCCTGGAGCTCCTTGTAGCGCTGGAGCACGGCCTGCACGGCGCGGGCGGTGCCGTAGTGCTCGGCGCCGAGTACGGCCGGGTCGAGGATCCGCGAGGTCGAATCGAGCGGATCCACGGCCGGGTAGATGCCGAGCTCGGAGATCTTGCGGTTGAGGACGGTCGTGGCGTCGAGATGCGCGAACGCAGTCGCCGGCGCGGGGTCGGTGAGGTCGTCGGCCGGCACGTAGATGGCCTGGACCGACGTGATCGAGCCCTTGGTGGTGGTGGTGATGCGCTCCTGGAGCTCACCCATCTCCGTGGCGAGGGTCGGCTGGTAACCGACGGCGCTCGGCATACGGCCGAGGAGCGCGGAAACCTCCGAGCCCGCCTGCGTGAACCGGAAGATGTTGTCGATGAACAGGAGGACGTCCTGGCCTTCCTGGTCGCGGAAGTGCTCGGCGATCGTGAGCGCCGAGAGCGCGACGCGGGCGCGGGCGCCCGGGGGCTCATTCATCTGGCCGTAGACGAGAGCGGCCTTGGAGCGCTGCGAATCGCCCGGGAAGATTACCGCGGCGTCTCCGCCGGTCTGCATCTCGTGCCAGAGGTCGTTGCCCTCGCGCGTGCGCTCGCCGACGCCCGCGAACACCGAGAAGCCGCCGTGCGCCTTCGCGACGTTGTTGATGAGCTCCATGATGAGCACGGTCTTGCCGACGCCGGCGCCGCCGAACAGGCCGATCTTGCCGCCGCGCGCGTACGGCGCGAGGAGATCGATGACCTTGATGCCGGTGACGAACATCTCGACGGACACGGACTGGTCCGTGAAACTCGGCGGGGCGCGATGGATGGGCGCGTAGTGCTCGCTGACGACGGGGCCGAGCTCGTCCACCGGCGCGCCGATGACGTTGAGGATCCGGCCGAGCGTGGCGCGACCGACCGGCACCATGATCGGGGCGCCCGTGGTGTAGACCTTCATGCCACGGAACAGGCCGTCCGTGGTGTCCATCGCGATGGCGCGGATGGTGTTCTCGCCGAGGTGCTGGGCGACTTCCAGCGTGAGGTTCATCGGCTCGTTGTTGATGCGCGGGTTCGAGAGCTTCAGGGCGCTCCGGATCTCCGGCACCTGACCGTGGGCGAACTCCACGTCGACGACCGGCCCGATCACCTGCTTGACGGTACCAATTGCGGCTTCCATTCCGTCTCCCTTGCTCAGAGCGCCGCGGCGCCCGAGACGATCTCGATGAGTTCTTTGGTGATGGCGGCCTGACGGGCCCGGTTGTACTGGATGGACAGCCGGCCGATGAGGTCGTTGGCGTTCTTGGTCGCGGCGTCCATGGCGGTCATCCGGGACGCGAGCTCACCGGCCTCCGTCTCGAGGAACGCCTGGAGCACGAGCGTGCGGATGTACAGCGGGAGCAGCGCGCCGACGATCTCGGGCGCGGACGGCTCGTACTTGTAATCGAGGCCTTCGTCCGCCGTATTCGTGGCGTCGACCACGAGCGGGAGGATCTTGAGGTAGCGCGGGCGCTGGACGAGGGTGGAGACCCACTCGTTGCTGGCGACCCAGACCTCGTCGTATTTGCGGTCGACGAAGCCGGCGACCATCTCGTCGACGACCTCGTTCACGAGGTCCATCTTCTTGCGGGCGGCCCAGTCGACGACCGACGCGTCGAGCTTCCAGCCGCGGCGGGGGAGGCCGGAGATACCTTTGCGGCCGTAGGCGCGCGTGTGGATCTCGATCCCCGCGGCTTTCTTCTCCTTGAGCCACTCGTTCGCGCTGCGGAGGAGGTTGTTGTTGAACCCGCCCGCGAGGCCGCGATCCGACGTGAGCACGACCACCAGGATCTTGCCGACGTGCTCGCGGGGCTGCAGCAGCGGATCCGAGACCGATTCGCCGGCCCGACGGGACACGCGCGCGAGCACCGCCGAGAGCTGGCGCTGGTACGGCTTCGCGTTGGTCGCGGCCTCGCTGGCGCGCTTGAGCTTGGCGGCGGCGACGAGCTTCATCGCTTTCGTGATCTGGCCGGTCTTCTTGACCGACGCGATCCGGCGGCGGATGTCCTTCAGGTTCGGCATGGGATCAGCGCTTCCAGGTCTTCTTGAAGGCGTCGATCTCCGCGATCAGTCGGGCGCGGAGGTTCTCCTTCTTGAGCGAGCCGCGCGCCAGGACCTCGTCGAAGAGCGGCTGGCGGTTCGCGAGGAACCAGCTCGTGAGCGCCTTGACGAACGGCTGGACGTCCGCGACCTCCAGGTCGTCGAGGCGGCCTTCGACGCCGGACAGGATGTGCAGGACCTGCTGTTCGACCGGCAGCGGGGTGTACTGCGTCTGCTTGAGGAGCTCGGTCAGGCGGGCGCCGCGGCCGAGCTGCTTGCGCGTGGCCTCGTCGAGGTCGGATGCGAACTGCGAGAACGCCGCGAGCTCGCGGTACTGGGCGAGGATGAGGCGGAGCGGGCCCGCGACTTCGCGCATGGCGCCGATCTGCGCGGCGCCGCCGACGCGGGAGACCGAGAGGCCGACGTTGACCGCCGGGCGCTGGCCGGCGTTGAACAGGTCGGTCTCGAGGTAGATCTGGCCGTCGGTGATCGAGATGACGTTCGTGGGGATGTACGCCGAGACGTCGCCGGCCTGGGTCTCGATGATCGGGAGCGCCGTGAGCGAACCCGCGCCGAGATCATCGCTCACCTTGGCGGCGCGCTCGAGGAGGCGGCTGTGGACGTAGAACACGTCGCCCGGGTACGCCTCGCGGCCCGGCGGGCGCTTGAGGAGGAGCGACAGCTGGCGGTACGCGACGGCGTGCTTCGACAGGTCGTCGTAGATGACGAGCGCGTGCATGCCGTTGTCGCGGAAGTACTCGCCGATCGTGCCGCCCGTGTACGGCGCGAGGTACTGCAGCGGCGCGGAGGTGGCCGCCGGGGCCGACACCACGCAGGTGTACTCGAGGGCGCCGAACGCGCGGAGGCGCTCGACGACCTGCGCGACGGTGGACTGCTTCTGGCCGATGGCCACGTAGATGCAGAACACCTTGTTCTTCGGATCGTTCTTGTAGACGTTCTGCGCGATGATGCAGTCGATCGCCACCGCGGTCTTGCCGGTCTGGCGGTCGCCGATGATGAGCTCGCGCTGGCCGCGGCCGACCGGGGTCATTCCGTCGATGGCCTTGATACCGGTCTGCATCGGCTCGTGGACCGACTTGCGGCCGATGATGCCGGGCGCCTTGGTCTCGATGATCCGGTTCTCGGCGCGGTTGATGGGGCCGAGGCCGTCGATCGGGTTGCCGACAGCGTCGACCACGCGCCCCATCATCTCGGGGCCCACGCCGATCGACACGATGGTGCCGGTGCGCTTGACCGTGTCGCCTTCGTGGATGTGGGTGTCGTCGCCGAAGATGGCGGCGCCGACGTTGTCCTCTTCCAGGTTCAGGACCATGCCCTGCACGCCGCCCGGGAACTCGATGAGCTCACCGGCGAGGGCGTTCTGCAGGCCGTAGATGCGCGCGATGCCGTCGCCCACCGACAGGATCGTGCCGGTCTCCGTGACGGAGACGCGCGAGTCGTAGTTCTTGATCTGCTGCTTGAGGATCTGGCTGATCTCGTCGGCACGGATGTCCACGGGAGATCTCCTGGAAGCTGGAAAGGGTAGAGAGGACCTGGCTCAGGCCTGGGCTGGCATCTGCGTCTGGAGCAGGCTGGACCGGAGCTGTTCGAGCCGGGTCTTGATAGAGGAGTCGTATACCTTGTTCCCGACGGTCGCGACCATGCCGCCGATCAGTGCGGGCTCGACCCGCGCCGTGAGCACGATGGTCTTGCCGATGGCGCGCTCG
>CAMCWU010000076.1 GCA_945882675.1 Klebsiella pneumoniae | reverse complement strand
GCGGGCGCGAAGTCGGGCGCAGGCAGAGGGAACGAGACGGCCGGCTCGACCTTGCTGCGCACGTCGAACCATGCGTTGCGGGGCTCGTCGGGCGCCGGAGGCGGCTCCGGATGTGCCCGATCCGGCACGACGGCGGCGAACCAGGGCGCGGCCGGCGCCACGTCGGCAGCTCGCGGTGCGGGGTCCGGATCGCGCGCCACCACCGTGTCCACGACGCGCGGAGCTGACGGGCTCCGCGTGCCGGGATCCGTCACCACCTTCTGCACCGTCTGCGGCGGGCGGCTCCGAGCGCGGTGGCCGGCCGCGATGTGCCGGAGCGCCGTCGCAGCGGCGGCAAGGTCCAACCGGCTCTCCGGGCTCGTCAGCCCACGCACCACGTCGTCCAGCGGGCCCTCCGCGGCGAGCCGCAGCGGCAGCGGCACCCCGATGGGATCCCGGCCCGTCGCGGCATACCAGAGCGTCGCGCCGAGCCCGTGGGCATCGCGGGCCGCTGCAGGCCCGTCCACCGCGTAGCCGGGCGTTCCCGCCTCCCCGAGCCGGCCGCTGAGCCCGAAGTCGATGAGCCGCGCCGTCCCGTCCCGGTGGGCGAAGATGTTCGCGGGGGTAACGTCGCCGTGGAACAATCCCACGCGATGGCAGGCCACCAGCGCTTCGGCGACCGGCCCGAGGAGCTCCGCCGCCTGCGACGCCGCGAGCAGTCCGTGCCGCGCGCGCTCGTACAGGGTCTCGCCATCCAGCAGCTCCATCGCCAGCCAGGCGCCGCCGGGCAGCTCTCCGGCGCCGAGGACCCGCACCACGGCCGGGTGGTGGATCGACGACAGCGTACGGACCTCCGAGGCGAACGACTCGGATGACGCCGCACGGGAGTCCACGAGCTTCACGGCCGCGCGCATGTGGCCGGTGAACGCGTCGGTCGCGGACCAGACCTGCCCGGTACCGCCGGCGCCGAGCCGCGAGAGGAGCTGCCACGAACCGACGACATCCCCGGATCTATACTCGCGCACCGCGTCCCTCGCACCCGAAGCGCCAGCCTGCCACATCGGCGCCCGGCGGTCACCCCTGCTGCGCACGTCCCCGCCTGTCCAGCCTGGAGCGCCGACAATCTGCCGGCGAGGATTTCGCGCGTGAGGCGCTGCAGCCTAGAAATACGGGGCGCTGAGGTGGGGTGCGTCACCCGGCCCGCCGGGATCGGGCGCCGGTCCGCGCGCCCGCGATGGCGGGCGCCGGGCGGAAAAAGTTGCGCAGGGCGGAAATCTGGAGGGGGTCACGCATTTCCGGACGAGGGGGCGCATTACGTCACAGGAATGTACTCACATCTCACGCTCGTCGCGCAGGGGCGGCTCCCGTGGCGCACCGATGACGCCGCCATCGAGGAGGCGGTGCGGACGCTCGCGCGCATCGCGGGGCCGCGGCTGATCCTGTTCGGCCTCGCCGACAACCACGGGCACGTGGTGTTGGAGGCGGCGGACGCCATGGAGCTCGGGCACCTGCGCACGGATCTGCTCCGGGCGCACCCTTTCGCCGGAGTGGTGGACCGGGACATCCACGTGACGCTCGTGGCGGACCGCGACCACCTCGCCACGCTGGCTGCGTACATGCCGCGCCAGGTGGTGCACCACAAGCTGCCGCAGGATCCCGCTCTCTTCCTGGGCTCTCACCTGCCGGATGTGGTAGGTGCGCGGCTCCTGCCGGGGCTCTGCAGAGGCGTGTTCGCCGCGCTCCCGGACGTGGACGTGGCGGAGACGACGTTACGCGGGATTGGCCTCCGCGGCCCGGTGGTGCCAGCCACGGACGCCCAGATCCGCGCGGTGGGAGCGGTCGCGACGTGGACGGCGTGCCGCGAAGCCCTGGCCAGTAGCGACGACGGCCGGCGCACCGTCCGCGCGATGCTGGCGCGGCGATCGTTCGTAGAGCTGGCCAATGGAGCCGGGATCCACCCGACGGACGCCCGCGATGTCGCGGAGATCGCTCGGGCGTCGTGGTACCGTCTCCTGGAGGCGCCCGTGGACGCCGCGATGTCGGAGGTGGTGCGGATGCGGCTCGGGCTCGTGGCGCTCGCGGAGGCGACGCCCGTGTTCGCTCGGACCATCCCGGAGAAGACGCCGCAGCCAGTGCTGAAGGCGCCGCGACGGAAGAAGCGATAGTCTCACAGCGTGGCACATGTGGCCACATGCTGGCAGCTACGAGACACGGGTGTCTCACAGCGCGGCACATGCAGCCGCATGTCGGCAGCTACGAGACACCGGTGTCCCACAGCGCAGCACATGCAGCCACATGTCGGCAGCTACGAGACACCGCACCACCGCCACGGGCGCGCGGACCGGCGCCCCAAGATCTCCGGCGGGATCGAACGACCCACAAGAGCCCTGGGGACGCGATATACGCTCTGCCATGCCCACACCCATGACCGGCCGCTTCTGGGGTGATCTGCGGTCCCTCGCGGTGCCCGTGGCGACGTGGTGGCTCACCACGGCCGTCGCGTTCGCGCTGTTCTCGGCGACGATCCTGCTCACCCAGTCGTTCGACTCCGGGCTGGTGCTGGCGCTTGCGCTGTTCGGCGGAGCCACGGCGTTCGGAGCGGCTTTCGGGCAGGCGTGCGGGCTGCTGCGCCTGCGGACGTGGGTGGTGGTGGTGCTCGGAATGCTGGCCAGCGGAGCGCTCTTCGCGCTGACCGCCGCCATCTCGCCGCTGGGCGAAGTCGCCGTGCTGGTAGGGATCGTCGCGTTCCTGTTCCCGTTCTTCGCCGTGACCGGCTGGTGGTCGCTCACGCCGAACGGGGCGATGCTCTCGACGTTCACGCCGCTCGTGTACATCGTGGGGACGGTCATCACCGTCGCGAGCACGACGGGGAGCGACGCACGGTGGCTCGCTGGCGAGAAGTGGGCGATCTGGGATGTGTTCACGCTGCCCGTGCTGGTGCTGGGCGTGGTGGGGATCCTCGCGTTCCTGGCGAGCCGGGAATCCCACCGGCTGCACCACTGGCAGAACCTCGGCGCCCCGACGCTCGTCACCACCGAGCGCAAGGCGGGCACGCGCCTGGGTGGCTGGCTGCGGGGCGCTGGGACGCTCGTGGTGCTGGGGCTTCTAGGCGTGGCCCTGACCGTAGGGAGCGCGGTGCTGGCGCCCTACCTGTGGCGCACCGGCCCCGCGGACGATGGCGCGCCGCCCCAGCAGGGTGACGCCTCGCCCGAGCCCCGCCCCGACAGCGAGCCGCGCCAAAGCAAGCGGAAGGGCAAGTCGAAGACCCGTCCGAAGCCCGCGAATGACGGAACCCCTGCCCAGCCCAGGCAGCCGGGCAGCCCGATGAGCCCGGAGCAGATGCAGGAGTCCGCGCGCCGCGCCGGCGTCTCCGTGCTGTTCCTGCTGCTGTTCGCCCTGCTGGCGCTGCTCGCAATCGCGGTGTTCGGCCCTCCGCTCAGGCGCACCCTCCTCCTCACGCACATGCGGCGGCCGCTCTGGCCGGTGCCGCCCACGCGCCACGTCCAGCAGTCGTGGTGGCTGGTGGAGGTCGCGCTGGCCGATCTGGATGTCCCGCACGGTCCCGGAGACACGGCGGCCACCTTCGCGAAGCGAGCGGTGGGCCACCTGCCGGCCACGCTGCTCGTCGACCCGATCCTGGAGGTCGCGGGGGTCGCGGACCGGGTCGCGTACGGCCTCGGCCTGCAGCCGGACGACACCATGCGCGCGCGCCGGCAGGCGGAGATGGCGTACGAGGCCGTGTGGAGCCAGCTCACGGAGGCGCAGAAGATCCGGGCCATGTATCGCTGGGTCTAGAGCGGGACCTTCTCCCCCTCGATCGCGACGCGGGCGCCGCCGGCCAGGACCTCTGCGTACGCCGCAGACGTCGGGTCCAACGCCGGGTTCGTGTGGTTCAGGTGCACGAACCGCACCTTCGCGCGCTCCGCTGCCGGGAGCTTTGCCACGAGCGCCAGCGTCTCGCGGACCCGCGGGTGCGGGATCTCCGACATGTCGCGGCCGAGCTCGCCATCCGCGAAGAAGGTGCCGTCCACGTACGCGACGTCCACGGTCGCCAGCACGTCCGCGAGCGAGCGGTCCCAGCGCGCCCAGGCGTCGAGATCCGGCAACCAAAGCAGCGTTTGCTCGGGCCCCGCGATCCGCCACGCGACCGTCTCGCTGAACTCGTCGCGGTGGGGCACGACCAGCGGCGTCGCCGTGAACGGACCGAACTTCGCCGTCGTCTCCACGGTCGTCACCACGATGTTCTTCAGCGCGACGAGCTGGCTCCACGGCCCGTTGCTCGCGAGGAACCCCGCCATCCGCGGCATCGCCCACACGGAGACGCCATCGGCGCCCATGACCTCGCGGCCCAGGTGCACCAGCCCCGCGTAGTGCCCGATGTGCGCGTGGGTGAGCAGGATCCCGTCGACGAGCGGGCCCGTGGTGCGCGGTGCGAGCCTCCCCAGCTCGGACGCCTGCTCCGGGAACGCGGGCGTGGCGTCCACCATCCACCGGCCGCCGGTCTCCGGGTCCACGAGCCCGAGGGAAGCCGGCAAGTGACGACCCTTTTCGGGGGTGCAGCAGCTCTTCGTGCAGCCGACCTGCGGGTGCCCGCCGTCCTGCGCGACGCCCAACACCACGGCGTAGGGCGCCACGGTCACTCCTCCGCGGGCGCGTCCGCGGGGGGCTTCGACGTGTACGAGGCCGGATCCGGGTAGCTCCGCTCGCACAGCACGTGGGCCGTGTCCTTGGTGTACGCGTCCACCGACCACTCGAGGCCCGGGGCGTCCGACACGGCGTCCGTCGGCACGCCGAGGCACCACTCCGTCGCGCTGTCCTGCCACACGAGCGCGAGCCGCCGCGTGGGCAGGTCCTGCTTGATGACGACGAGCTGCTTCGGATCGTTCGGGTTCACCGACGTGTAGGGGAACAGGTCGAACGGCGACGGCGGCGCGCCCGTGCACCACGAGAACGCCTGCCGGATGCTGTTGGCGTCCGAGCCGTCTTCCCAGGCCCAGTCGCCGGTCTCGATCTCCGCCACCGCGGCGTCCACCGTGCCGGCGTCCGAGTCGGCGGTCACGGCGATCGTGTCGGTGTACTCCCAGACGACGCCGACCCACGCGGCATACACGGCGTCCGCCTGGACGATCGGCAGGAGCGGGTCGAGCTCGCCCACCGTCTGCATGGTCGCGAGCTGGCCGGGCGACGCGACGATGTCCTCCGTGTCGATCGGCGCGCCCCACATGGCGCAGTCCCCGCTCGCGAGCACCGAGCGCGTGGCTGGCGCGCCCGCGCCGTGGGTCGTCGCGTACTCGGACGCGCCCGGGTACGAGACGCCCGCATAGTCGCCTCCGCCCGAGATCCCGTCCGGGCAGAGCGCGCCGATCCGGCCGGTGACCTGGTCGTCCGCGGCGTCACAGTCGCGATCGTTGAGCGACGTGAAGCCGCCCGTGAGGTCCGCTTCCGACAAGAGCTGCGGCTCGGTCTCCGGATCGCCCCAGCCGTCCGCGTCGGAGTCCAGGTAGAACCAGTCTCGCAGCAACCCGTCGATGTTGCCCTCAATGTTCCAGGTCGAGCCGCAGCCGCCGAGCCCGACCGGGCCGAGAACCAGGGCCATGTGAACCAGCCGCACCGGACCTCCACGTGCCGGAGACGATACACCATCGCGGGCCAGTCGGGTAGGGCGGGGCCGCGCGCGCACGGTTAGACCGCGGGCGCGGAGGGCGGATGGGGATCGAGTCCGAGTGGATCTGGATGGACGGCAAGCTCGTGCCCTTCGCGGACGCGAACGTCCACGTGCTGTCGCACACGCTGCATTACGGCCTCGGCGCGTTCGAGGGGATCCGGGCGTACGGACAGCCGGATGGCCAACCGGGCGTCTGGCGCCTGCAGGAGCACATCGACCGCCTGCTCGACTCCATGCGGATGATGACGCTGCCGCTCGCGTGGACCCGGGACGAGCTGTGCGCCGCCGTCCTCGAAACGTTGACGGCCAACAAGTTCGACGAATGCTACATCCGCCCCCTCGCCTACCTGGGCCACGGCGCCATGGGCCTCGGCGCGAAGACCAACAAGGTCCACGTCGCGATCGCGTGCTGGCGCTGGGGCAGCTACCTCGGGGACGATGGGGTCAACAACGGGGTTCGGCTCCGGACGTCGAGCTTCATCCGGAACCACCCGAACGCGGCGCTCTCGCGCGCCAAGATCGTCGGGCACTACGTCAACAGCATCATGGCCCGGTACGAGGCCACGGCGGACGGCTTCGACGAGGCGTTGATGCTGGACAACAACGGCTTCGTGGCAGAAGGCACGGGCGAGAACCTGTTCGCCGTCAAGAACGGCGTCGTGAAGACCCCGTCGGTGACGAACATCCTGCCGGGCATCACGCGGCGCTCCGTCATCGAGATCCTGGCGCACGAAGGCGTGCCGGTCCTGCAGGAGCAGTTCGCGCGGGACGCGTTCTACGTCGCGGACGAGGCGTTCATGTGCGGCACCGCGGCCGAGATCACCCCGGTGGCAGAGGTCGATCGCCGCACGGTGGGCAGCGGGCGGCCGGGGCCGATCACGCAGCTCGTCCAGCGGCTATACACGGACGGCGTCCACGGGAAGGTGCCCTGGCTGCGGCATCACGTGACCACGCCCGCGGGGACCTGATGGCGGGGCTGCCGGGCATCGTCGTCCTCGGGGCGCCCCGGAGCGGCACGACGCTGATGCGCCGGCTCCTCTCCGCGCACCCACGGATCCACGCGCCGTCGGAGACGAACCTGCTCTCGGCGTGCGCCCGCTTCCTCGAGGAGACGCCGTCGGCCCACGGCCTGTCGATCGGGGTTCGCTCGGGCCTCGCCTACAGCGGGATCGCGGAGGAGGCGGTGCTGGACCGCCTGCGCGCCCTCGCGTTCGGCGCGTTCGAGGAGCTGGCGGCCAAGGCCGAAAAGCCCCGCTGGGCCGAGAAGACGGCGTTCGACGTGTTCCATCTCGACGCCATCGAACGCTTGCTGGGCGAGCGGTGCCGGTACGTCCTCGTGGTTCGGCACGGCCTGGACGCCGTGGCCTCGATGAAGGACCTCGCGGACGAGATGGAGACGTACCTCCCCGAGATCCACGCTTACGTACGCCAGCACCTCTCGCCGCTCGTGGCGTTCGCGCACGCGTGGGCGGATGTCAACGAGCGCCTGCTCCGGTTCGAGGCGGATCATCCCGCGGTGTGCGTCCGCGTCCGGTACGAGGACCTGGTGGCGGACCCGGCGGCCGAGATGGCGCGCGTGTTCGCGGCGCTCGACGAGCCGGCGGACGCCGCGGCGATCGTGGCTGCCGGCATGGGACGGGACCCGGGCGCGGGCCTCGGGGACTGGAAGACGTACGGCAAGACCGGCGTATCGGCCGCCAGCGTGGGGCGCTGGGGGAAGCTGTCGCCGTCCACGATCCGGCGGCTCGCGCCGGTGGTGAACCCGGTCCTGCTGCGCTACGGCTATGAAGAGGTCCGGCCCGGGCGCGTCGTGGACGGCGCGGCGGCTCGCCGGCAGTACCAGATCAACGCCCAGATCGCCCGCATGCGGGCGGAGAGCGGCACGGGCGAAGGCTCGTAGCCAGGAGTCGCCGTGCGCGAGAACGCGAAGTTCGGTGCGATCGATGCCAACCGCCCCGTCGCCGAAGGCGCAGTCCCCGCGGACGAAGCCGCGTACTTCGCGAGCTTCTACGAAGCGACGGTCCGCGGTGAGCCCACCGATCGGATGACGATCGGCCCCGTCACCGAGTGGGAGTCGCGCTTCCACTACAACGCCGTCGAGAACGCGATCCTGCGCGCGGTGGCCCGCCTCGAGCCCGTGCCCGAGCCCGCCATGATCGCCGCCTGGGCCATGCTCAAGCAGCGGAAGAAGGCGCGCCAGCTCGACATCGGCTCCGGCACCGGCCACTGGATCGACTTCGGGCGGGACGTGCTGTTCGCGGGCTCCGCGACCGGCCTCGAGCTCACCCCGAAGATGGCGGAGTTCCTGACGGCAAAGTACGCGGATTGTCCGGAGATCCGCATCGCGACGCTCGATCTCGTGGACGCGTCCCCGGCCGAGCTCGGCGGGCCGTTCGACCTCGTCACCGCCATCGGCGTGATGTTCCACATCATCGCGGACGAGCGGTGGGAGCGCGCGATCGCGAACATCGCGGGCGCGATGGCGCCGGGCGCGCTCGCGTTCTTCGGCGGGGACTTCGGCGCGGTCACGGCGGACCGCCAGTTCATGCGCACCGACACGTTCCGCACGTGGCGGGAGTACGCGGGCGCCGGCGGCGGGCCCGCCAAGGTGACGCGGCGCGTGCGGTCGCTGGCGCGGTGGTGCGCCGTCGCGGCGGCGAACGGCCTGGACGTCGTGGACGTGGTGCGGACCGACCGGCTGCCCGAGTTCACGGTCCCCGAGAACGACGTGCTGGTCCTGCGAAAGCCGGCGCTGTAGCTACTTCACGTCCACGTAGAACGCCCCGCCGAGCTCGGGCTCGTCGAGCGCCGGAAGCGCGCCTTCGCGGGCCAGCAGCGCCATCACCATCCGACGGGCGGACGGCACCAGGCCGAGCGCGCGCATGGCGTCCGGCGCGACCATGGTGGCGTTCTCCATGACCACGCCGCGCGCCCCGTGACGCCGGCCGAGCTGGACGGCTTCTTCGAGGAGCACGGCCGCGGCGTCCGCCGAGCCGCCGTACGCCAGCAGCTCCACCACGGCGACCGAGACGCTGGACGCGCCACGGACCGTGTCGAGGATGTACGCCTGCAGGAAGCCGGTCGGCGCGCCGTGCTCCTCCACCAGCCAGGCCCCGCTCCGGCCGAGCCCGAACAGCCGGTGGCGGAGCTGGTCCACCGTGGCGGTCAGCGCGAGCCGGCTTCCGGCGGTCACCCGCGCGTGGAGCGCCGAGAGGGCGGGGAGATCCGCCTCCACCACCGGCCGGGCGGCGAGACCGACAGCGAGCCCGCGGGCGACGGCAGGGCGCAGCGTCCGGGGGTCCACGATCGCCTGCTGGAACCGCAGCACTGACCGGGCGATCGCGTGCTTCCGCACCATCGGCCGCATATTCTGCAGGATCGTCTTCTTCTCTTCGAAGAACGCGATCCCGAGGTCGAGCGGGCCGTCCGGGAGGAGCGCGTCATGCCCCACCAGCAGGTGCGGCGTCGCCAGCTGCTGCAGGCACCCGAGCCGAGGCGCGAGCGGCAGCGTGGGGTCGAGCGTCAGGTGCGTGGCCTGGAACGCCCGCACGCTGTGTCCGTCGAGGAGCGCCGGCCTCGAGAGCGCCGCCTTGAACGCCCGCAGCTCACCGTCCACGCGCACGCCGAGCAGCGCGGTGGACGCGGCGTCCGGGCCGCCGTACAGCCAGCGCAGGTAGTCGGCAGTGAACAGCGGGCAGCCCGTCGGGCCATAGGTCGCCCCCCACACGCGATTGAGGAGCGCCGCGATCTCCGGCGTGTCGTCGAGCCCGCACCGCGACAGCTCGACGCCCAGGACGGCGCTCACGGTGCCGCCCGGACCATCGGCTTGCTCGGCTTTTCGGCCGCTTCCGCCCGCAGCTTCGGGTAGTCGACCTTGTTGTTCTTCGTCTTCGGGAGCACGTCCTTGCAGACGAAGCGGCGCGGCAGCATGTACTGCGACAGGTTCGCGCGCCCCCATGCCGCGAGCGCTCGTGACGGGTCGTCCACGCCCGGAGCGCCCACGAGGAACGCCCAGATCTCGTGGCCGAGCAGATCGTGCTCCACCCCGATGATGGCGAGCTCGGTGACGAGGCCGGAGCGGTGGATCAGCGCCTCGATCTCGGACGCGTTGACGCGCACGCCCATCGACTTGAGCTGGTGGTCGCGCCGGCCGCGGAAGTACAGGCGCCCCTCCTCGATCACGCCGAAGTCGCCAGTATAGAGCACCAGATGGCGCAGCGGCGAGCCGGGTACGGCGAGCGGGTCGGGGCGGAGCGCCTTCGCGGTCGCGTCCGGGTCGCCCCAGTACCCCGTGAACAGGTAGTCCCCGCGGTGGACGATCTGGCCTTCCTCTCCCGGCGCGGCGATCGTGTCGTCCTCCCGCACGATCACGACGTCCACGCCCGGGATCCCGGCGCCGATCGACGTCGGGTGCTGCCGCGCGAGGGCGGGCGGCAGGAACGCGGTGCGGTACGACTCCGTCAGACCGTAGTTCAGGAACAGCTTCGCGGCTCCGAACGCCGACAAGAGCTCATCGAGCACCGGACCGGGGATGGTGCCGCCCGTATTGGTGACGATGCGGACGGACGACAGGTCCGTGGTCCGGATCGGGCTCACGCCGCGGAACAGGTACGTGAAGAGCGCCGGGAGCCCCGCGAACACGGTCGGGTGGTGCGCGGTGATGGCGGCGCAGATGCCGAACGGGTTGAACGCCGCCGGCACGATCTGGGTCACGCCGAACAGGCAGGTCGTCAGGAGCTGGCCGTAGCCGTAGTCGAACGCCCACGGGATCGGGCAGAGCAGCCGATCGTCTGCGTGCAGGCCGAGATATCCGCCGACCGCTGCGCACCCCCGCGCGAGCGTGCCGTGCGACTGCGTCACGCCCTTCGGGTGGCCCGTGGAGCCCGACGTGAACACGATGGACGCCGGATCCGTGGGGATCCGCGCCGATCCGGACGGCCGCTGCTCCAGCGCGCGCGACGGAGCCTCCACTACGCGGACTCCGTGGTCTCCCGCTGGCAGCACCGCCCCCGGCTGGTGGACGATGAGCGAGGGCGAAACCCGCGTGATGGCGTTGGCGAGGTGCGCGAACGGCTCGCTCGTGTCGAGCAGCACGGGGATGGCGCCGAGCGCCCAGATCCCGAGCAGCACGGCCGCGGTCCCTGGCGAGTTGTCCACCCAGACGATCACGCGATCCGCCGGCTTCAAACCCAGGTCCGTGAGGGCCCCCGCGACCCCGAGCGCCGCCGAGCGCAGCGCACCGAAGCTCACGGTGCCGCTCGCACAGACGAGCGCCGGGTGGTCCGGGCGGGCCGCGACCGTGGCTTCGAACCGCGCGAACAGGTCTCCGCTCACTCGCGCTTCCGCGGCGCGTTCAGGCGGGACTCCGTGACGTCTTGCAGGCTCCCGTCCGGCAGGATCAGGATCTCGACCGGCTCGGGGTGGCTGATGAACCGCGTGGGGCTCGCGGTCAGGCCGTACGCCCCGGAGGACGCGATGGCGAGCACGTCGCCGATTCGCAGCTCCGGGAGCTCGATCTTCGACGCCATCTGGTCGATGGTCGTGCACAGGGGGCCGACGAGCGTGTAGGTCGCCTTCTCGCGGTCGGGTCCGGTCAGCACCGTGAACTGCCAGTTCCGGCGGATCACCGTCCCCATCATCCCGGCCGCCGCGAGGTGGTTGTTGAACCCGGCGTCCAGCATGGCGATGTCGGCGCCGCGGCTCCGCTTCGTCGCGACCACCGACGTGAGCAGCCAGCCGTGCGGGCCCACCAGCCACCGCCCCATCTCGAGCATGAGCTCCGCGTCCGCGAGCTCGGGGACCTGACGCATGGCGTCGATCCGGGCGTTGATCCTGAGCGCGAGCGCAGCGAGGTCCAGCGGCTGCTGCCCGTCGTTGTACGGGATGCCGAAGCCGGAGCCGAAGATGAGCGTCCGCGGCCGGAACCCGTGCTTCGTGGCGAGGCGCGCATAGATCCCGATGAAGATCCCGAAGTTCTCGTCGATGGCGTCCACCGAGAGCGAGTTCGTCCCCGAGTAGACGTGGAAGCCCGCCAGCTTCACGTGCGGCAGCTCGAGCGCGAGCCGCACGGCGTCGTCCGCCTCCTCCTCGTCGATTCCGAAGGCGCTCGGCTTCCCGGCCATGCTCACGCCGAACTGCTGCGGCACCCGATCCGGGTTGATCCTCAACAAAACGTGGACCGTGCGGCCCTTCTCGCCGGCGATGCGGCTGATGTCCCGCAGCTCCCGGACGGACTCGCACACGATCTCGCCGCACCCGGCGTCCACCGCGCGCTCGAGCTCGAACGGCCGCTTGGCGGGACCCGAGAAGGTTAGCTTCTCCGCCGCATACCCCGCGAGCAGCCCGCGCTCCAGCTCCGCGATGGCCGACACGTCCAGCGTGGCCGGCAGCCCCCGGATGGCCGCGAGCAGCCCGAGGTTCGGGTTGGACTTGACGGCGAAGCTCACGCCGAAACGCCCGCCGAACGCCTGCTGCAGCTCGGCGAACCGGCCGCGGATGCCGGCCACGTCATACGCGTACGCAGGGGTGCCCGCGTGCCCGGCAACACGCTCCAGGGCGGCGTTCGACGTGGACATCAGGCGCCGATGCGCTGGAGGTACGCGAGGATGAGATCGATGGAGTCCAGGTTGTCGAGGCTCACGTCCCCCGGGTTCATCTGGATCTTCGCGGTGTCTTCGATGAACGACAGCAGGCTGACGAGCGAGAACGAGTCGATCAGGCCCGAGCTGAACAGCGGCGTGTCGTCTCGCAGGACCGACGTGTCGACTCCCAGGTCGGACGCGAGGAAAGACCGGATCTCGGCGGAAGAGAGCGACACGGGCACCCCAGTTTCGAGGGGCTCGCTTAACACGCTCGAACCGCAGTCGCCAACGCCGGCTCCGGCTCAGCCGACCCGGATCCCGAACATCTTCCCCACGAGCCGCGCGCTCTGGTACAGGTTCGGGGGCGCCACGATGGCGAGGCCGATCAACACCCACACCCACGTCGCCACCACGCCGAGCGGCTTCCACGGCACCGCCGGCGCGCGGACCTTGCGCGTCGCGCCCAGGATGCGGCTGTAGCCGTACACGCCCGTCGCATGCCACAGCCCCCAGCCCACCCAGTTCAGCGACGCGTCGTGCCACAGCCCCATCACGATGAACGTGAGGTAGCTCGCGAGGAGGGGCCGGCGTGTGAGCCCGATCATCGGCAGGTAGACATATGCCTGGCAGAACGCGGCCAGGCTGCG
>CAMCWU010000075.1 GCA_945882675.1 Klebsiella pneumoniae | reverse complement strand
CTTCGCCATCTTCGCGACCTCGTCCACGATCGCCACGGTCGAGGTGGACATCATCCGCGGGACGGGCGGCAAGGGCGGCACCGGCGGGCTCGGGGGCTCGGGCCAGGCGGGCGGGGCCGGCGGGTCGGGCGGGGCCGGCAGCACGGACTCCTCCGCGGGCGGCAACGGCGGCAACGGCGCGGCCGGCGGCGCGGGCGGCGGTGGCGGCGGCGGCGCGGGTGGCGTCTCCTACGGGATCTTCACTTACCTCTCGGGCGTGACCCAGTCGCTGGGGACCTTCAGCGGCGGCACGGGCGGCACGGGCGGCGCGGGCGGCGCGTCTGCCGGTAACTCCGGCACGACGGGCCTGAGCGGCGTGACGGTGGACACCGGCACGTGCGTGGCGGTTGGCGGCTGCTAGATACCGTACGCGGTCCGAGTCTCCGCTACGGAAGCCGGCTCCCGCCCGGTCTCCCGCACGATGCGGACGAGCGCTTCCACGAGCGGACCGTTGCTCGTGGCACGCGTCCCGTCGGGGAGCCAGAACGTGTCCTCGAGCCCGGTGCGCACGTCGCCCCCGAGCTCGGCGGCGCGGCGGTGGACCGCCCACACCTCCTCGCGACCGATGCCGATCGTCTGGAAGTGCGCGTTCTCAGGTAGCTCCGCGACGAGCAGCGGGAGCCAACCGGGCTTCGCGGGCATGCCGGACGCGACGCCCATCACGAGCGAGACGTGGATCGGCCCCTTCAGCAGCCCGGCCTGCGCGAACATGGCGATCGAGCGCACGATCCCGGTGTCGAAGGCCTCGCACTCGGGCCGGATCCCGAGCCGCTCCATGGCGTCCAGGAACGCGCGGACCTTCTCGACGGGGTTGTCGAACAGCATCGGCGGCCAGGCCCAGCGGCCGTCGGAGCGCGTCTTCAGGTAGTTGAGGGAGCCAGCGTTCAACGCCGCGATCTCCGGGCGCGTGCGCTCGAGGACCGCGAGCGGGCCGGAGATGTCGGGCCCGACCACGCCCGTGCTCGAGTTGATCAGGAGCTCCGGACACTCCGCGCGGATCGCGTCGACGATTGCGGCGGCGACGTCCGGCTCCCAGCTCGGCAGGTGGCCCATGCCGTCGCCCTGCGCGCGGTAGTGCAGGTGCACGATCGTGGCGCCGGCGTCCCGGGCTTCCCGCGCGGCGCGGGCCATCTGCTCGGGCGTGACGGGCACCGGGTGCTGCTGTGGGTTCGTGAGCACGCCGGTGAGCGCGCAGGTGACGATCGCGGGCGAAGCCGACATGGGACCTCCGCTCGTCGTTGTACCGCGGGCGCCGACGGCGCGCGCGCGATAAAGTGCGACTGAGGCCGCGCTCGTCGCGGAGGAGGCCGATTGCGGCGTTACGCGGGGCTCTTGGTGCTCGCTGCCTGCACGGACGCGGAGCCCGGGGAGACCGGGGACGGCGCCGGGGCGGACGACTGCGCGCCCGGACCCGACCGCACGCTGGTGATCGGCACGGGAGAAGCGGCGTTCGCCCCGGTGACCGACCAGGTGGAGCTCGTTCACGGTCCGCAGGGCGGCTACCATGTGTACGTCGGCTTCGACGCCACGCAGCTCGACACCTCCGGGTTCGCGCTCGGGCGCATCGAGGGGACGATCGGCGGCGAGACCATCGCGATCACCCAGCCGTACCTCGACTTCCGCTGCAACCCGGCGACCGGGACGCTGCAGACCTGGGGGACGATCCTCATCTATCCGCTGACGCCGGAGGAGCTGGACGGGCAGGAGACCGTGATCACCGCCAGCATCACGGACATCGCCGAGAACGTCGTGACCGCCACGCTGACCACCACGATCGAAGATCCCACGCTGGAGACCCCGTGAACCGCATGCTCGCCCCCATCCTCTGCGCGGTGGCGCTCGCCGGCTGCTCCGGCGGAGACGAGAAGGACACCGCCGTCCCGGTCGCGCCCGCGTGCGACGAGCGGCCGATCGAGCTCCCGACCCCCCGGGGAGAGGTCGGTGGCGCCTGGGACCCCGTGAACGACCGGATGGTCCTGTTCGGCGGCGACCACGGGGTGCCGGTGAGCTGCGCGCCGCAGACGGACTTCGTCGGCGACACCTGGGCGTTCCAGCCCGATTGCGACAACTTCGTCGAGCTGAAGCCGGCAGACGCCCCGAAGCGCCGCGGCCGGCACGCCACGGCGGCGGACGCAACGCGGATGATCGTGCACGGAGGCCGATCCCGCCAGGGTACGAGCGGCGACTACGACGTCTATGACGACACCTGGTCCTTCGACTTCGCGACGGACACGTGGAGCGAGCTCGACGCCCCGGGCGGCCCGAGCGCGCGCAGCAACCACGTCTCCGTGATCGTGGGGTCCAAGCTCTACATCTACGGTGGCAACGCGTCCGACGACGGGCTCGCGTTCACGCCGCTCGGCGACACGTGGATGCTGGACCTGGACACGCTGGCCTGGACGGAGCTCACCACGTCGAACACCCCGCCGGACCGCCTGTTTCACGCGGGCGCTACGGACGGGGCGTTCCTGTACGTCTACGCCGGGGGCGACGAGAACGCGTTCTTCGGCCCGTTCTTCGACGACCTGTGGGCGCTCGACCTGGCTTCCCTCGAGTGGACGGAGCTCTCGGACGGCGCGGAGGGGCCGGAGGGCCGGATCTGGCCCGCGCTCGCCCACGATGCGGCGCTCGGCCGCCTGGTGATGTTCGGCGGGCACGACGACCAGGAGCTCGGCAACCACAACGAGCTGTGGGCGTTCGACCTCGGCACCAAGGCGTGGGACCGGGTGCACAAGGGCGACACCGCGAACGCGCCGGCCAACGGGCAGTGCGACTTCCCGGAGGACTTCACGAACATCGACCTCGAGAGCCCGGAGCGCCGCAACGGGTTCGCCTACGCGCTCTCGCCGGCGGGCGACCTGTACGTGTTCGGCGGGAAGACCGATTGCGGGCTGATCAACGACATGTGGGCGCTGACCGGGGACACCTGGACCAGCCGCGTGCGCGCCACCGCCGGGGAGAGCTGCCAGCGCGCTTACGAGGACTGCAGCTCGCTCTGCTTCTGACGCCTACGGGCAGAAGTACGGGGCTTGCTCGAGCGGGTCCATGGCGATCTTCACGGTCACGCTGTCGGTCCCTGCGATCCGCGGCGCGGCCGGGTCGTCGAGCAAGTCGAGGACCTCCCACTCGATGAGGACCTCCTGATCGTCCAGCGCGCAGATGTCGTTTTCGAAACTAGCTTTCCCTCCATCGTCTTCTGCGCTCGGCGTGAAGTCGTTGAGGAACGCGCGGATGCCCCATACCTCGCCGGAGCATTCGCCCGTGGGGATGACGCCAACGTACGCGATGTTCGCGTCGTCGAGACCCTGGAGCCCCGAGATGATCTGGCCGGTCGAGACGACCGTGATGCGCGTGAAGATCGAGACGCTGGCGTGGACGTGGTCGACCTTTACGGCGCCCTCGATGTGCCAGCCGCCCTGCGGGCCGTGGGTGATCGCGACGATGTCGCCGTCCGCGAGCGGCGCGTAGGCGATGGCCCCGTACCCGCCTTCCACCGTGATCGGCACGTCGTAGCAGCCCGTCACCGGCGTGGTCACGTCCGTGTCGGTGTCCGTCTCGGTGTCGGTGTCGGTGTCCGCGTCGCTGTCGGTGTCCGCGTCCGTTTCCGTCGGAACGACCGGCCCCGTGTCGGAGTCGCCGCTCTTGCTGTCGGTCCCGCACGCGCCGCACACCAGAACGATCCCGAGCTTCCACACGCGCATCGACCCTCCGTCTCGCCACAGTCTGCCCGATCTTTGGCGGTCCGGCTACCCCCGCGTGCTCACGGGAGCGCGGCGCAGGTCTCGACGTCCCGCGGGTCCATCGTGAGCACGACGGTCACGCTCGCGGTGCCGGTGCGCCCGTCCTGCAGGTCCGTGACGGTCCAGTCGACGCGGACTTCCTTTCCTTCGAGCGCGCAGATCTCCTCGAACCCGATGCCGCCGCCCTCTGCGGGCACGACATCGTCGATGAGCGCCCGCGCCTCCCAGCGGTCGCCGGCACATTCGCCTGTCGGCACCAGCGCGGTGTACACGATGTTGGCGTCGTACGTGCCTTGGAGGCCGGAGATCATCTCGCCGGTGGCGACGACCGTGAGCGTCGGCATGACGATCACCTCCGGGTGGGTGTGCTCGACCCGGATGGCCGTGGAGAGGTGCCACCCGAGCCCGCCCTGCTCCCCGCGCGTGATCGCGACCACGTCCCCGTCGGCCACTGGTGCCCACGCGAGGTCGCCGACGCCCGGGAGGACCGCCATCGGGACGTCGTAGCAGCCGGTCGCCTCCGGGACGGTGTCGACGACGACCGTGTCCGCGCCGCTGTCGCGGACCAGCGGCTCGGTGGTGTCCTCGCTCTTCGGCGCGCCGCTGCACGCCGCGGCCAGGGCGAGGATCGGGAGCTGGCACGCGCGCATCGAGCCTCCACTACCGGCCCATTCTGCCCGATCCGGGCCGCCCCGGCCACCTCTACGTGCCACCAACGCCGATCGGACGTATGCTCCGCCTGCCGGAGCACCCATGGACGCCGCCCACGACCCCCCCGCGACGCGCTCCGAGATCTTCGGCTGGGCGATGTTCGACTTCGCGAACAGCTCGTACACGACGGTGATCGTGACCGTGGTGTACGCGACGGTGTTCCCGCGGCTGATCGTCGGCGATGGACCTGACTACAAGCTGGGGAACCTGCTCTGGAGCAGCGCCCTGTCGGTGAGCTACTTCCTGGCGGCGATCTCGGTGCCGGCGCTTGGCGCCCTGGTGGACGCTTCCGGCGAGAAGAAGAAGTTCCTTGCCACGAGCTGGATCCTCACGGTACTGACGACGATGGCGTTGTACTTCGCGTCGCCAGGGCATGTGGCGATCGCGTTCTTCCTGATCGTCCTGTCGAACTGGGCCTACTCGGTCGGTGAGAGCTTCGCGGCGAGCTTCCTGCCGGATCTCGGGCCGCCGGAGTCGCTCGGGCGGATCTCCGGCATGGCGTGGGGGCTCGGCTACTTCGGCGGGCTGCTCTCTACATCGGCTGTGTTGATGTTGGGAGAGCAGACCATCGAGAACTTCGATAGCCTGCGGTTCATCGGGCCGGTGACGGGCGGGTTCTTCTTCCTGGCGGCGCTCCCGACCTTCGCGCTCCTGCGGGACCGCGGGGTGAAGCGGCCGATCTCGCTGAACGCGGTCGGTGTGGCGCTGGGCCGGCTCCGCGGCACGCTCTCGGATCTGCGGCGCTACCAGGACCTGATGGTGTTCTTCGCGGGCCTGCTCTTCGCGATGGCGGGGCTGTCGATCGTGGTGAGCTTCGCGTTCATCTACGGCGACCAGGTCATCGGCTGGTCGGCGAAGACGCGCACGCTGATGTTCGTCATCACCCAGCTCACGGCGGCGGGCGGGGCGGCGGGCTTCGGGTTCCTGCAGAGCCGCCTCGGCGACAAGCGGACCTACCTGCTCACGCTGGCGGTGTGGGTCGTCGCGGTGTTCCTGATCTGGGGGACGACGCGGATCACGGCCGCCCTCGGCGCGATCGGCGTGGTGACGGACGCCGAGCACGTGTTCCTGTGGGTCGGGGTCGTCGCCGGGATCTGCCTCGGCGCGACGCAGAGCGCGGGCCGCACGATGGTGGCGCTGTTCTCGCCGCCGGACAAGGTGGGCGAGTTCTTCGGGCTGTGGGGATTGTTCGGGAAGCTGGCGGCGATCTTCGGGCTGATGTCGCTCGGCGTGTTGCAAACGTGGCTCGGCCTGCAGCTCTCGATCCTGCTCTGCGGCGTGTTCTTCGCCACCGCCTTCGCGATCACGTGGTTCGTGGACGAGGAGCGGGGAAAGCGCGTGGCGCAGGGCCGCTGACTACTTCAGGCCTTCGAGCTCCGCCATCAGCGCCCTCATGGCCTCTTCCTCCGTCATCGCCGCCACATCCGCCGCGGGGCGGGGCGCGGCCTTGGCGGCGGGTCGGGTGTCCGCGGGCGCGACCGGATCGGTGAGGATCCAGGCCGCGAGGCCCTCTATCGTGGGGTAGTCGAAGAGGGCGGTGGCCGGGATCGGGCGGTCGACGGCGCGGGCGATGCGCTCGACGAGCTCCACGGCGGTCACGGAGTCGAGGCCGACCTCGCGGACGGGGCGGTCGGTGTCGACGTCCGCGGGGTCCAGGCCGGTGAGCTCGCCGGCTGCGCGCTGGATCCACTCGATGAGGGCGGTCTCGCGGCGGCGACCCGTCAGCAGGGCGAGGCGCGAGCGGAGATCATCCGCCTCCACCTCCGGCTTCGGGGCGGTGGCGACCGGCGCGTCCCAGCGGGCAACGGTCTCGAGGGCGCCGCTCTGGAACAGCTCGCGGGTCCGCGTCCGCTGGATCTTGCCGGAGCTGGTCTTGGGCAGCGCGCGGGGCGGGATGAACGCGATGGTCGACGGGAGCAGGCCGTGCTCCTCGGAGATCGCCTGGCGCACGCGGGCCAGCGCGTCCTCCGGCGCGCCGAGGCGGTCGGGCTCGACCTCCGTGACGACGACCAGGCGGTCTATGCCGTCCTCCGCGATGGCGAATGCGGCCGCGCAGTTCGGCCGGATCGCGGGGTGGGACGTGGACATCGTCCACTCGAGGTCCTGCGGGTGGTGGTTCTGCCCGCGGATGATGATGACGTCCTTGAGGCGGCCCGTCAGGTACACCTCGCCGTCGTGGATGAACGCGAGGTCGCCGGTGCGCAGGAACGGGCCTTCGCCGCCGGCTGTGCGGGCGCGGAACGTCGCCTCCGTCGCCTCCGGGTTGTTCCAGTAGCCCTGGGCGACCGTGGTGCCGCCCACCCACATCTCGCCGACGCGATCGTTGCCGCAGTCAACCATCGTGTCGGGATCGACGACGATCACGCGCGTGTCGAGGATCGTACTGCCGTTCGACGCGACGCTCCGGGATCCCGGCGTGCCGCTCGCGACCGGGACGACCCGGTTGTCCTCGTACGCGGGGCCGTCCACCGTCAGGAAGCGGGCGGGGGAGCGGTCGATCGGCTCGGTGATGATCTTGGCGGTGGCCTCCGACATGCCCATCGCGTGCGTGACCGCGGACGGGCGCAGGCCGGCGGGCGTGAACGTGGCGACGAACAGCGCCTCCGACTCCTGGCGGATGGGCTCCGCGCCGTTGATGATCACCTTCCACGTAGACAAGTCGAGGGCCGCGATCTCCTGGGGCGACGTCTTGCGGGCCGCGAGCTCGAGCCCGAAGTTCGGCGACGGCGAGTGGGTGCCCTGGTACCGCATGACGGCCTCGGGCCAGCGGGCGGGGCGCCCCATGAAAGCGACGGGCGAGAAGAACACGCAGCGGAAGCCGCGATACAGCGGGATGAGCCGGCCGTACACGAGCCCGAGGTCGTGCGTTGCGGGCAGCCACGTGACCTCCACCGAGCTGTCGTCGTGGCCGTAGCCGGTGTCGAAGTCGCCGAGCTGGTGGATGAGGTTCCGGTGGCTCACCATCACGCCCTTGGGCGTCGCGGTCGAGCCCGACGTGTACTGCAGGTACGCGAGATCCTCGGGCTTCATCCCGGGATCCACCCAGGCGTCCGCGCGGTCCGGGACCGCGGCGACGTCCACGGGGATCCAGGTCGCGCGGGCGAGTACGGGGAGGTCCGACAGGGCGTCCCGGCTGGCGGCCAGGATCTCGTGGGAGGTGAGGACGAACGCCACGTCCGCGCTCTCGGCGATCGTCTTGAGGCGCGGCAGGGTGCGCGCCATGCGCCGCGGGTCCGGCGGGTGGACCGGCACCGCGAGGACCCCGGCGTACATGCAACCGAACAGCGCGATCAGGTACTCCAGGCCCTCTTCGAACAGCACGAGCGCCCGCTCACCGCGGCACGGCCGGTCCATCAACCGGGCCGCGACGTCGCGCGCCCGCCGATCGAGCTCGGCGTACGTCAGGTTCCGCTCGTCGCGCTCGCCGTCGGCCAGGAACGTGAACCCGACCTGGTCGGGCTGCGTCGCCGCGCGCCAGCGGAGGAGCTCGATCATGGTCGTGGCGGTCGGTCGGGTGGTCATCGGATCCCTCGCACCCGGTCTTATCACACCGGGCGGCCGAGCTGCCGCACGAGCTCCTGAAGGTCGGGCGGGAGCGGGCTCTCGACGAGGACGCGGTCGCCGGTGATGGGGTGCTCGAACCCGAGGCGGCGGGCGTGCAGCGCGTGGCGCTCGGCGCGGGGGCCGATCGCGCGGTGGTTCTCGCCGGTGTAGAGCCGCTCGCCGAGGAGCGGGAAGCGCCGGAGCATCGCGTGGAGGCGGATCTGGTTGCGGCGGCCGGTCACGAGCCGGACCTCTACCTGCGACAGGCCGGCGGCGTAGACCTGCTGGACGTCGTAGTGCGCGGACGCGCGGACGACGCCGTGCTCTTCCGGGTGCGTCGCCGGCCGCTGGGCCAGGAGCTGGTCGTCCCACACCATGTCGTCGACCCACAGGCCGGTCCGCGGTTGAGGAACACCCTGGAGGATCGCCCAGTACACGCGCTCGGGCGTGCGGGCGTGGAACTGCGCGCGCAGCCGCTCCCAGGCGCGCTCGTGCTTCGCGAACGCGATGACGCCGGATGTGTCGCGGTCGATGCGGTGACCGACGAACGGGCTCGCGCCTTGCGGCTTGAGGTACCGCTTGAGGCGGGCGACGACGGTGTCGCGTTCGCGGCGTTGCTCCTCTGTCGCGGCGTCGGTCAGCAGGCCGGGCGGCTTGTCGACGCACAGGATGTGGTCGTCTTCGTACAGGATGGCGAGGTTGGCTTCTTCGATGGACACGCGCGCTCGAACCTGGTCGCGGCCGGTACCGGGCTTGTTCCAGGCGATCTCGACGACCTGGCCGCCAGCGAGCGCGTTGCCGCCGTCGGCCCCCGTGGCCTTCTTCCCGTCCACCGTGACCTTTCCGCTGGCGAGCAGCTCGCGGGCGCGGCTCCGGCTCCCCACGCGCTCGATGGCCGTGAGCAGGCGATCGAGGCGCGA
Organism: Klebsiella pneumoniae; assembly: GCA_945882675.1. Classification (GTDB taxonomy): domain Bacteria; phylum Myxococcota_A; class UBA796; order UBA796; genus CANLGQ01. Next base: position 4,178 of record CAMCWU010000075.1, on the reverse strand, counting down.
TCCCGCCTGGTCCGGGGGGACGGTGATGCGCTCCGTGGCGCGATCCTCGCTCATGCGGGCTCCGGGGGGGTCATCGGTCCAGCATCCGGTCGAGCCAGGTGGGCGTGTAGAGCGGGCTCGCGCGAGCGGCCTCTTGCGTGCGATCGTCGGGATCGCGGCGGAGGAGCCGGATCGCGGCGGGCGCGGCGGCCGGGTTGGCGGCGACGCGGCGGCGGACCCGCGGTTCCGGATCGCGGGCGAGGGACACCCAGATCTCCGGCGCGAGGGCGGGGCGGTCCGCGACGGCGGCGCGGAGCCAGGCGTCCGGGTGCCGAGAGATCTCGGCGAGCACCGCGGGGTCCGTGACGCGGTTGCCGGCTTCGATGCGGATCGTCGGCTCGTCGGACTGCAGCAGGGCGGGGAGGATCGCGTCCGGCAGGCCCCGGCGCGCGAGGAGCGCGCGGTCCACGACCGGCTCGTGGCGGGCGGCGAGGGCGTGCAGCCAGCTCTCCGGCGTCGCGGGGTTGGACGCGAGCGCCTCCAGCAGCCGGGCGCCGAGCACGGGGACCCGCGCCTCGAGCTCGGGCGGGGGCGGGCGGCGGAGGAGCGCGTCCAGCCCGTCGGTCGTGCGCATGCCGAGCCGGGCCTGGGAGAGCGCGCTGGCGGCGGCCGGGTGCGCCATCACGGCCGGCGAAGAGGTCGCTCCGACCAGGAAGAACACCCTCGCGTCGAGGATGTCCCACTCGTCCGCGTTCCACCCGATCCAGCGGTCCATGGCCCACGCGATGCGCGGATCCCAGCCCGCGGCCGGCGCCACCGCGTGCTCCGCCCCGGGCGGCACCGCTTCCAGCCGCGCCGTGAGCTCGTGACCGTCCACGGGCGGCGCAAACGCGGACTCGCCCGGCGCGAGGAGCCCCGTGGCCTCCCGGATCACGTCGGCGACGACGCCGAACCAGGCGCTCCGCCCGGGGCCCTTGTCCAACGCCGCCCCCAGGTCGGTGACCGCGCCGCACGCGCACACGAGCCGGGGCTCGAGCCCGTCGCCGGAGAGGGGCGCGCCGCAGGAAGGGCAAGGGATCCGCCACGAGACGGCCAGCGCGATCTGCACTCAGCGCCGCCGGCGGGCGAGCGCGAGCACGGCGAGGAGGATCCCGGCGAGCGGCGCGGGCGCTCCGGTCGCGCAGCCGCAGCCCTTCTCGTCCGCGTCCGCGACCGCGGGGAGGCCCGGCTGCCGCGCGAGCTCGGTGTGCCAGTTGCCCGTGTTGGCCGGATCGTGGCGGTTCATCGGCCACTGGAGCGCCTGGGCGGCGTCGCCAGGGGTGCCCCACGCGAACACCAGGCCGTCGCGCGTGCCGACCACCACGTCGAGGTCGCCGTCGCCGTCCACGTCGCCGATGGACGGGCCGCCGAGCATCCACCCGCCCGTGAGCTTGGGCCAGCCGGGAACCGGCTTTCCGTCGCCCGACCAGGCGTGGACGAGGCCGCCGCCGCTCGCGCCGAGGACGTCCTGCGCGCCGTCGCCCGACACGTCGGCCACAGTCGGCGCCGCGAGGAACGCGATATCCTCGATCTTGCGGGGGAAGCCGGGGATCCCGGCGCCCGTGACGCCGTCCCAGGCGCCGACGGCGTGCTGGTAGTCGAGCTCCTTCGTGAACGCCAGCGACACGAGCCAGTTCACGCCCACGCCGCCCGTCAGGAAGTCCGGCGTGCCATCGCCGGTGATGTCCGCGAACGTGGGATCGTTGACTGCGGCAAGCATCGATCCTTCGTTGAAGTCGGTGCCCGGCCCGAAGCCGGTCGCCACCATCGAGACCGGGATGGCGTCGGTGCCGTCTGCGTGGATGGGGCCGAGGGAGCCGAGCATCGGGTTGCTCGAGATCTCGAGCGTGCCGTCGCCGTCCAGGTCCGCGAGCGACACCGCGGCCGGGTGCCCCTCGCCGATGAGCGGGAGCACCGTCTCGTTCACGAGGCCGCGCTGCCCGAGCGGGTAGCCGTCCCAGATCCGCGCTGCCGGCAGATCCACGAGGTAGAGCAGCCCGGCCGCGCCGACCGGGACCTCGTTCGTGCCGAGCGCGGCGTCGAGGTCGCCGTCGTCGTCGATGTCCCCGAGCGCGACGGGCGCGATGATCCGGGTGCCGGCCACGCCGCACAGCTCGGGCTGGCAGATCTCCAGGGGGTACCCGGGATATGTCGTGCCGTCCCCGCGCCACACGTACAGGCGCTGGTCCATGGCGGGGACCACGATCTCGAGCGCGCCGTCCCCGTCGATGTCGCCGAGGGCCGGTGCGGCCGCGACGCCGTCGTCCCAGTGCGTGTTGGCGGTGCGCTCCTCGGCCGCGCGCCCGACCGTGGACACCGGGAACCCCGCGACCGGCGTACCGTCGGCGTTCCAAGCGTACACCTGGCCTGCCAGGCCGGCCGCGACGATCTCGCCGTCGCCGTCGCCGTCGAGGTCGCCGACCGCGACGCCGGAGATGACGCCCTCGTGCGGGGCGGGGATCTCGCCGGACCGCCAGCCCGCGCTGTCCGCTTGCGGGAGGAGCTCCGTCCACACGGGGAAGCCCGGGAGCTCCGCGCCTGCGCCGTTCACCGCGTGGATCGACCCGTTGGAGCTCGCGAACACGATCTCCCAGGCCGGCGTGGCGTCGAGCTGGGCGAGCGTGACCGAGCTCTCCATCGAAGAGCCCGTCACGAGCGGGAAGCCGGGGAGAAGGTCCGGATCCGCGTCCACCCACACGCCCGAGCGCGCCACCGCGGCGTTGCCGGCCGTGTCCGTGACCGTCAGCCGGAGCTGGACCAGCCGGTCGTGGGCGCGGGCCATCCGGTCGACCACCCCCTCCTGCGCCGGCACCGCGAGATCGCCCGTCGAGAGCGGAAGATCGACCGTCGCGATCGGGCCTTCGGCCGGGCCGTCGCCGCGCGCGACCTCCGTCCAGGCCGTGGGGTCCGCGCCCGCGCCGATCTCGAGCACCCAGCCGTCCACCGCCGCGCGAGGCGCCTGGATCGTAGCCGAGATCTCGACGCCCGCGCCGTCCCCGGCCCACGCGAACCAGGTCGGTGAGTCGATGCGCGCGATCGGCGGGATCCCGGCTCCGACAACCGCTTCCACCGACCGGCCGATGTTCGCGCGGCCGTAGCCGTAGAACGAGTCCCAGCCCTCGCGCGACGGGTACGCGCCCGACTCCTCGCGCTCGGCGTCCGTCAGCCAGATGTCGTCCGCGGACGCCGTGAGCAGCTGCCGGATCTCGACGGGAGCGAGGTCGTCCCCCGCGTCCTGGCCGGCGGACCACACCAGCGCGGCAGCGCCGGCCATCTTCGCGACCGCGCCGGTAGCGCACGCCCCGGACGGGGCGACGAGATCCATCCGCGGCCCGAAGTTGTTGCAGTTCCACGTGTTGAAGTAGCTGTAGGCCCCGTTGTTGCTGTCGTCGCTGTCGCTCGTGATCGAGTGGACGTACAGGATCTCGTCGGCCGCCGCAGGATAGTTCCGGTGGTAGCTGTTCTCGTCGCCGGCCGCGCCGACGATCGTGACGCCTTGGCCGTCCGCGTACCGGATCGCGTCGTACGCCCAGGACGGCATGGTGAGCGCGCCGATCGCCAGCGCAGCGCCCTTGGCGCCCGAGTCCGCCGCGAACACGAGCGCGCTGCCGACGTTGTCGCCGTGGGTCACGAAGGTATCGCCCACGCGGACCGGCAGGATCGCGCAGTTCGGGCACACGCCGATGCCGCTGTCGTCCCCGCCGGGCTCGGCGGCTTCGTCCATCACGCCAGTGCCGTGGTCCGCGTAGCCCACCTGCGGATCCGCGAAGGGGTCGTTGTCCCCCGCGAAGAAGTCCCAGCCGGCGATGTCGTCCACATAGCCGTTCCCGTCGTCGTCCACGCCGTCCGAGAAGGTGTAGATCAGGTCGGACGGGTCGAGGACCAGGTCCGCGGCGTCCTGGCCCGCGGTCGGCAGCACGCGCGGGTCGCTCCGCCAGTCGTCGAGGTTCAGGATCCCGTTCCCGTCGACGTCCGCGGACTCCACGCCGTCAGCGCCCTGGGGCAGGGGCAATTCACCAGCGTTGAGGTGGATCTTCGACCAGAGGTCGTCCTCCTGCCAGTAGATCCCGGAGTCGAGGACGGCGACGATGGCGTCCCACCGGCCCGTGGTGTGCCGGAACGCGACGTCTGCCGCGATGCCGCTTCCGAGCGCCAGCTCC
>CAMCWU010000074.1 GCA_945882675.1 Klebsiella pneumoniae | reverse complement strand
CGTGCCCGCCGAGAGGTCGGCGCTCCCCAGATCCGAGGAAGGCTCTCCGAGATCGGAGAGAGGCTCGCGCAGGATCTCCTCGGTCGGAGCCATGGACTCGGCGGCCATGCCGCGCGCGTCGTTCGCCTGCTCCTCCGCGTCCGCCTGCTCCTGCAGCGGGAGCGGGAACTCCGGCAGCTGGTCGAGCGAGAACATCATGGTCGGGGCCGAGCCGGAGTCCAGCGCGACCGGGGCGTCCGCGGCGGCGGCGTCCGCGGTCAGCCCCGCGTCCTGCAGGGCCTCCGGCAGCGGGGCGACCGGCACGGGGGGTGCCGGGGGTGCCGCGGTCGGATCCGCGCCGGAGGGCGGAGCTGGAGGGGCCGGGGGCGCGGGGTTCCCGTCGTCCTCGTCGAACCAGCTCGCGTCGTCACCGAAGAAATCCTTGGCGACCTCGTCTGTCTTCTTGCCGGCCACGCCGTGTCCTCCGTCCGCAGCCCGCGGGGGCCCCGTGTGGATAACAGACCCGTCGCCCCGAACACAAGCGCCGCCGCCCGGCCCGCCGTTCTCACAGGTTCTACCCAGCTCTTCCGTTCACGTCACGAGGTGTCGCGGGCGAGGTCCACGGCGCATCCGCCGGGCCTACAACCCGATCGGCAGCGTGGCCATCAGGAGCTTGATGTCGTCGTCCGTGAAGTGGAAGCCGACGCCGCCGTAGCCCGTCGCGAAGCCGTTCTGCAGGCCGAGGACGAGCTGCTCGGTCCCGACCTCGAAATACAGGTGCGGGATCGGCTCGTACCGAGCTCCGAGGCGGACATTCGGCATCGAGCCGCCGTAAGGGGACTGCTGGCCGGTAACCGACGTGAGCGCCGGGTAGGAGCCGAACGTGAAGTCGAACACGTCCGCGTTGAGCATGAGGCGGCTCCGCGCGGCGTAGACGGTCATGCCGAGTCCGCCTCCGCCCTCCTTGATCCCGAGCCGGAAGCCGAGGCCCCGCCAGCGCTTCGCCATCTGGAAGGTGAAGCGGTAGTTCAGCTCGCGCGTCCACTCGACGTAGTGGTAGCCCGTCTCGGGATAATACTTCTCCTGCGCCGAGATCAGGCCCTGCGGGTAGTCGTTGATCTCGAACACCCACCAGAAGTCCTCCTGCGGGTGGAGCTCGAGCCCGATCGTGTTCGCCGCGCTCCCCGAGAGCGGGTTGCCGTAGAAGAAGGTCTCGGTGTCCGCCGGCTCCGACCCGAAGTAGTACCGGCCGGTGTAGTAGACCTCCGCGTGCAGCCCGGAGAAGCTCTCGATCACCGAGTTCGCGTTGTCGATCGTCTCGTTCAGCGCGTCTACCGTCTCCCGGTCGTTCACGAGCGCGCCGATGGTCCCCTGCCCGTCGTCGACCTTGCCCGTGATCGACTCCACGTCGTCGAGCGTCCGCTGGAGCGAATCGGTCGCGTCCTTGATCTTGTCGAGCTCTTCGTCCACGTCGCGGCCGGTCTCGGAGGTGATGCCTTCCAGATTGGTCGAGAGCCGGCGAACGGAGTCCACGATCGCGGCCACGTCCTGGCGGTTCTGCTCCGCCATCAGCCGGAGCTCGGCGGACAGGGCGTCGATGTTCGCGATCGTCGCGTTGACGTGATCGCGGTTCTCCTGGTTCGTCACTTCTTCCCGCAGGACGCCGGTGATCTCCTTGACGTCCTCCGAGATGGCCTCCACCTGGCGCGTGATGTTGTCGATGTTCCCCGGCTCCTCCCCGTACGCGATGACGCCGCCGTCCGGGATCGTCGCGCTCTCCTCTCCCAGCGTGACGCGCACGTACCGGTCGCCCAGGAGGCCGCTCGACCCGAGCTCCGCGTACGAGTCGGTCGGCAGCGGGTACTGGCTCAGGATCTTCAGGTCGATGCGCGCCTGGTCGCCCTCCAGCGTGATCGTGTCGATCGAGCCGATGCCGACGCCGGCGATCCGCACCGCCGTCCCCGCGTACACCCCGTCCGCGTTCGGCACCGTGAGACGCACGTTGTACGCGGTCTCTCCCGGCTTGAGGAGCCCGTCCACCGCCCAGAAGTACCCGCCGATGACCAGCACGGTGGACGCGAGGACGAAGGCGCCGACTTTCAGCTCGGTGGTGGCCATCTTCTTCCGGTGGGGCGCAATGGATCAGACCTTCATCGGGCCGTCGAGCGAGCCGGTGAGGAACTGGCGGACGAGGGGGTCCGTGGAGGACCGGAAGTAATCCGGGGTCCCCTCGTGAGCGAGGACGCCGCCCACCAGCATCGCGACCTTGTCGGCGATCTCGAGGACGGCGTGCATGTCGTGGCTGATGACGACGGACGTGATGCCCGGCCGCGCGCGCTGGGTGTCGATCACGAGCTGGTCGATCGCGGCCGTGAGGATGGGATCGAGGCCGGTCGTCGGCTCGTCGTACAGCACGAACTCGGGGTCGCGCACGAGCGCCCGCGCGAGGCCGACCCGCTTGCGCATGCCGCCCGAGAGCTCGTTCGGGAGCTTGTCCTCCGCGTCGTGGACCCCGACGAGAGCGAGGAGCGCCCGCACCTTCTCGTCGATCTCCCGCCTTCGCAGACGCGTGTGCTCGCGGAGCGGGAACGCGATGTTCTCGAACACCGTCATCGAGTCGAACAGCGCGGCGTTCTGGAACACCATGCCGAAGCGGTTTCGGACCGTTCGGAGCTGCTTGTCGCTCATCTTGGTCAACTCGTCGTCACCGACCCAGATCCGGCCCCGGTCCGGCCGCAGGAGCCCCATCACGTGCTTGAGCGTCACCGACTTCCCGGTGCCCGATCGGCCGATGATGACGGTGACCTTCCCCCGCGGGATCACGAGATCGAGGCCGTTGAGGACGACGTGCGTCCCGAACGCCTTGTGGACGTCGAGGTACCGGATCGCGGCCGGGGCCCCCGTGACGGGGTCAATCTCCGGACTCGCCATTACTCGCCGCCGACCGAGGACGTGACGAAGTACGCGATGAAGAAGTTCAGCACGAGGATCGCGACGGACGACACGACCACCGACGACGTCGTCGCCCGCCCGACGCCGGCTGCCCCACCCTCCGTGTAGAAGCCCTTGTAGGACGCCACGACTCCGATGACGTACCCGAAGACGATCGCTTTGAACAGACCCGCCCAGACGTCGTCCCAGTCGACCCAGTCCTGCAGCCGGACCGTGAACTCGGGCGGCGACATGCGCAGCACGTAAACCGCCACGCCATACGAGCCGAGGATCCCCGTGAAGTCGAAGATCGCGGTGAGCATGGGCAGCACGAGCGTCGCCGCGATGATCCTCGGCTTCACGAGATAGTTGACGGGGTCAACTGCCATGGCGTGAAGCGCGTCGATCTGCTCTGAGACGCGCATAGAGCCGATCTCGGCCGCCATCGCCGATCCGGCCCGACCGGCGACCAGCAGGCCCGTGAGCGTCGGCGCGAGCTCCCGTGTGAGCGCCACGCCGACGGTCCCGCCGACGTAGCCCTGCGCGCCGAAGAGGTGGAATGCCTCGTAGCTCTCGTACGTGAACACCGCGCCCGTGAACGTGCTCGCGAGCAGGATGATCGGCAGGCTCTGGATGCCGATGAACTCGATCTGATTGGCGATGAGCCCGGGCCGGAACGGCGGCAGGAAGATGTTCACCGTGCCCGAGAAGCCGATGCGCGAGACGCGGCCGAGCTCCTCCAGGAAGCGCAGGACGCTACGTCCGACCTCCTCGATCGGTCGCAGGACGAGGGGGGTGCGAGCCGCCTTGGGATCCATGATCAAATTCGTTCCATGATCAGATCCGGAACTGGACGCCGCCCACGATGGCGATGGTCTGGTGGGTCGGGATCGGCGGCGCCGGCGGCGGCGAGGACCACGCGCCCGCCTGGGCGGGACCCGAGCGCAGGCCGAACATGCGCGAGTACGATCCCTCGGCGAAGAAGCCGATGATCGGGCCGGGGTCGATCATGAGGCCCCCTGCCCCGTTCCAGCCGTACATGACGCCGCCCGGGGGCACAGGGTAAATCGGGCCGTCCGTGGACTGTTGGATCTTGTACCCGTCGAACACCCGGAACTCGGGTCCGGTCGCGAGGTAGGGCTTCACGGGGCCCGTGGGAACGACGTAGAGCCGGGCGCGCGGCTGGAACAGGACCTGGACCGCCTGGAGGTCCTGGGCGGCGTTGGTGGTGACCTCAGTGGTGCCGTCCGGGAGCGCGCGGGCGTACCCCGTCGTCAGGACCCGGTTCCCGTACTGGACCCCCGCGAGCAGGCCGAAGTCCACCCACGCCGAAGGTGCGTACCCGAGGAACAGCGCGCCCCGGGGACGACGGGCGTAGAACGGGCCTTCCTGGTACCACTCCTCCGTCTGCGTCCCCTCCTCGTCGAAGGTGACGCGCAGGTCCGCGCCGCGCTCGATGTCGCCGATCCCCAGGCCGGCCTGGATGTCCATCGTGAAGCGCCCCCCGTGCGGCGACTTCTCGAACATCCAATCGCGGGGGTCCTTCCCCGACTTCCGCAGGCTGCTCTCCGCGCCGAGGACATGCCGCGGCGCGACGTCCGTGCCGGCCAGCAGGGTCTCGAGCGGCCGCTCGTCGCCGCCCGCCGTCCTCACCTTGGGATCAGGCTCCACCGGGTCGTCGAGGTCCACGCGAGTGACGGGCACCGGTGGGTTCCCGACGATCGGAGCCGGGACGGGGGCGATCACCGGCGCGGGCACCGGCGACGTGGCGAGCGGGGCCTGGCCCGACAAGAGGCGCGCCGCCGCCATGAGCACCGCGTCCGGGCTCGGTCCCACGAGGTTCAGGAGCTGGCGTACGGACGTGCTCACCTGCTCCGCGAACAGGTACTCCTGGCCGGGCAGGATGGGGATGTCCACGGACTGGGCCGGCCGCGGGTCCGCGCCCACGAAGAGCCGGAGGTACCCCACGAGCGTGCCGTCCGCGGCGCGCCCGATCATCACTACCACCGCCATGCGCGCAGGCACCTTCGGGAGCACGTCCGCGGGGCAGCCGGCGCGCGCCGCGCAGTTCTCGAGCGAGGTGCCGACGGCGGATGCGATCACGGTCTCCGTGAGCACGATGTGGCCGTCCTGCAGCAGTCGATCCTGTACCTGGCTGCCCAGCATTCCCGCGATCGCGAACTCCGCCGGGGACGCCGGCGTGAACTCCGGCACGAGAATCGGCTCCGCGGCGCGCGCGGGGGCCGCCCACGCGAGGCCCGCGGCGAGCACGCCAGACAGGAGCTTGGAGCGGAGATCCGACATGGGAGGACGCTCACGGGGAGTGGAGGAGGCGCTCATGGCCCGAGAGCTTATCTCCAGCGAGCCCGCAGACCAAGGGCGCCCACAGCGCGGGGTGGCGTTGACGCTCCCGCGGGCCCACATTAAGCGGCGCTGGCCGGACGGCGAGGTGACTCCCGGCCCGGTGCGGGAACGCCGAAGTAGCTCAGTTGGTAGAGCAGCTGATTCGTAATCAGCAGGTCGTGGGTTCAAGTCCCATCTTCGGCTCCCCTCGCCCCCGCGGGCTGTACCCCTCCCCCTGCGCGGGACCGCCTGCATGCGCTCCGCCGACGTCACCCACGACGGACCTCGCACGGGCCTATTCTGGTACTGGCTCGCCCGTTTGTGGATGCTGGCATTCGGGTGGGATGTGGACGGTGAGGCGCCCCCGGGGGTGCCCCGCGCCGTCGTAATCGCGGCGCCGCACACCACGAACTGGGACCTGCCGCACATGCTGGCGGCCGGCTTCATCTTCCGGCTGCGGCTCTCGTGGATGGGCAAGGACACGCTGTTCGTAGGCCCGTTCGGCTGGTTCCTCCGGTGGATGGGAGGAGTGCCCGTGGACAGGCGCGCGCCTCGCGGGATGGTGAAGGAGGTCGCGCGCCAGTTCGACGCCGTGGATCGCCTGGCGCTCGCCGTCCCGCCGTCCGGCACCCGCAAGCGCGCCGCCCACTGGAAGTCGGGCTTCTACTGGATCGCGGTGGAGGCGAAGGTGCCGATCCTCATGTGCTACCTGGACTACGCCAACCGGCGCGCGGGGATCGGGCCCGTGCTCCACCCGACGGGCGACATCCGCGCCGACATGGACGTGATCCGCGCGTTCTACCACGGTCGCCGCGGGAAGTTCCCCGACGCCGAGACACCGATCCTGGTGCGGGAGGAGGAGGCCCCGGCGGTGTCCACCCAGCCGGACGGGGCGAACGCATGAGCGGCGGATTTCCCTCGTTCGACGGCGACGGTGACCGGGTCGCGAGCCTGGAGGCCTTCTTCCAGCAGGTCCCGCACGGCTCCCGGCTGGCAGAGGTCATGCCGGACGGCGTCGCGATCGGCTTCGATCTGCTCGGATCGGGCGGCGGGTGCTGGACCGTGACGCGCGCCGGGCACGAGACCTTGGTGGCGCGTGAGCTCGCCGCGCGGCCGGACTGCACGCTGCGCTGCTCCGTCGGAGACTTCCGCGAGCTGCTGGAGGGATCGCTCGACCCGCGCCGCGGCTTCCTCGACGATCGCCTGACCGTGCAGGGCGACGTGGGCCTGGTCCTGCGGCTGTACCGGATCCTCGCGCGCGACGTCGACGGACCGTGACCGCTCCCCGCGCCGGATCGCCTCGCCACGGGGTACCATCTCGCGTGACCGACGGAGGTGCACCGTGAAGCTCCCGCTGCCGCTGCTGATCCTCTCGGACGGCACGGGCGAGACCGCCGAGAAGGTCGTCCGCGCGGCCCTCCAACAGTTCCAGCACCACCTGGTGCACGTACGCACCCACGCCCACATCACCCGGCAGGAGCAGCTCACGAGCTGGTTCCGGGTCGCGGCGCGCCAGAAGGCGTTCGTCGTCACGACACTCGTGCGCACGGACATGCGCGAGTTCGCGGCTCGCCTCGGAAAAGAGACGGGCGTGATGCACATCGACCTCATCGGGAACCTGCTCGGCGAGCTCGAGACCTTCCTCGAGGAGAAGCCGGTCGGCGTCCCCGGCCTCATGCACCAGGCGGACGAGCAGTACTTTCGGCGAATCGAAGCCGTCGATTACACCGTGAAGGCCGACGACGGGAAGGAGCCGCGGATGCTCCAACAGGCCGACATCGTGCTCGTGGGCGTATCGCGGACAGGCAAGACGCCGCTTTCGACCTACCTCGCGCACAAGGGGTACAAGGTCGCGAACATCCCGATCGTCCTCGATCGGCCGCCGCCGCCGAGCCTCGACACGATCGACTTCCGCCGCGTGTTCGCGCTCACGATCTCGCCGGACGCCCTGCAGTCCATCCGCCGGGCGCGCCTCAAGACGATGGGCACGGGAAGCACCATCAACTACGACGACCTCGAGTACATCCTGGCAGAGCTCGAGTACGCCGAGCGGTTGTTCAGAGCACACCGGCAATGGCCCGTGATCGACGTCACGAACAAGGCGGTCGAGGAGACGGCGGGGAGCATCCTCGGCGTGCTCAACGACCGCGGCCTCATCGGACCGCTGGGCGACCCCGGCCAGATCGGCTAGGCGCGGCATGCGGCCCCATCCCCCCGGGTTACACACGTTCGAGCCGCTCCTTCCCGAGCCGGTGCGTTCTTCGGGGCGGGTGGTGATCGGCAGCACCCTGGACAAGTACGAGGTGCTCGAAAAGGTCGGCGAAGGCGGCATGGCCACGGTCTACCGTGGGCGCCACGCGACCCTGAACCGCGACGTCGCGATCAAGGTCCTCCACCCTCACCTCTCGTCGTCCAGCCGCAACCGGAAGCGGTTCGCGCGCGAAGCCCGCGCCATCGAGCACCTGCGGCACCCGAACATCCTCGAGATCTTCGACTACTCCGGGCTCGACGCCGAGGAATGCTACATCGTCACGGAGTTCGTGTCGGGCGAGACGCTCTCGAGCCTCCTGTGGCGTCGCGGGCGCCTGCCGTCGGAGCTCGTGGCGGCGATCGGCCGGGATCTCGCGCGGGCGCTGGCGTACGCGCATCGTGAAGCAATCCTTCACCGCGATCTCAAGCCGGACAACGTGATGGTCCGCGGGGACGGCACGATCAAGCTCATGGACTTCGGGATCGCCCGCTTCCTCGACGAGTCCCAGGTCACGATGACCGGCGCGCTCGTCGGCTCCCCGGCGTTCATGAGCCCGGAGCAGGCGCGCGAGGGCAAGCTCGACACGCGCTCGGACCTGTTCAGCCTCGGGACCGTGCTGTTCTACCTCGTCACCGGCACGCTGCCGTTCGCGGGGAGCAACCCGAGCGTGATCCTCAAGAACGTCATCGAGGCGAACCGCCCGAACGTCGCCGAGCTCGCCCCGACGATATCCGCGAGCCTGGCGGACGTCATCGAGCGACTGCTATCCACCGACCGGGACGGCCGGTTCCCCACGGCCGACGACGTGGTTGCGGCGCTCGGGAAGGTCCTCGAGGAGTCCGGCGTCGATCCGGAGCAGGAGCCGTGGTCGATCTACGCCTACACCGTCGAGCCGGAGGCCTGGGAGCGCCGGTTGGACGCGCACCTCCGCGAGCACCTGCTGAGCGGGGGCAAGGCGCTCCTCGCCCGCGGGGACCACCTTGCGGCGCTCCGCATGTTCAACCGGCTCCTCTCGATGGACGGGGAGAACGCCGAGGTGCTGGCGCTCGTGCAGGGGCTCCACGGGCAGGTCCGGCCGCGGCGCCGGGTCGGGTGGCTCCTCGGCGGATCGGCGACCGTGGTGGTGGTGACCGCGATCGCGGCCGTGGTGCTGTGGAGCCGGAGCCTGCCCCCCGGCCCGCCGCCGGACGCCGCCCCACGCCCCACACCCGCCCCTGTTGAAGCCGCCGCACAGGCCGTGGAAGCGGCCGCGCAGGCAGATCCTCCCGCGCCCGTCGTGCGCGGGCCCGATCCGGTTCCCGGTGCGACCCCAGGAGAGCCCGCTCCGGCGGCTGCGCAGGTGCTCGTCCCGACCCCGACCCCTCCTCCGCCGCTCGTGCGCCGCCCGCAGCCGCAGCCCGCGGTGGTGCCCGTGGACCCGGTGCCTGCGCCTGCCCCGCCGCTCGTCGTCGCTCAGAACGGCACGGGGAAGCTGCACCTCTCGAGCCCCGACTTCCTGTCGGCAGAGGTGTTCACCGGCAGCACACGGATCGGCATGACGAACAAGGTCATCGAGATCCCCTCCGGGAAATATCACCTCGTCGTGCGGTCGCTGTACGTTCAGGAGTACGAGCTCGACGTGGAGGTCGGTCCCGGAGAGACCGTTCAGCAGAAGATCCCGCTCAAGCCGAAGCCCTGGAAGATCCTCCTCGAAGGATGGGAGGGTGACTGCCGCGTCACCCACAACGGGCAGGCGCGCGGCACGGTGGCCACCCTCGACGCCGTGCTGCTGGTCGACCGCCCGCACCAGCCGCAGGCGGTGGTGCTGACGTGCGGGTCGGAGCCGCACGAGTTCAGGTGGAGCGAGCTCAGGACGGACGTGAGGGTCTCGCCACCATGATCGCCATGTCGCGAAACGCAGTCCGTCACGCGGGCGCTGCGCCAGGTGCCAGGTATGTCCGTTGGCACGTAGCTTGCATCTTTCTCCTGCAAGGGTGCCTCTACATCGGGCCCGTGTGGGAGGAACCCTTGGACCGTGAGCCCGAGATCATCAGCCCGGAGATCGGCCCGGACGACCAGCCCTTGAACGTGACGTTCCAGGGGGACACGGAGACCTTGACCGTCATCGCGTTCGACCCGGAGGATGGCCCGCTCACGATCGTGTGGGACGTGCCCCATGGCGTCGAGTTCGTCGTCACCGAGTTCGAGTCCGAAGGCGTCACGGTGAGCCACGCGGATGTCCCCGCCGACCCGGTGCTCGACGGCGACCTCATCGAGTGCGTCGTGATCGACAGCGCGAGGCAGGCGGTCACGGTGACGTGGCTGGCGGTGGTGCCATGAGGATCCCCCTGCTCACCGGCCTTGTCCTGATCACCGCCTGCGGGGCCCGCTCTGAGAGCTTCGCGGTAGACGCGGACACCGTCGGCGGAGCGCCGGAGCTCGACGGAGACGCCGCGATCGTCGACCCCGACGTCCGGATCGACGTCATCCCCGCGGACCAGCGCGACGCCGACGGGAACATCCGCGCCCTGCCCCAGGTGTTCGGCCCGTTCCCCGAGTCCGAGCTGGCGGACGCCGCGCTGGCGCTCGCTCTCGAGCGGCCGATCGACGTGCGCGGGGTTGTCACCGGCGCGGCGGTCGCGCCGTACGCGGGCCTCGGGAGTCTCCCGACGGTGGAGGCCCCTGCGCCCGGCCGGGTCCGCCTGGTCCACACCAACGGCTTCAACGCCTACGACGTCCCGACGGACCCCGCGACCGGGGCGTACGCGCTCGACGTCGTCCCGGGCACGTACGAGATCGTCACCACGCCGGACTCCGCCCGCATGGCGCCCCGCTGGGCGAACTACCGCATCGACGACGACGCGGACGGTCCGGACGTCGTCCTCGACGCGGGCCAGGCGCTCTATGGCCGCGTGCGCATCGGCGGGAAGCCCTACTCCGACTGCGAGGTCCTCGCGGTCGACGCGTTCGGGCACGCCACGGCGTCGACCTGGACGGACCTCGCCGGCTTCTACGAGATCCGCGTCCCGGCCGGCGCGTGGACCGTGATGACCGGTGGCGGCCTCACATCGCGCGATCCGATCCTCACCTCCTCCCCGGCGGAGGTCACGGCCGACCTGGGCGCGGAGGTCGACGTCGAGTACCCGACCACGTCGACGGTGACCGCGAGCGTGCGGGTCGAGCAGGAGGACGGGTCCCCCGCGGCGAGCGTCCTCGTGCGGTTCATCGCGATCACGCTCGACAACTTCGGGTCGCTCGACGCCGACCTCGTCATCGAGAACGCGACCAGCAACGACGGGAACCTCGATCTCGTGATCCCGCCCGGCACCTGGGCGGTCGAGATCATCCCCGACGACGAGAGCGCGCTCGGGCCGGTCGCGGTCGCGGGCCCGATCGAGGTTCGCGAGGATCGGCAGCTCGACACGGTGATCCTCCCCGGGCTCGTCCCGCTCGGGGGGGCGACCGTGGACGGGTCGGGCGTAGGGGTCGCAGACGCGCGGATCACCTGCTCGGAGGTCGGCTTCTCCGGCCGGAGCTGGAGCACCTTCGCCGGCCCGGACGGGCGCTGGGACCTGTCCGTGTCCAGCGCCACCCTCGAGTGCCTGGCGACGCCGCCGGGAGAGCGCGACGAGCTCGCCCTCGGGCGGGTGGTCGTGGAGGCCAGCCCGATCGGCCAGCCCACTCCGGATGTCGCGATCGAGCTCCCGAACGGCGTGCGCGTCCGCGGGATCGTGACGTTCGACGGGGCCGCCGAGCCGTACAGCGTGGTGGAGGTCCGCACCGTCGGCGGCGTGCTGCTCGGAGCGGGCCTGACCGACGCAGATGGGAGCTTCGCCGTCTCGATCCCGCCCCCGCAGACCATCGCGCGCTGAGCATCAGGCCAGGAGCGATCCGAGGTAGCGGATCTCCATCACGTCCCCCTGACCGAGGGACGCCGCGATCTCCGCCGCCGCGATGAGCGTCGGCGCGACGATTACACCGTCTGCGTCGTTTCCGTCTTCGTGTCGGATCACGACACGCCACGCGGACCGCGAGCCGGCGAGGTCGCGGCGCTGGGGCGCGCCCGAGTAGCCCGGGATGTCGTGGCGCGCGCGGTAGCTGGCGACGGTCCGCTGGCTCACCCCCGCGCGCTCGGCGATCTCCGAGTCCGGCACCCGCCCGAGGAGGCCCGCGTGCTCCTGGAGCAGCCCGTCCTTCGAGCCGGGCCGCGGCGCGCCGCGCACGGGCACCGACGCCTGCTCGCTGGCCGATTCGTCGCGCTTCCCTGCGCGCAGGTTCCGGGGTCCCGGCGGCGCCGGTGTGCGAGAGGTGGCGGTGCGCTTGAAGGCGGCCGAGATCGCGCCGGGCGTCACATTGAACCGCTCGGCGAGCTCGCGCAGCGACAGCTCGTCCTTGAGGCCGATGAGCTCATCCCAGAACTCGAACGTCTCGATCCGTCGCACGGTGCCCCCGAGCGCAAGACGTATCCCCATCCCGCACAGTGCGCATCACGGATAGTTCGGGCGCGGCCCGATGTTTGACCGCGCCCGCCGCTGCGGCTACCCTCACCCGGGTAGACACATGACGAGCGAGGCACGGACCGGCACGAACACCCCCCTCCGGGCGCTCACTCTGGGCGTCGAGGCCGAGCTTTGACCAGTTTCTTCCTCCTGCTCGCGCTGGCGTTCGCGGGCGATCCCGCGCCCCTACCCGCGACCGGATCGGGCGTCGTCGCGTTCGAGGTGGGGCTCGACCAGGCCCGCGCCGCGTGGTTCCAGGGGGACGTGGAGGTGGCGCGCGCCGGGTTCCAGGCGCTGTACGGCCAGCTCCTCGCGGGCACGGACGTGCCGCTGGAGAGCGCGGGCGAGGTCGCCATCTACGTGGGGGAGATCGCGTACGAAGGCGGCGATCTGCCGGCCGCGGAGGCCGCGTGGACCTGGCTGCTCCAGCGCGACCCGGACCACCCGATCTCGCCGTACCACCACCCGATCGACGTGATCGGCCTGTTCGAGAGCGTGCGGAGTCGGGTCAAGGCGGAGATCGCCGCGCTGCCGATCCCGCTGCCGCCGCGGTACCCGGCGTGGGGATGGCTGCCGCTCGGCGTGCCGCAGTTCAAGCAGCGCCAGCCGATCGCTGGCGCCACGCTCCTCGTGACGCAGGCCGTGCTCGCGAGCGCATCGGTCGGCTTCTACCTGGACCTCACCGCCACCAACCCGGATATCGGCGACCCGGCACCGGACGGCCGCGGCACCGGCGGACCGCTGACCGAGCGCACCCGCATCAACAAGTTCCGCTACCAGTGGCCATCGACCTTCGGCTTCTACACGCTGTGGGCGATCTCGACGACAGCCGGCCAGACCCGGTGGCGCAACCATCATCCCGCCCCGCGGCCGACCCTGCTCGTCGATCCTGCCGCGGGTGTGACCCCCGCGCGGCTCCCCAGCCTGCCCATGGTGGTGGTGTCCGGGCGGTTCTGAGGTAAACCTGGGGCGGGGGATCCACATGCCCTGGCTCCGGTGCGAGAACACGATCCGCAAGACCTCCGTCGACTTCCCGATCCGGAAGGTCCTGACGACGATCGGGCGCGCGCCCGGGAACGACCTCGTCCTCGACGACCCGTCGCTCGCGCCGACCCACGCCAACATCATGCGGACGGGCGGCCAGACGACCGTGGCGCTCCTGGGCTCCGGCGAGCTGTACGTGAACGGCCGTCGCGTGAAGACGAGCCCGCTGGCGGAGGGCGACAAGCTCCTGCTCGGGGCGTTTCAGCTCACCTATGGCG
>CAMCWU010000073.1 GCA_945882675.1 Klebsiella pneumoniae | reverse complement strand
TCCGTGCTGAGTCGTCGCAGAGGCTCGCCCGTTCCGGGCTTCTCCCTGCTCCTTGTCGCACGGAGCCCGGGAGCGCGCGGCCCGGCGCCCGGCCACCCAGGCACGGGCTGGAACAACCCCAAAAAAGCCTCAGAACGCCAACCCTGCTTCGAGCCAGCCCCAGCCCGCCGCGCCGTCGACTTCGAGCGTACGCAGATCGATCGCCGGCCCGACCCCCCCGCGCAGGCCGACGGTGAGGCCCACCGAGCGCGTGGTCCACCACACGAACGCCGCGTCCACGTCGAGCCCGATCGAGCCGTTCCACGCCGAGAAGTCCGCGTCCGGGTCGACCAGCCCGCCGACGCCCGCCGCGAGCGTGACGAGCACGCGCCCCCCGCACCCGAAGCACGCGAAGTCCGGCCGGTAGCGGAACGCGTAGTCGAAGCCCGGGTCGAAGCCGGATCCGAAGTCCGTGGCGCCGTCCTGCCCCGCGAGGCCGATGCCGAGCTCGCCGCTGAAGTCCTCCGACAGCATGGCTTCGCCGTGGAGCGCGACCGGCCAGGGCGTGCCGAAGCCGACCTGCACGAAGGTATTGGGCGCCTGCCAGCCCGTGTTCGAGGGGGGCGCTGCCGCGCTGGCGAGGGGGGCGAGGGCGAGGGCGACGAGCATCGGTGGCCTCCGGGCACCCCCATCGTAGCACCGCGTTAGGTTGCAGCCATGTCGGATGTGC
The DNA here is from genome assembly GCA_945882675.1 of Klebsiella pneumoniae. Classification (GTDB taxonomy): domain Bacteria; phylum Myxococcota_A; class UBA796; order UBA796; genus CANLGQ01. The sequence goes on along the minus strand of CAMCWU010000073.1, from coordinate 12,620 downwards.
TGTCTGCGAAGGCCGCCGAGCTGCCCACGAGCGCGGGCTGCTACCTGTTCAAGGATCGGCGTGGAAAGGTGATCTACGTCGGCAAGGCGGTGAATCTGCGCGCCCGGGTGCGCCAGTACCTGCAGGGCAACGACGAGCGCCAGATGGTGCCGTTCCTGGTGCGACGAGCCACGGACATCGACTGCATCGTCACGGAGACGGAAAAAGACGCGCTGATCCTCGAGAACAGCCTCATCAAGCGCCACAACCCGCGCTACAACATCAAGCTCCGGGACGACAGCAGCTTCCTGCACGTGCGGCTGGACGTGAAGGGGGAGTGGCCCCGATTCGAGCTCGTACGCCAGATCAAGGACGACGGCGCGAAGTACTACGGGCCGTACACGTCGGCGAGCAAGGCGCGGCAGACGCTCGCGTTCCTGCAGCGCGCGTTCCCGCTCCGATCGTGCTCGGACGCCGTGTTGCGCTCGCGGTCACGACCCTGCCTGCTCCACCAGATGCACCGCTGCGTCGCCCCGTGCGTCAAACCCAAGGTGGAGCTGTCGGACGACTACAAGCTGCTGGTGGAGGGCGCGTGCGACTTCCTGGCGGGCCGCACGGGAAAGGCGCTCCAGGGCCTGGAATTGCGCATGTTCAAGGCCGCCGCGCGCGAGGAGTTCGAGGAGGCCGCGCGCCTGCGGGACCTCGCGACCACGGTGCGCCAGGTGGTCGAGCGGCAGACGGTCGTGGACACGAAGATGGGCGATCGGGACGTGTGGGGCTTCCATCGCGCGGGATCGACGGGTGCGGTCGCCGTCGTGCCGGTGCGCGAAGGCCTCATGGGCGAGCCGCGCGTGACCATCCTGCCGGCGATGATCGGCGAGGATCCCGAGGTCCTGTCGTCCGTGCTCAACGCCGCGTACCCGCCCGGCAGCGAGATCCCGGCGGAGATCCTGGTTCCCCTGCTGCCGTCGGACGCGGTCGCGCTGGCGGAGGTGCTGGGCGAGCGCCGCGGCTCGAAGGTCGAGGTGAAAGTGCCGATCCGCGGCGACAAAGTGCGCCTGCTGAGCACGGCGACGGAGAACGCACGGGTGAAGTTCCTCGCGGCGACGTCGGCGGACGAGCGGCATCTCCGCGCGATGGAGGATCTCGCGCAGATCCTGGGGCTGCAGAAGCCGCCGCACCGGATGGAGTGCTTCGACAACAGCAACTTGCAGGGGACGGACCCCGTGGCGGCCATGTCGGTGTTCCTGGACGGGCGGCCGGCGCGCGCAGAGTACCGGAGGTACCGGATCAAGACGGTGGTGGGCTCGGACGACTACGCGTCCATGCGCGAGATCGTGGAGCGGCGCTTTCGCCGCGCATTGGCCGAGGACAACCGGCCGGATCTCCTCGTGGTGGACGGCGGCAAGGGCCAGCTCGGGGTGGCGATGGCGGTGCTCGCGGACCTGGGGATCCACGACCAGGCGGTCATCGGCATCGTGAAGCCCAGGACGGAGCGAGCGAAAGGCGATCGGTTCGCCACGGACGGGATCGTGATGCCGAACATCAAGGACCCGATCAAGCTCCCCGCGAACCACCCGGCGCTGCGGATCCTGCAACATCTCCGTGACGAGGTGCACAAGCACGCGGTGACGTACCACCGGAAGGTGCGGCACGAGAACGCGCTGGCGAGCCTGCTCGAGGGGATCCCGGGCGTCGGTCCCGGGCGGCGCAAGGCGCTGCTGATCGCGCTCGGATCGGCGCAGAACGTGGCGGAGGCCGACCCGGACGTGCTCGCGGCGGTCCCCGGCATCGGGCCGTCGCTCGCGCTCGTGATCCACCGCGCGCTCCAGGGCGACGCGCACGAGCCGCTCAGCGAGTAGAGCTGCCCTCGTAAACGGAGTATGCGGGGGAGGGGGAACACCCATGCTCATCGCCCTGCTCGCGATCCTCGGCTGCTCTGGCGGTGCGCTCGAAGGCCGCGTCGTGGACGGCCTCACGGGGGCCCCGGTGGCCGGCCAGGCCGTGCTCGCGCAGGCGACCGAAGCGGCGGGTATCAGCTGCACGAGCTTGAACGGCGTGACGGACGCCGAAGGCCGGTTCCGCATCGAGGGCACGTGCGCCGTCGGGTACGCGCTGAAGCCGTCCGGGGACGACGTGTGGTTCGCGGGCGGGGACGCGGTCGCCGCCGACCACAAGGGCGAGCTGGCGCTCGAGCTGTGGCGCGCGCCGAGCTCCCCTGGCGTCTATCGGCTGTCGAACGGCGAGTTCGAGCCGCTGCGCACGCCCGCGGAGCTCAAGGTCCGCGGCCTGAAGGGGACGGCCGAGAAGATCACGTTCCCGAGCAAGATCCCCCACAAGCTCACGGTGATCGCGCCGGGTGAGCACCTGGTCGTCGTCGGCAAGGAGAACACGGACACGCTCGCGCCCATGCCGCTCGTGCCGGCGCCGGCCATCCAGATCCTGGAGGGCGAGATCGTCATGGACCAGCCCGCGTGGAGCTACGCCGGGCAGAAGATCACGCCGGGGACGCCGCCGACCGTCGAGCCGGTTCCCGCGGCATTCGACGCCGGCAAGGTCCGCCAGGTGGAGAAGGGCGAGCGCGCCGTGAAGTTCGTCGCGCACGACGCCCTGGCGCCCGGGCGGTACGCGCTGGCGTCCCCCGGAGATCGCAGGGTGTACCTCATCGACTTTGGGGTGGCGGGTGCGGCGCCGGACGCCGGGGCGCCTGCGGGCGACGCTGCGGCCCCTGCCGGCGCGGATCCGGCCGGAGAGGCCCCCCCGGGCACCCCGCCCGGTTAGTCTGCAGGGGCAGACGTCGGGGGTACGAGTGGCGCGGTCGGCGATCCTCATCGGAAGCGGCATCACGGGCGCGCTCACGGCGCGCGAGCTCGCCGCGGCCGGCTGGGACGTCACGATCCTCGAAGCGGAGCACGTCGGCGCCGGATCGTCGTCGCGAACGGCGGCTGGCATCCGCCAGCAGTTCAGCACGCCGTCCACCGTGCGCGGCATGCGCTACGCCGTCAACTGGTACGAAGGGTTTGCGGCCGAGATCGAGGACGGCACCTCGCCCATCGTCCAGAACGGCTACCTGTTCCTGTACGACGACCCGGCGCGCTGGCAGGCGGCGGTGGACGTCGTGGCGGTCCAGCGCGCGGCCGGCCTGGCAGAGGTGGAGACGCTCGAAGGCGCGGCGTTGCGCGAGCGCTTTCCGTGGGTCGGGGAGCACATCCTCGCCGGGACATTCTGCCCGACGGACGGGTTCCTGCTCCCGCACCTGGTCTACAACGAGGGGATCAAGCGCGCTATTGCGCTCGGCGGCAAGCTGGTGCAGCGCGCGCCGGTCACGGCGGTGGAGAAGTCGGGCGACCGGATCACCGCGTTGGTCACGCCGAAGGGCCGGTTCTCCGCGGATCTGTACCTCGACTGCACGAACGCGTGGACCCGGCGCACGGGTCGCGTGCTCGGCGCCACGGAGCTGCCGGTCGACCCGCTCAAGCGGTACCTGTGGTTCCTGGCGCGCGGCGGGGAGATGTCGGCGGAGACCCTCGGGTCCATGCCGCTCGTCATCGCGCCCTCCGGCGTGTACTGCCGGCCCGAGAACGCCAACAGCCTGCTGCTCGGGAAGCTCCATTCGGCGCAGCCGGAGCCGGACTTCACGTACGCGGACCAGGACCGGATCGATCCGGAGTTCACGCCGGCCAGCGGCGTCGACGCCGTGCCGTACGGCCTGTGGGCCGAGCTCGCCGAGCACCTGCCGCCCGTCGGCTCGTTCGACGGGTTCACGGCCACTACCGCCGGCTATTACGGCACCACGCCGGACCACAACCCGTTCCTCGACTTCGACCCGCAGGTGCCGAACCTGATCCGGATGGTCGGGTTCTCGGGCCACGGAGCCATGTTCGGGCCGTTCACGGCGCGCGTCGGCCTGGCGCTGGCGGACGCGGGCAAGCGGATCTCGACCGTGCGGCTCGACGGCGACGACGTGGACTGCACGGGCTTCCACATCGGCCGCGCGTACGACGCGCACGAGAGCATGGTGATCTGAGCATTGTACCCACTTCCGGCCGCTCGCCGACGTCTCGTTGGTGCGGCGACCGTCTGCTCAGGGGCAGGCGGCGAGGGAGCCGTCGTTGGCCCACACCAGGATGGCGTCGTGTTTTCCCGTCGCGGTTTCACGCCGGAAGACGATCCCGATGTCGTCGGTCGAAGAAGGAACAGCGAACCGGACATGTCGGGCGATGTGGGGGGTCCCGCGACGGTCGTTCACCTCGGGGTCCGTCCCCGCCGACGGGTCCTCGATGGTCCAGACGGAAGCTGAGTTGCACTTATAGGCGACCCCCACCTGCTCCGTACCGTCGTTCTCCCAGTTCACCCAGTAGCGCGGCTTCGCTTGGGCGCCCGCAGTGAGGTCCGCAAACCTGTTCAGGGTGCCGCCCACCACCTGCTCCGGAACGACCGCGGTCCCGTTCCACTGGGTCCACGCCGAGCCGGACGAGCAAGTTAGCGCGTCCCCTGCTGGGCAATCCGCGAACATCACCTTGTTTCCGTCCTCACCAAAGGCGAGCGCGAAGCCGCCGCCGTTGAACCGGGTAATGACGGTCGGGTTGTCGATCCGGCTCGTCGCCTTCGAGAAGACCATGTTGAACGACAGCGGCACGCCCGACGGCCGGAACGTCTCCAGGTTTACCACGTCGGAGCCGCTCGCGTCCGTGTGCCAGATCCGGCGGACCTCGCCCGTGACCGCGTCGGCATGCACCGCGGCGTGGTCCTCGCTGAAGCCGTCGTCGTTCCAAGGACCGGTGACCTGCTCGATGCTCGTCCAGGTAGTGCCAGGCAGCGCCAAATCGGAGCACCGCACCTCGTCGTCGTTCGACGTGAAGCGCTTGGCGGTCCAGCAGGCGTGGAGCTGACTGTCGGCGCTATCGAAATAGGTGGACTTCTTCCCGTAGTTCGTGCACACTACGGAGTTGACGACCGTGTCGATGGTGACGGTCGGGACGGCGGGCGTGGGATCGACAAGTGCGTGCATCAACCGCCCTGGCTCGGTCGTAGGCCCGCTCGGCAGTGCGGGCTGCGAGCAGCCCTCCACCGGGACGGTGGCAGGATCGTCGATCATCACGGAGTCGGTGTACAGCAGGTGGATGTCGCCATTGCCGTCCGTCGCGATGGACGGCGACATCTTCGTGTTGAGGGTGTTCGAAGCAACAAGGATGGGCGTGCCTAGAACGCCGGTCGCGGGAACATAGCTCACGACGAACAGCCTGTGCAGGCCGCCGCTTCCCACCACCTCGTACGTGATCCAGAAGGATTCGAAAGCCGCACCGATAGCGATGCTCTCGACGGACTCGGACGCCGCATGGGCGTAGATCACCTTCTCGGTCCAGGTCAAGGCCCACGCCGCGCTGGCGTAGAAGAGAATCAGCACGGGCACTCAAGGAGAATTCGAAGGATCACCACGCGTGGCCGAACCACACGCGGACAACGTTGGCGGAGAGGTCCAGCACCGCGACGTCCGCGAGGCCATCGCCGTCGAGGTCGCCCGCGGCGAAGAAGTGATTAACAGGGGAGACGTCGGTAATCTCGACCGCGAAGGTGTACCCCGCCACGCACGGATCGGGCAAGTACCCAGGGGTGCCGAAGTCCGCGAGCACCACCCGGTCGGAGCAGGTGAAGAGGACCTCGTTCCGCCCGTCCCCATCGAAGTCCGGCACGATCTCGAGGGCGCCGTTCTGGTCCGCATCGCCGGTGGAGACGTCCGGGTAGTGGAACCGGTCCCAGCCGTCACCCGTGATGGGGCCATAGACGATCTGGAGCGCCGGTCCCCCGCTCACGACATCCACCTGACCGTCGGCGTTGAGGTCCCCCAGCGCCATCACGTTGCCGAAGCCGACGTCGCGCAGATCGGTGATCCAGTCGCCCGGCCCCGGGGTGCCCTCGACTACAGTCAGGAAGTTCGCCCAATACGCCCAGGTGTAGTTCGCCGCGAACCCCCCCACCACGAACTCCAGGTTCCCGTCGCCATCGATGTCAGTGTGCTGGATCTGTGGCAAGGTGCCGTCGCCCGGGTCGGCGCCCGTGTACTGGTGAGAGTCTGCATCCTCGGAACCCGCGTCGGCCGGCGGGGTAGAAGCGAACCACGCGAGAGAACCGTAGGCGTAGATGAGCGTCTCCGTGACGCCGTCGCTGTCCCAATCGCCCGACAACGCCGCATCATCGCCGTCATTATAGCTCGACTTCTCCGAAGCATTGATCGAGCCCGATACCGGCGTGGGGTAGAAGTCCCCCGCCCACAAGTCGTCGGCGCCATCCCCGTCGACGTCCCCAGGGAACATCACGTGGCCGCCGTCGGCCTGGACGAACGGCTCCGCGACAACGCGACCGGCGAGGCTCCACGCGATGGTGCGGCTGAGCGGACCACCCGTCGAGACGTCCGCCCAGAGGTCGGGAAGGCCATCGCCGCTCGCATCACGCTGCACGCGAAGGTCGTCCCAAGACACGCCCGGGGCGAGGTCGACCGGAAGCGGGATGACGAGGTCAGCGCTGTCGGTGGTGAAATCGCAGCTGGTGCGCTCGTCGCCGTCACCCCCGCAGTCGTTGTCCCGACCATCACACGCGAGCTCCGCGACGCCGGGAGCGCTCGACGGGTCCCGATCGTCGCAATCGGCGGGCGACTCTACACCGTCCCCGTCTGCGTCGGTGGGGGTGCCCGTGGTGGGCGTGGTCGTGGTCCCCGGCGTTGTCGTGCCGTACGGGGTGGAGTACGTCGCGGACTTCGCGCCACCCCCTCCGAGGGCGGGGGCGGCGCACCCGGCGGCGAGCGCAACCACGGAGAAGAGAAGCATGAGCGGCTGAGTGGTCATGGGAGTCCCTGGGGTGTTGAGACGGTACCCGCCCTGCGGCGGATGTCAAGCTGCCGTGACGAGGTGCGGCCGCGGGTGTAGACTGGGGGAGATGACGACTCCGGCCGACCGACACCTCCAGGTCTACGCCTTCCTGGCGGCTGCCGCGGCATTGTCCCGCTCCGAGCTCGGGATCCTGTTCAACGCCGCCGAGTCCGTCAACGTGCTCCCGAGCATGTACCTGTACCTGCCGCTCGCCGTGGCGCTGCTTCTCCGCCCGTGGGATATCCGGCTCTTGCTGGCGTTGTTCGCCATGGAGCTCGTGGACCTCTGGAATATGATGCCGGTGTCGCCGAACCACTGGCTGCTCACCGGCGTGGTCTCGATCGGCTGGCTCGCGGCGGCGGCGCAGCTCTCCTGGCGGGACCGGCGGCTGCCGACCGGGGCCGAGCTCCTCGAAGCCGTCGTGCCTGCATTGCGACCGGCCATCGCCGTGTTCTACATCTTCACGGGCATCTGGAAGACGAACACGGCGTTCATCGACCCGGGGTTCAGCTGCGGCGTCGCCAGCTGGCACCGCCTGGCCTTGCAGGTCGGCGTCCCAGAGGCGCCGTGGATCGCATGGGGCGTCATCGTCGTCACGTTCGTGGTCGAGTACGGCGGCGGCGCGCTCCTGCTGTTCCGCGTCAGCCGGCCGTACACGGCGGTGTTCCTGGCGTTGTTCCACGCGGTGCTCGCGGTCGACCTCGTGCAGAACTACCAGAACTTCTCGTGGACCATGTTCCCGCTCCTCTGGCTGATGATCGAGCCGGGTGCCATCGAGCGGACCATGGCGCGCCTGCCGGCGATAGAGCGCCTGGCCCCCGTGATCCGGGGGTTGTGGGCGGGCTTCTGGGTGGTGGCGGCGCTCGTCAGCCTGCTCGCGGGGTCGATGGCGTACTGGAAGCTCCGCTGGGCGTTCGCGGCGCCCATGGCGTGGCTGTGGGCCATCGCGTTCGCGTGGATTGCGCTGCCTTCTGGCCGGATCGCGTACGAGCGGTGGGGGCGCGCGTCGGCGGCCTGGGTCGTGCTGTTCCTCGTCGTCCTCAACGGGATGTCCCCGGTCCTCGGGCTCAAGAACCGGAACTCGTGGCAGATGTACAGCAACGTCCGCCTCGAGCCGGAAGCGAGCAACCACCTGCTCTTCGGGCGGAGCCTGGATCTGCTCGGCCTCGAGTCCGACGTGGTGGAGGTCGTCGCGACGAGCGACCCGGAGCTCGCTCGGGATCTGGTCGGCCAGGACCTGAAGACGACGTGGCACGACTTCCGGGTGCGGCTCGCGCGGATCCCCGGGGCGACGGTGCAGTATCGGCGGAACGGGGGACCGGCGGTCACCACGGTCGCGGGGGAGGATCCGGCTCTCGCGCCGCCCGGGTTGCTCGCGCGAAAGCTGGTGTGGTTCCGGTACATCGGACCGAAGGTCGCCGAACAGTGCGTCTGGTAGAATGGGGGAGGCTCGATCCGGTCGGCGGTGCGATGGCTCCGGTCCGTGCGCTCACACAGGGGTGTCCGGCGACGCCGGCAGCCAGTTTCGCTACAGTTCGCCCGGTCCGTCGCCCCGCCACCCGCGTGGTAGACTGACGCATGAGCAGGCGGGATCGAGCGCTGGCTGCGATGAGGGGGGCGCTCCGCTGGTCGGGCCGCGGCTTCATCGTGCTGCTCGTGCTCACGACGCTCCTCGGCGGCGCAGCGTACTGGTGGTTGTGGAAGAACATCCTCGGTGAATTGCCGAGCGACCTGACCACCTACCAGAGCTGGCGCCCGCCCACGACCTGCCGCGTGTACGCCGCGAACGGCGACCTCGTGGACGAGTTCTACGTCGAGCGCCGCGTGTGGGTCGACATCGACACGCTGCCGGACCACGTGTGGCAGGCGTTCGTCGCGGCGGAGGACCGGCGCTTCTTCGAGCACCCGGGCGTGGACGCCCTCGGCATCGGCCGCGCGATCTACATCAACCTGCAGAAGTCGGGCGGCAGCCAGGGCGGCTCGACGATCACGCAGCAGCTCGTCAAGAACCTCATCGTCGGCGACGAGAAGAGCTACGAGCGCAAGATCCGCGAGGCCGTGCTCGCCTGGCGCCTCGAGCGCGAGCTGTCCAAGATGGACATCCTGCAGCTCTACCTGAACTTCGTGTTCCTGGGCTCGGGGAACTATGGGGTGGAGGCCGCCGCGCGCGACTATTTCGGGGTCCCGGCGGCAGAGCTCGATCCGGGCCAGGCGGCGCTCATCGCGGGGCTGATCCCGGCGCCGTCGCGCTACAGTCCCCGGAAGAACCCGGATATGGCGCGGGAGAAGCGGGCCGCCGTCCTGCGCTGGATGGTGGAGGAGGGCTTCGTCGACCCGATCGACGCCATCGACTACGCTTCCGACCCCGTGCTCTACACGCCGTCCGCGCGCGGCAAGACGACCGCGGTGGCCAACGCGTACGTGACGCAGGTGCGCCGCGAGATCCGGCGGGTCATCGGCGCAGACGTCGCCTTTCGCGAGGGCCTGGCGGTCCACACGCCGTACGACCCGGACCTGCAGGAGGTCGCCGTCGGCGCGGTGGAGGACGCGCTGGAAGCCCACCAGGCGCGCCAGGGGATCCGGCCGGTCAGCGCGCAGCTGACGCCGGAGGAGATCGGCCAGTTCATGCTCCGCGGGACCGGCCTGCGCAAGGCGGCGATCGGTGGGTTCGCTCCGCCGAAGCCGGGGGATTGCCTGCCGGTGGTCGTGGGGTACGAGCTCGACCTGAACCGCCTGCACGCGGGGCCGTTCACGTTCGCGCTCGAGCGGGAGCTCTGGGACACCCCCGTGTTCACGGGCGAGGAGAGCGGGCCGCGCGCGTTCCGGCGCACGCTGACCGGCGGCGAGGTCGTGCAGACCTGCGTAGAGCCGAGCGGAGAGCTGGCGTTCGACGTGCGTCCGTGGGCAGAGGGCGCGGCAGTCGTCGTCGAGAACGCGACGGGCCGAGTGCTCGCGCTGACGGGCGGCTACGACACGCAGATCGAGGGCTTCGTGCGTGCCACGCAGGCCCGCAGGCAGCCGGGATCGAGCTTCAAGCCGTATGTCTACGCGGCGGGCATCGCGGACGGGCTCACGCAGCTCTCGATCGTGCAGGACGCGCCCATCTACCTCCCCGGCGGCAACGGGCAGATCTGGAGCCCGAAGAACTACTCGGGCGGCTACTCGGGGAATATCCAGCTCCGACGCGCGCTCGCGGCGAGCCTGAACACGGTGTCGGTGCGCCTGGCCCTGCGCGTCGGGCCGGCCGAGATCGCGCGGCTGGCGCGCGAGATGGGGGTTCAGACGCCGCTCCGGACCGATATCACCATCGCGCTCGGCAGCTCGGAGGTCACGCCGCTCGACCAGGCCATGGGGTACGTCACGCTCGCCCGGATGGGCGTGCCGGTGGATCCCGTGTACATCGACCGCCTCGAAGATGTGCGCGGCACGGTCGTCGGCGTTCGCGGCGGGCCGATGACGATCCCGCACGGGGACCCGCGCAGCGATCTGTTCGCCGAGCGCGTCGGGGTCGAGCCGCCGATCACGTTCCTGCCGGGCGGCCCAAAGGCCCGCGTGATGGAGGCTGGCGTCGCCTACGAGACGGTCGACATGCTGCGCGAGGTCGTGCAGTCCGGCACGGCCCGGCGCGCGCGCGTCGCGGGCTACGACCGCGGCGGAAAGACCGGGACGACCAACAACTACGTGGACGCGTGGTATGTCGGGATCACCCCGCTGTACACGGTCGCGGTGTGGATCGGGACGGACGGCACGGGGTCCCTGGGAGAGTCGGAGACCGGCGGGAAAGCGGCGTTGCCCGCCTGGATCGCGATCGTGGACTCGCTGCCGGACCAGGAGGGGCTGACCTTCGCCGTGCCCGAGGACATCGCGATGGTGCCGGGGGACAGCCGCTGGCTCGGGATCCGGCGGGGGCACGTGCCCGAGACGGTGATGCGCCCGCTCGCGCTCGGCGACGCGCCGTTGCCGGGGTTGTCCGCGGGGAAGCCCGCCCGTACGGGGAGGTGAGGGCATGCCGGAGTGGGAGATCCTCGACGACGCGCGGCCGATCGTGGGCCGCCGCTACGGCACGCAGCGCGCGCGGATGCTGGCGTTCGACCTGGCAGATGGTGGCCTGTGCGTCGTGAGCCCCGGGACCGGCATCGGCGACGACGCGCTCGCGGAGCTGGAGGGCTGGGGGCGGCCGCGGTTCCTCCTCGCGCCGAACCACTTCCACAACGCCGGGATCAAGCCGTGGACCGAGCGATATCGCGACGTCATCGTCGTCGCCCACGAGCGCGCGATCCCGCGACTTCGGCGGCAGGTCCCGGGCGCCGACATCGAGGACCTCACCCGGCTCTTCGCGGCGTTGAAGCCCGGCGACCGGCTCCTCTCCCCGCCCGTGGCGAAGCAGGGCGAGACCTGGGTGTCGCTCGGCACGTCGGCCGGCCGGATGTGGTTCGTGTGTGACGGGATCGTGAACGAGACGCGGCTGCCCGCGGGGCCCCTCGGGATGATGATGCGCGTGCTCGGCTACCGCGAAGAGCTCATGGCGAACCCCGTGTTCCGCAGGCTATTCATCTCGGATCGGCAGGGGTACGCGGACTGGGTCGCGGAGCAGGTGGCCGCCGATCCGCCGGATGTGTTCGTGCCGGCGCACGGGGCGGTGCTGCGCGGCGCGGACGTCGGCGAGCGGCTGCGGGCTGCCTGCGTGGCGTGAAGGTCGCGTTACGTTGTCGAAGGAGGTCCCGATGCTGAACGGTGAACCCCTCCACCCGGGGGCGCTGCTCGAGAGCGGTTACCTCGACCCCCTCGGCGTCACCCCGAGCCAGCTCGCGGACGCGATCGGCGTCGCCAGGCGCCGTATCGTGGCCCTCATCCGTGGGAAGGCGCGGCTGACCCCGGATCTGGCGGCCCGGCTCGGAGCCTGGCTCCAGGTGCCGGCGGTGTGGTTCCTGGATGCGCAGACGCGCTGGGATGCACACCTTGCCGAGGCGGCGCTCCCTGCCGGCGCTGTCTCACCGTTCCAGGGGCTCGCAGACGTCATCGTCACGCCCAGGGGGATCGTCCGCGTGACCCGTTCGGCGAGGAAGCCCCTCGCACCAATGATGGTCTCGGCGTCCAGCGCGGGGGGCTCGCCGGTCGAGGAGGTGGGGACCCGCGTGGTCCGCCATGCGGACGGGACGCTGGAGCTGCAGCATCGATGACGGCTCTAGTCGGCCTCGAAGGTGTTGTCTCCCCGGTCGTCCTCCGCAGGGCAGAGGAGGTCTCGCGCCGGCTCGCGGCGCTCGGCGTGCCGCACGCGCTGATTGGGGGGCTCGCGGTCGGCGTCCACGGGCACCCGCGTGCGACGAAGGACGTGGACTTTCTGGTCGGGGACGCGGCGTTCGAGCGGATACATCCGCTGCTGGTGTTTCGGGCCGAGCTATCGGGTGTGGTCGAAGTCGGGGCCGTCGACCTGCTTGCGATCCCGTCAAAGCGACCAGGACTGGTCGCGGTCCTCGGCATACCGGCGCCGGGAGCGCTGCCTGTCATCCCGCTGCCGGCTCTGGTGCTGATGAAGCTCGATGCCGACCGCCCGCAGGACCGCGCGGACGTGGTGGCGCTGCTCCGGCTCGGGGCCGATCTGGGAGAGTTGCGCGACTTTCTCGGGGAGCATGGTCCGGATCTGCTGGCCCGGTTCGGCGCCTTGGTGGGTGAGGCCCTCTGAGGCGCATGCGTGGCCTGAACGTCACTGGCGCCCCTGCCCCTGCGCGTTAGCGCAGAGTGCGCGATCTCGCCGGGCTCCCCTCGGATCGTCGC
>CAMCWU010000072.1 GCA_945882675.1 Klebsiella pneumoniae | reverse complement strand
CGCTCGCCGCTCGCGGGATCCCCGTCATGTCACCGGCTGCCGGCGCCCGTGCGTTCCGCGCCGCCCTCGGCCTCGATGGGCCGGTGGTCCTCGTGGGCGCGCCGCCCGCGATGCTCCGCCCCGCCGCGTGGCCGCTCGGCGCCCCCGCGCGCTGGGACCGCGCCGGCGTGGTGGCACCGATCCCCCTCGATCCCGCTGATCCCGCCCTCGCCGACCACCACGTCGCCGGGCGCCCGCTGGTGCCGGCCGCCGTGTGGCTCGTAGCCATCCACCGCGCCGCGCTGCTCGCCGCGCCGGGCCGCTGGTCCGTGAACAGCTTCCGCGTGCACGTGCCCACGTTCGTGGACCAGCCACGCGGGGATGTGGAGGTCCGCGTCCTCCGCGATAGGGACGGCTGGACCGCGGCGATCCACGCCGGCTCGACGGTGGTCGCCGACGCCACGCTCCGCCCGGCGTCCGCCCCCGACCGCTCGTCCCCTCCCTCCCCCCTGCACGGCGACGCCGCGGGCGCCCTCTACCGCCCCGACGGGCTGTTCCACGGTCCGACGTGGCAGGTCCTCCGCGAGATCTCGTCGAACGGCAACGGGCTCGCCCGCGCCGACCTCGCGCTCGGGACGGTGGACCCGCTGGCCGGCGTGGTCGACGCCGCGTACCAGGTCGCAGCCGCCTGGAGCGCGCGTTCGACCGGCTGGCTGGCCCTCCCGACGGGTGCCGCGCGCTGGACCCTCGCGGCGAACGCCACGAGCGTGGTGACCGTCCGGCTCGAGGTGGACGTCCACGCGGTCGAGGGGGGCGTCACCGCCGACGTGCGCGCGCTCGACCCGTCGGGCTGCGAGATCGCCCGCGGCGAGGGGCTCGCCCTGAAGGCGGCGGGCCGCGCGCCTTCAGACCTGTTCTGGCCCGAGCCCACCGAATGAACGCGAGGATAGCCGGTCTCGGACGTGCCGTCCCCGAGCGCGCCTTCACCCAGTCTGAGCTGTACGGCCACAGCCCGTGGGCGCGCAGCCCGCTCCTGGATCGGCTGTTCCTCGACAGCCCGGTCGAGCTCCGCCACCTGTTCGTCCCGCCCGAATGGTGGCGTACGCCGCGGACCCTCACGGATACCAACGCCGCGTGGCTCGCGGGCGCCATGGAGCTCGGCGGCGCCGCCCTCCTCGACGCGCTCGACGTCACCGGCACCCGCCCGGACGACGTCGACCTGCTCGCGGTAACGACGGTCACGGGCTACGCGACGCCGGGCCTCGATCTGCTCCTCGCGCGGAAGCACGGGTTGCGGGACGATCTCCACCGCGCCCACTTCAACAACCTCGGGTGCCACGCGGCCGTCCCGCTCCTGCGGATCGCGGCGGACCACGCGGCCCGCCGGCCCGGCACGCGGGCCGTGTCCCTCGCGGTGGAGGTCTGCAGCGCGTGCTTCAGCCCCGAGTCCGACGACCCGCACAGCCAGGTCGCGGCCGCGCTGTTCGCCGACGGCGCCGCGGCCGTGGTGGTCTCCACGGACGGAGACGGTCCGGAGATCCTCGACTTCGCGTCGGGGTACGACTACGATTACATCGACGCGCTCGGCTTCGGCCTGACGACCACGGGGTTCCGGATCATCCTCGACCCCGTCATCGCGGAGCGGATCGGTGCGAACATCACGAAGGTGGTCGAGCGCCTGCTGGACCGCCACGGCATCCGGCGCGAGCAGGTCTCTACGTGGTGCTTCCACCCAGGCGGATCGCGGATCCTGGACGCCGCGCAGGCGGGCCTCGGCCTCGACGACGCCGCGATGGTGCAGAGCCGGAGGATCCTGCGGTCCTACGGGAATATGAGCTCGCCGAGCGTGATCTTCGTGCTGGCGGAGTCGCTCGCTGCGGGGACCCCAGAGAAGGAATCGTATGGGATCCTGGCCGCGTTCGGGCCTGGCCTCGGGATCGAGGTCGCGCTGCTCAGATTCTGACCGCTCACTTTCTGAGCAGCCGTCTCGGGCGCGCGGACCGGCGCCCCAGAACCCAGGGCGGGCTAGAAGAACCCACCGATCGAGAAGTCGAAGACCGCCTTGCGCTCGTCCGGGAGCGGCTTCAGCGGGATGCCGTACTCGAACCTCAGCGGCCCGATGGGCGACTGCCAGCGGATCCCGGCGCCCACGGCCGCGCGCAGCTCGAGCGGGTTGATGTACCCGACGCCGAACGGGTCGCCGAACGCGTTGCCGGCGTCGAAGAACACGACGCCAGAGATGCCCGCGCTGCGGATGATCGGGTTCTGAAGCTCGAGGTTGTTCACCCAGGTCTGGGTGCCGCCGACGATCAGGTTCTCGTCAGCGCGCACGGGGTCGTCCGAGCCGGTCGACCGGATGGACGGGCCGAGGCTGTACCAGTTGAAGCCGCGCACGCTGTTGATGCCGCCGGCGCGGTACCGGTGGATGAACGCGATCGGCCGCCCGTCCGTCGAGAAGATGGCGCCGAGGCTGGTGTTGTACCGGAGGACCAGGTTGTCCGTGTTCGGGATCAAGGGCTGGTAGAACCGGAAGTTATAGTTCGCCTCGATCTGGTTGAACTCGCCGCCGAGGAGCGAGAGCACCTGCTCTTCGTTCACGCGGAAGCCGCCGGACATCGAGAGAGCGGCCGACGTGTAGATGCCCTGCGTCGGGAAGATCCGGTTGTTCCTCTTGTCCACGACGAGCGACGTGCCGGCCGTGGACGTCAGGCCGCTCCGGTACAGGTCGCCGCCCAGCAGCTTGCCACGGAACGGGTCGATGTTCGTGAGACCGACGTCCTCCGCCGTATACGAGATGTTCAAGCTGATGTCGTCGCGCGGGTCGAGGTAGCGGCCGACCGTGATCGACCCGCCGCGCTGGTACTCGTTGAGCTGGAACTGGCGATCGACGGAGTACAGGTCGAACTGCAGCCTCCACCGACTGTCGAGGAAGTACGGGTCGAGGAACGAGACGTTCCCCTGCCGCCGCAGGCTCGAGTAGTTGATCGCCGCGGTCATCTGGTAGCCGAGGCCCAGGAAGTTGTTCTTCGAGACGTTCGCGGTGAGGACGAAGTTCTCGAGGTTCGAGTACCCCATGCCGAGCGAGAAGCTGCCCGTCGGCTGCTCGCTGACCTGCATGTTCAGGTCGAGGGTGCCCGGCTCGGCGCCCCGCGGGGTGGAGATGTTCACCTCGTCGAAGAAGCCGAGCCGCTGCAGGCGCGCGCGCGTGGCCTCGATCTCGGAGCCCCGGTAGAGGTCGCCCTCCATGATCTGGAACTCACGGCGTACGACCTTATCGAACGTCGGATCGTTCCCAGTGATGTTGATGCGCCCGATCCGTTGCTTCTCGCCCTTCTCGACGACGAACGTGATGTCGACGGTCTTCGTTTCGGGGTTGGTGCGCGTGTCCGGGACGACGTTGACGAACGCGTACCCGCGGTCTTCGTACATCCGCTGGATGTTGGCCATGACGGCCGAGACGATGGAGTACTTGAAGGTCTCGCCTTCTTCCAGGCGCGGCCCCTTGCTCTCGATACCGCCGAGGATCGGCTGCGCGCGTCCAGTCGCTGCGCGCCACTGCTCGTCCTGGATCTCTACGGTCGGACGCCCGTCCACGACCTGCTGCAGCACGTCCGCGGTGAGGCCCTCCTCCTCCACGAAGTCGCCGTCCACGTTCACGGCGCCGATCTGGTACTGCTCGCCCTCCGTCACGTGGTAGCTGATGTAGATGAAGCGCTTGTCGGGCGACAGGTAGACTTTAGGCGGATCGACCTGGGCTTCTACGTAGCCTTCCTCCAGCATGACGGCGGTGACGCGCTGGTGGTCGGACTCGAGCTCGGCCTGCTTGAAGGTGCCGGAGCTCGTGAGCCACGGGACCGGGCCGCCCTCCTTGATCTGGAGGAACCGCTTGATCTTGCCGTCCGCGACGTTGTCGTTGCCCGTGAAGTCGATCTCGGCGACGACGACCTTCTTGTTCTCCTGGATCTTGAAGGTGACGTCCACCTGGTCGTCCGAGACCGGCGTCGTCTCGACCGTGACTTCTGCGAGGTAGTAGCCCTTGTCGATGTAGAGCTCGCGGATCTCCTGGATATTCCGCTTGACCTCTGCGTCGTTGAGCACGCTGAAGGCCCGGACGTCCAGGACCTCCCGGATATCCTCCTCCTCCACCTTCTTGTTGCCTTCGAGCTTCACGTCGCGGACGGCGGGCTTCTCGGTCACGCGGAAGGTGACGATGGCGTTGCCGGCGGCGTCGAGCGCGGCTTCGACCTTGACGTCCTGGAAGAAGCCCGTAGCGTACACGGACTTCAGGTCGCGGCGGGCCTTCTCCGCCGTGAGCAGCTCCCCGCGGCGCAGGCCGACGGCGGTGAGGACGGCGGCCTCCTCGATCCGGCGGGTGCCGGTGACGATGACGCGCTCGACCACCACGGGCGCGGCGAGCGGCGACCAGATCTGGACGGACTGGCCGGCCACGGGCGGAGTGACCGGTTCGTCCGAGATGATTGGCGGCGGCGTAACGGGCTCGTCGGCGACTGGCGGGAGCGCGGGCGGCGCGGGCACGGGCGCGGTCGACGGGTCGGGCGGAGGCCTGGGCGCCACCGGCACGGGCGTACCCGGCGGATCCGTGGGCGCGGGAACGCGCGGGCCGGCCGGCGGCTCGTTCGGGAACACCGGGGGCGTGGCGGGATCCTGCGCAGCCGCCGCAGACGCGAGCAGCAGGCCGAGCAGCGCGAGGCCGGATCTCGCAAGATTGGGAGGCGAACGCACGTTCCTACAGCTCCCCGAACTGGCCGTTCTCGAGGACGAGACGCCTGGGGAAGCGCTCTGCCAGCTCCCGCGAGTGGGTGACCACCACGAGGGTGCTCCCGAGCTGGGTGTTCAACTGGATCATCAGGTCGAACACTCCGCCCGCCGTCGCGGGGTCGAGGTTGCCGGTCGGCTCATCCGCGAGGACCAGCCCCGGCCCCATAACCAGGGCGCGCGCGAGGGCTACCCGCTGCTGCTCCCCGCCCGACAGCTCACCGGGCCGGTGCGTGAGCCGGTGGCCGAGGCCGACCGCGCGGAGGAGGGCGACGGCCCGGGCGTCTGCGAGCGCGGGGGGGCCGCCGGCGAGGCGCACTGGCAGCGCCACGTTCCCGACAGCGGTGTGCTCGGGGAGCAGGTGGTGCGCCTGGAACACGTATCCGACGGTGCGGTTCCGCAGCCGGGCCCGCGCCCGGTCGTCGAGCGGTCCGACGTCCTTCCCGTCGAAGCGGATCGTGCCCGACGTGGGCAGCTCCAGCAGCCCGAGCATGTGGAGGAACGTTGACTTTCCCGCACCCGATGGCCCGAGGACCGCCACGCGATCCCCCGGCGCCAGGTCCAGGTCGACGCCGCGCAGGATCTCGAGAGATCTGCCACCTTTGACGTGGACCTTGGAGAGGTCGCGGATCTCGAGCTTTACACCGGTCATTCGTACCTGAGGGCCTCGACCGGGTCGAGCGAGGCCGCGCGCCACGCGGGATAGATGGTCGACAGGAAGCACGTGACGAACGCCGAGATCGCGATGAGCGCCACGGTCCCGGCGTCGATGACCACGGGCAGCTCGGAGACGAAGTACACGTCGGTCTCGAGCGGGTAGCCGTAGGTCCGGAGCGCGAAGCACGCTGCCAGGCCGAGGATCGTGCCCGCGATCGTCCCCACGAAGCCGATCGCGGTACCCTCCATCACGAAGATGCGCAGGATGGCCCTCGAGCTCGCCCCCATCGCCTTGAGGATGGCGATCTCTCTGCCTTTCGTGAGGACGAGCATGAACAGGTTGGTCACGATCAGGAGCGCGGCCACCAGCGTCACCATGTTCAGCAGCAGGCCGACGACCCACTTCTCGACGGCGAGGGCCTTGAACAGCTTTTCGTTGAGCTGCTTCCAGTTCCGCGCATGGTAGCCGGGGCCGAGGACCTGGTGGATGTCGGCGTTGATGCGGTTGACGTCGTCGATGTCGGAGACCTTGACCTCGATGGCGGTGACGGTGTCGCCGGTACCGAGGAACTGCTGGAGCTCCGCGTTGGTCGTGTAGGTCCACTTCGTGTCGTACTCGTACATGCCGGACTTGAAGACGCCGGCGATCCGCAGCGGGCGGACGGACGGTGTGGGCATGCCCATGGGGCCGGGCGGGCCGCCGATGGGGTTGATCAGCTGGACCGTGTCGCCAGGGCGGACCTGGAGCTGCTCGCGGAGGTCCACGCCGACGAAGATGCCCGGCAACGCCGGCTCCGACGGGTCGAGCGTGCCGCGGATGTCGTACCCGGCATACGGGTCGGCGAGCCCGCGGAACGCGCGGCTCCGGGCGTCCGGCGTGTCGAGCTCGCCGACGTGGCCGGGCTCCGCGAAGCCCTCGATCAGGTCGCCCTGGACGTGGGTGACCGCGCCCGTCCGCTCGACGTCCACGCCCTTCACGATGATGCCGGTATGAACGCTGCTCGAGCGGATCATCATCTCCGCGTACACGAACGGCGCGGCGGCGACGACGCCGTCTACACCCTCGATCCGCTCCAGAGCGGCCGAGTAGTCCGGCATGGTCCCGGCGTCCGCGAACACGACGACGTGGGCGTTCGCCCCGAGGATCTTGTCGCGCAGGTCGATCTCGAATCCCGTCATCACTGCGGTGACGCAGATCAGCACGGCGACCGCGACCGTCACGCCGACGATGGCAAAGATCGTGACGAGGTTGAGGAACACCTCCGACTTCTTCGAGCGCAGGTGCCCGAGGGCGATCCACCACTCCGCGCGGTACGACGTGCCGTCGGGCACCGCCGGGAGCACGTTGAAGTCGAGCGGGACCGGGGCCGGCACGATCTCGGGCGATCCGTTCATTCGGGGCGCAGGGTCGGGAACAGGATGACTTCGCGGATGGATGTCCGGCCGGTGAGGATCATCACGAGCCGGTCGATGCCGATGCCCTGCCCGGCCGTGGGCGGCATGCCGTAGGTGAGCGCGCGGATGTAGTCGGCGTCGAAGTACATGGCTTCGCCGTCCCCTTCCGTGCGCTGGCGGGCCTGGGCGGCGAACCGCTCGGCCTGGTCGACCGGGTCGTTGAGCTCGGAGAACGCGTTGGCGAGCTCCCAGCCAGCAACGACGATCTCGAAGCGGTCGCAGCGATCCGGCCGCTCGTCCGAGCGCCGCGAGAGCGGGCTGATCTCCGCCGGGAAGCCCGTGACGAACGTGGGGTTCACGAGCGTCTTTTCGACGTACTCGTCGAACAGCCACTCCCACCAGCCGCCGCGGTGGGTCGGGGGGCGCCGGTGGTCGTGCGGGTGCTTCTCTCGCCAGAACACCGCCATCTTCGCCGGATCCGCGAGATCGTCGAGGGAGAGCCCGGTCTTCTCGCCGATCAACACATCCATGTCGGCGCGGCGGAACGGGGGCTCGAAGTCGAGCTCCATCCCGTTGAACACGACCTTCCGCGTGCCCACCACCTCATCGACGAGGCCGACGAACAGATCCTGCGTCAGCGTGACGAGGTCCTCCATGGTCGCCCACGCCTGGTAGAACTCGAGCATGGTGAACTCGGGGTTGTGCTTGACGCTCACCCCTTCGTTGCGGAAGTTCCGGTTGATCTCGAACACCCGCTCCATGCCGCCCACGATGAGGCGCTTGAGGTACAGCTCGGGCGCGACGCGCAGATAGAGCTGCATGTCGAGCGCATTGTGGTGCGTGACGAACGGCCGGGCCGCGGCGCCGCCGGGGATCGGCTGCATCATCGGGGTCTCGACCTCGCAAAAGCCGCGCTCCTCGAAGAAGTCGCGGATCAACCGCACGATCTGGCTGCGCTTGCGGAAGGTGTCGCGGGTCTCCTCGTTCATGAAGAGGTCGACGTAGCGCTGCCGGCTGCGGAACTGGATGTCCGTGACCGAGTTCCAAGTGTCCGGCATGGGCGACATGCACTTGCCGGCGAGGCGGATCTCCACGACCTCGAGCGTGAGCTCGCCCGACCGCGTACGCATGATCCGGCCGCGCCCCCACACGATGTCGCCGAGGTCCAGGCCCTTCAGGACGCGCCACCCGTCTTCGCCCACGCCCTCCTTGCGGGCGTACCACTGGAGGTGGCCCGCGCGGTCCTCGACCCGCAGGAACATGGCCTTGCCCATGTCGCGCTTCGCCATGAGCCGACCGCCGAGCGCGACTTCGCCGAGCTCCTCCGAAGCCGGCTTCCACGCGGACTCTTCCGTGGCCGCCGCGAACTTCGCGTTCATGTCCGCGGATGTGTGGGTGGTGCGCAGATCGGTCGGGTACGGGTGGGTACCCGCCTTCCGGAGCTGCTCGACCTTCCCGAGCCACTCGGGGTCGAAGGTGAACAGGCCGTCGAGCGCGAGCGCGCTCCGGTCGTCGGGGGCTTCGGTCACAGGTTCACCACTGATCGAGGATCGAGGCCAGCTCGTCGTCGTCTACGTACAGCTCGGCGACGGACGGCTGGTCCATCAGCCACTTGGACAGCGAGCGGGCCTTGCGCTCGGGCCCGGCGGGCCCGGCGAGGATGCGGGCGACACCCGGGATCAGCTCGTCGAGCGTGCCGTCCTCCTCGAGGAGGATCGACTCCTTCTCGAGCATGAAGACGAGGAACCGCCGGGCCTCCTCTGTCGCGGTGAGCTCGGCGGCGGACGGCGGCACCGGGGGCTTCGCCGCGGGCGGGGCGACCGAGGGGAGCGAGGACGGCATGCGGGAGGGCGTCCGCGCGCCCGAGGTCGGTACACGTGACGCTGGGGCCCGAGAGATCGGCAGCGGAGGCGACGATCGCGGAGCCGCGTCCGGCACCTGGGAGGATGTCGGCGCCCGCGACGAGATCGGCGTGACCGAGCGCAGGCCGCCGGCGGGGCTCGCGTTCGCGACCTTGCCGTTGGTGGTCCGGCTGTTCGCCGCCTTGCCGTTCAGGTGCGGCTGGCTGTCGTCGTCCAGGTCGAGGTCGTCGTCGTCGTCTTCGAGGCCCTGCAAGGCCTGGAGCAGGCGCTGGATGCCCCCGGCGGGCGGCTTGGCGGGGGTCTTCGACTTCGTGGGCGTGGGCGAAGCGAGCGGTGCGTCCCCGATCATCTTCTCGAGGGTCGTCTCGTCATCCCAGTCGAGCTCGTCTTCGTCCGGGGGCGCGGGCTTCGGGCCGCCGCGTGCGGGGGCGGCGGGCGAGATGCTCACCGGCACCGTCGTCGACCAGCTCACGAGCTCACCCGTCTCCATATCCTCGATCCGGACCGAGACCTCGAGCTCCGGGCCGTCCACCAGCTGGACGCGCGCGTCCTGGAGCTGGCCCGGCTCGCCCTCGATCTCGGCCTGGCCCTTGAACAGGATCTCGAGCTTGTGGAGGTCCACGCCGTCTGCGTACAGGACCGCGGTGCCGTCCGCGGGGACCGGCACGGCGACCATGCGGAGCGTGACCTCGTCGTCGCCGGCGTCGAGATCGAGCTCGAAGCCGCGGTCCGGGTACCAGTTGAGGCTGCAGGAGGGCATGACTTCCTCGTGAAGGAGACCCGGCGCGGGACCGGGGCTTGGCTACTAACCCAGGCGACCGTCGGCGCGCGCCGCGAGCCACGACTCCATGAACGGCGTCACTTCCCCGTTCAGGACGCCGGTGATGTCGCTCGTCGTCTCGTCCGTCCGGTGGTCCTTGACCTGCTGGTACGGCTGCATGACGTACGAGCGGATCTGGCTCCCGAAGTCGATCCGCTTCTTCTTCGCGTTGAGCTCGTTCTGGGCTTCCTGCTGCTTCTCGAGCTCCATCTGGTAGAGCTTCGCCTTCAGCATCTTCATGGCCTTGTCGCGGTTCTTGTGCTGCGATCGCTCGGCGCGGCACAGGACCGTGATCCCGGTCGGGAGGTGGCGCAGGCGCACCGCGGAGTCTGTCGTGTTGACGTGCTGGCCGCCGGCGCCGGACGCGCGCATGGTCTCCATCTCGATGTCGGACGGGTTGATCACGATCTCGATGGTGTCGTCTACCTCCGGGAACGCGTTGACGGCCGCGAACGCCGTCTGCCGCCTGCCGAGCAGGTCGAAGGGCGAGATCCGGACGAGCCGGTGCACCCCGTTCTCCGCCTGGAAGTACCCGTACGCGTACGGTCCGCGCAGCGCGAACGTAGCGCTCCGAAGCCCCGCATCGTCTCCGGGCTGGCTGTCGAGGAGCTCGAACTCGAAGCCGCGCTTCTCCGCCCACTTCTGGTACATGCGGAGCAGGATTTCGGCCCAGTCCGCGGCGTCCGTCCCGCCCATGCCGGCGTTGATCTCGACGATCGCCGAGAGCGCGTCGCTCTCCTGGGAGAGCAGGCGCCGCGTCTCGAGCGCCCGGACCTCCCGCTCGAGGCGCACCAGGGCCCCACGCGCTTCCTTCGCCGTGTCTTCGTCGTTCATCTCCTCTGCGAGATCGAGGAGGGTCGAGACCTCCTCCGCCTGTACGAGGAGCCCGTGCCAGTCGTTCACCGTCCGCTCGAGCTGCCCCTTGTCCTTCAGCGTCTTCTGAGCGCCCGCGGCGTCGTCCCAGAAGCCGGGGTGGCCGGCCTGCCGCTCGAGATCGTCCATCCGACGCTGCTTGCCGTCGATGTCAAAGATGCCCCCGCAGCTGGCCCACGCGGTCGGCCAGCGGCTTGAGGGAGGCGCGGACATCGTCGTACATCGGTCGGATCCTCGACCGTCCGCCTAACCGATCAGGCGCCGGCGCGCTCGATCAGCCCCGGAGCAGCCTCGCCGATGTCGTGGAGCAGGCGGGCCTCCACCTCGCGCATCTCCGCGGCGTCGTCCGGATCCTCGTGATCCCAGCCGAGGAGGTGGCAGATCCCGTGGACGAGGAGGACCGCGAGCTCGGTGCGCAGGCCGTGGCCCTGCTCGGCCGCCTGGCGCCCCGCGACGTCCACGCTGATCGCGACGTCGCCCAGGAGGGCCGCCCCTGGCCGGAGCGTGTTCGGGCCGTCAGGGAACTCGTGCTGCGGGAAGGACAGGACGTCCGTGGCGGCGTCGATCCCGCGCCACTCGGCGTTCAGCGCCCGAATAAACGCGTCGTCGACCAAGGCCACGCCGATTTCCGAGCCCCGGCGATCGAGGCGCGCGAGCGCCGAGTCGCACACGGCGCGCACCCACCCCTCGTCCACGCCGTCCGGAAAGCCCGCGTCCCCCGCCGTGACGTGGATCACTCGCCGGTCCGCGGCAGGTGTTCGATCGACTCGTAGTCCACGGCGTCCGTGCTCGGGTCCCGCTCGCCGAGGTCCACGAGCTCCGGCACCTCCAGCGTGATCACGGGCTCGGGGGCGCCGCCCGGCGCGCGCGACAGGTCGGCGGTCGCGCTGTACTCGATCCGCTGGTGGTGGATGCCGAGGAGCACCTTTACGAACACGTCCGCGGTCACGGAGATCTCGCGGAAGGTCAGCGGGCACCGGTCGAACTGGCCGTCCGCGATGGTCGAGTTGATGATCCGGTGGATCATCGACCGGATGTTGTGCTCGGTCGGGTGGCGGATGGTCCGCGTCGCGGCCTCCACCTTGTCGGCGAGCATGAGCACGCCGGCCTCGCGGTTGCTCGGCTTCGGCCCGGGGTAGCGGAACAGGGCCTCGTCCACGGGCTCGCCGGGGCGGGCGGTGCGCCGCGCTTCCTCCAGGAAGTACGCGAGCAACCCCGTGCCGTGGTGCATCCAGATGTTGTCGACGATCGGCTGGGGCAGCTTGTGCTCGCGCGCCATCCGTCCGCCGTCCGTGACGTGGCTGATGATGATCTGCGCCGAACGCGTGGGATCCAGCGACGCATGCCGGTTGACACCGTTCTGGTTCTCCACGAAGTACAACGGCTTGAGCGACTTGCCGATGTCGTGGAAGTACGCTGCCACCTTGGCTTCGAGCGCGTTGGCGCCGATGGCTTCGCATGCGGCCTCCGCGAGCGTCCCGACCAGCACCGAGTGGTGGTAGGTGCCGGGCGCGCGCAGCATGAGCTGGCGGAGCAGCGGGTGGTTGAGGTTCGCGAGCTCCATGAGCCGATAGTCGGTCACGAACCCAGCTCCCTCGAAGATCGGGATCAGGCCGAGGACCAGGAACGAGGACGAGATCCCGCCGATGAACGCGAAGCCGGTCGACCACACCGGACGGATCGTCGCGGCGAGGCTCGCGTCGCCGTCCACGACGAAGAGCTGGACGAAGAGGACCACCAGCGCGGCAGCCGCGCCCACCAAGCCGACGGAGAACCCGGCCCGGACCACGGACGCCCGCTCGCGCGTGCCCTCCACCAGGGAGCCGGCGGCGACCCCGACGATGAGGAAGAACACCACGGGCAACGCCTGCATCTCCATGACGAGGCCGCAGCACACCGCGGCGGCCACCGAGAACACCACGGTCCAGGCGGTCCCGAGGAGCAGCCGCACCAGCATGACCGCGCCCGCCACCGGCACCGCGAACCACACCGATGTCGCCTGCGCTTCATGACCGACGAACGCCGCGACCTCCTCGCTCGACGCGACCACGAGCCGCGCCATGGCCGACACCAGGACCAGCAGCGCGCCCGCCGCCGTGACGTCGCGCGTGGTGGTGTGGAAGCCGGTGAGCCACGCGCTGCCGAACTGGTAGAGGCTCGTGTACAGCAACAGCAGGAACAACCCGACGAACAGGGCGTCGAGGGCCGGCAGGTGCTGGCCGCGCGTATCCTGCAGCGCGCGCCACGCCTGGATCTGGGCGGGCGTGAGAACATCCCCCTGGCGGAGGAGCGTTGCGCCGCGCGGGGCGGTCACGAGCTGGAGCGGGACGCGGGTCGCGGCAGCGCGCCGGAGGGCGTCCGTCCGCTCGGCATCCGCGGCGAGGTTCCCCTCTACCAGGGCCCGGCACAGCGCGGCGACGGTGTCCCGCGACCCGCCCGCGGACTCGAGGAGCGCCATGCTGATCCACCGCCGCGCACCCGGTAGATCGAGCACCGCGCTCGCGTCCGTCTCCACGCCCGGGCCAGCGCCGGCCGGCCCGACGGGCACCACCTGGATCCGACCCGACGGGAGCGCAGTCGGATCCGCCACGATCGGCTGCTCGAGGAGCCGGCGCAGGAGATCGCCCGCGAGCGTCTCGTCCGCAGAGGACCAGCCGCCCACCGTGAGCGCCGCGACGACGTCGTCCGGCAGGTGGGCGCCCAGGGCCGCCCCGACCGCCGCAGCGTCCCCGCCGCCTCGCCCCACCGCGAACGCCTGCGCCACGCGGTCCACCAGGCGGTCCGCGTGGTCGGTGCGGCGGATCCACACGGGGAGCGCGTCGGCCTCCGCCCGATCCCGGGCGTCCTGCCAGCCGATCTGGTCGGGGTAGGTGAACGCGAACGGCGCGCGCACGGTCCGCGGCGCCACCGCCCCCGGGGTGAGCCCGCCGTCTGCGGTGCCCCGCCAGTCGACGAGGAGGATCGCGCACAACAG
>CAMCWU010000071.1 GCA_945882675.1 Klebsiella pneumoniae | reverse complement strand
TGCTCCAGCCGATATCGGACGTCGGGCACGCATTATCCAGGATCGAGCACGGGGAGCGCGGGGTGAGCCTGCCGCGTTCGCGGCTCAAGGAGCTGAACGATCTCGTGACGCACGTGAACGCCACGGCCCGCGCCATGGACGACCGCGAGGACGCCATCGGGGCGCGCCTGCGGACCGTCCACGACCTCGCGCGGATGGTCGCGCACGAGGTCCGCAACCCGCTGCAGACCCTCGAGCTGCTCACGAGCCTGATCGCGGGTGAGGAGGACCAGCGCGAGCGCGAGCTGTTCGCGGCGTCGATCCACGCGGAGATCCGGGCGCTCGACGCCGTCGTGCAGCGCGTCCTGCGGGACGGGCTCGGCGGCGCGACGCTGACGATTCACACGGTCCGGCGCAGCGCGGTGACGCTCATCGATCAGGTCGTCTCGCTCCAGCGCGCGCACGCGGGCCGCCGCGGCGTGAAGATCGTCCGCGGAGAGGTCAGCTATCGGCCCGTCATGCTCGATCCGGCGCTCATCGGGCGCTCTCTCGAGAACCTGGTCCTCAACGCGATCCAGGCGTTCGAAGGGGATGACGGCCTGGTGATGCTGTCGGCGCGAGAGGAGCCCCCGTTCCTCATCCTCGCCTGCGACGACAACGGCCCGGGAGTGGACCCCGACCTCGGCAGGTCGATCTTCGAGACCAACGTGTCCACCAAGAAGACCGGCTCGGGGCTCGGTCTCGCGCTCGTTCGAGGGGTGGTGGAGGCGCACGGGGGTTATGTGGATTACCATCGTTCCGAGCTCGGCGGCGCCCGCTTCGAGCTGCGGCTGCCCATGATCGCGGGAGAGAGCGGTGAGTACACGGCCGTTGCGCATCCTGGTGGTGGATGACAACCAGCCCGCCGCGAACGCGCTCGCCCGGATCCTGAACAAGGCTGGGGACGACGTCGAGGCGGTGCACGACGGAGCGACTGCGATCGACCGGATCCGCCAGCGCGGCTACGACATCGTGCTGACCGACCTGAAGATGGAGCCGGTGGACGGGCTCGCGGTGCTCGACGCCGCGCGCGCCATGCGCCCGCCGGTGGAGGTCATCGTGTTCACGGCGTTCGGAGCGGTAGAGGTCGCCGTCCGAGCCATGCGGATGGGCGCCCGGGACTTCCTCACCAAGCCCGTGCCGGTCGACCAGATCCTAAGCCGCCTCGACCAGCTCCGCCTCCGCGGTCCGGACAGTGGGGCGGATACAGTCGCGCCCGGGTCGGCGCCCGTGAGGTTCGCGCCGGTGTCGCCCGCGGGCGTTCGCCTGCATCAGCAGCTCCTCAAGGTCGCGGACGTCCCCACGCCCGTGTGGATCGAGGGCGAGGTCGGCACCGGCCGCACCTTCACCGCGCAGACGCTGCACGAGCTCGGCGGGCAGGACCTGCCGATCCTGCTGATGGAGGTCGTACACGACGTCACCTGGCCCGAGCACGGCACGGTGGTGCTCCCGTCGGTCGACGAGCTGCCGGACGACGCCCAACGCGCGCTCATCCGGGGCCTGCGCACGCTGCCCGATGGTGTCCGCGTCATCGCGACCGCGGAGCCGGATGCGCGCCGGCGCATCGCGGCCGGAGAGCTCCGTCCAGAGCTGTACTATTCGCTCGCCGTGGTCGTAGTGCAGATCCCGCCGCTCCGCCGCCGGCTCGAAGACGTCGTCCCCCTGTTCGAGCACGCAATGGCCCAGCACGCGCGCCGGTACCACCGGCAGAAGCCGGAGCTCGATCCGCGCATGATCGAACAGCTCCAGCGCCACACATGGCCCGGGAATATCCGCGAGCTCGTCAACCTTGCCGAGCGGATGGTCGTGATGGGCCGGGAAGCCGCCCAGTTCGACGTGGTGCCGGAGGCCGCGCCGGCGCCGGTGCCCTCGTTCGAGGCGGGGTTCTCGCTGTCCGACCACCTCGAGCATGTCGAGCGGCAGATCCTGGTGGAGGCCCTGCGGCGCGCTGGCGGGGACCGGAACGTCGCGGGGCGGATCCTCGGCGTCGAGCGCAACACGTTGAGGTATAAGCTCAACAAGTACGGCCTGCTGGACTCGTGATCTGGCTGGTCGCCGGCCTCGCGGCGGCCCACCCGTTCGGCGGCCGGTTCGTCGCGCACGAGCTCCGCCTGCGGATCGAGGGCGAAGGGGTGATCCTCGACTACCGGGCGGAGGTGCCGAACGCCCTCGGTGGGGACGGGGCGGCGCTCGCGCGGGAGCTGGCGTCCGGGCTGGTGATCGTGGCGGACGGGCGGGCGCTGCGCGCGGAGCGGATCCCGGTAGATCCGACGCCAGGGAGCGACCACACGCTCCGGGTGGGCGTGGGCCTGCGGGCCGCGCTACCGCCGGGCGTCCGCCGCATCGAGGCGTCCAACGGGAACCTCCCGGAAATGCCAGCGTATCACGCGACGCTCGTGACCGTGGGGCCGGAGTGGGACGTCACCGGGACGAACCTGTGGAATGCTGCGGGCGACGAGAACGGGGAATGGGGCCTGGGGGAGGAGCGGCGGCGGGTCGTGGTGGAAGTGGCGCGGAGAGGCGCCTGGTGGGCGGCGGTGTCGGGGCGCGGGGTGGTGGAGGTCGCAGAGGCGCGCGCGGTGGCGTGGTGGTCGCCGCTGGTGACGAGGGGCGGGACGCCGGAGACCGCTTGGATGGCCGTGATCGCGGCGGCCGTGCTCGGGAGCGGGCGGCGATGGTGGATCATCCCCGTGGTCGGGATCGCGGCGGTGCAGCCGTGGATCCTGGGGGTGCACACGGCGGTGGCGGGGGCGCTCGGGGCCGCCGTGGGCCGTGGAGTGGCGGGCTTGCGGTGGGTCGTGCTGGGGGCGGTGATCGCGGTGGGCGTGGCGCGGCTCTGGGAGTGACGCTTGACCGGGCAGGAAGAAGCTCTACGACCTCCAGACCCCGTCCCGCATGAGCGGCAGGCTCCGCGAACGCACCCCCGTGAGCGCGAAGAACGCGTTCGCGATGGCCGGCGCCACAGGCGGCACCCCCGGCTCACCCACTCCCGCGGGCGGCTCGGTGCTCCTCACCAGATCCACGTGGATGATCGGGGCTTCCGGCATCCGCACGATCCGGTGCTCCCGGAAGCCCGTCTGCTCGATCCGCCCCGCCTTCGCCGTGATCTCGCCGTATAGCGCGGTCGTCATGCCGAAGATGACCGCGCCCTCCATCTGCGCGCGGACGCGGTCCGCGTTCACGATCTTCCCGCAGTCCGCCGCGATCCACACCTCGTCGACGTCGATCCGGCCGTTGGCGCCCTTCCGGACGGCCGCGACGACCGCGACGTACGCGAGGAAGCTCCGGTGCGCCGCGAGGCCCACCGCGCGCCCTGAAGCCCGCGCGGCGTCCCAGCCCGCGCTCGCCGTGACGCGCTCGATCACGTTGCGCAGGCGCGCGACGTCGACCGGGTGCTCCTCGATCGACGCGTCGTAGTTCGGCATCTTCTTGCTGCCGAGCTCCTCCTGCGTGGCGTCACGCGCCGGGCCGAGGATCTCGAGCAGCATCGTGCGCGGGTCCTTCCCGGTCGCGGTGGCGAGCTCGTCCACGAAGGACTGAACGGAGAACGCCGTGTTCACGTTGTGCACCGAGCGCATCCAGCCGATACGGACGTGGGCGGGGATGTGGTGGACCTCCATCCGGACGGCTGGAACGTCGAGCGCCAGGTCCAGGAGGCCCTGCTGGAGCTCCATCGCGACGGGCCCGACGGGCAACGTGACCATGATCGAAGCGATGGACGGGAACGCGACGCGGTGCCGCCATGCGATCACCTTGCCGTCGGCGTCGAGCCCGGCTTCGATGCGCTGCGTGCACGTCGAGTGGTAGTAGGCGTGCCGACCTTCGTCCTCGCGCGTCCACTGCACGCGGACGGGGACGCCTGCGTCGCGCGCGAGCACCGCGGCCTCCGCGATGAAGTCGGCCTTCGACTTGCGTCCGAAGCCGCCGCCCAGGAACGTCACGTGGATCGTGATGTCCTCTTCCTTGCAGCCGAGCTCCTGTGCGACGGCCTTGCGTGCGCCCTGTGGATCCTGGCTCGGCGCCCAGATCTCGACCGACTTGCCGTCCACCCGCGCGAGCGCGACGGGCGGCTCCATCGGCAGGTGGACCAGGTGGGGGTTGTGGTACTCGCCATCCACGACCTTTGCGGCGGCTTCCATGCCCTTGTCGGCGTCTCCCGTCTCCCGGACCACGCGGCCGGGCTCGCCCACCAGCCGCGAGAGCTCCGCGTTGTAGGCGACGGTGTCGTACTCCGCGTTGTCGCCGTCTTCCCACTCGATGACGAGGGCGTCGCGCCCACGGAGCGCCGTCCACGTGTCGTCCGCGAGGACCGCCACGCCCCCGAGGGGCTTGAAGTGCGCGGCGCCAGAGAACCGCGGGATCTCGATGACCTGCCGCACGCCCGGGATCGCGAGCGCCCGGGAAGGATCGTACCGGACCGCGCGGCCGCCGAACACGGGGGGGCGGGCGATGACGGCCACGAGCATGCCGGGCACGCGCACGTCCGCGCCGAAGAGCGCCTTGCCCGTGACGTACGCGTGCGCGTCCAGGAGCGGCTGGTCGGTGCCGACGCGCTCGAGCTCGCTGTCCGGCCGGAGCGGCACGTCGGCATCCACCGGGACCGCGCCCATGCTCGCGAGCTCCGCCAGCTCCCCGAAGGTCGCCGACTTCCCGGAGGCCGGGTCGGTGACCACCGACATCTTCGCGACAAGGCCCGCGGCTGGCACGCCCCACTGCTGCGCCGCCGCCGCCACCAGCATCACGCGCGCGGTCGCGCCCACGCGCCGGATGCCCTCCCACCCCTTGCGGATCGAGGTCGAACCGTCCGTATTCTGGTCCCCGTACCGCGGATCGCCGTCGGCCTGGACCAGCCGGATGTCGGCGAGGTCCGCTCCGAGCTCGTCCGCCACCAGGATCGGGATCGAGCTGCGGATCCCCTGGCCCATCTCCGACCGGTGGATGACGAGCGTGATCACCCCGTCCGCGCCGATCTGGAGGAACGGGCCGGGACCGAGGATCTTCCCATCGTTGTCCGTGCGACCGGCGGTGCTCCCCGGCGACGGATCTGCCGCCGATGCGTCCACCCCGAGCGCGAGGCCCGCCGACGCCGAGCCGAGCCAGCCGAGGAAGCTCCGCCGCGTGACCCTCACGTCGTCCCCTTGGCGGCCTGGTGGATCCCGGCCTTGATCCGACCGTAAGTCCCGCACCGGCATACGTTGCCGGCCATGGAGCGGTCGATCTCGTCGTCCGTGGGGTCCGGCGTGGCCGCCAGGAGCGCGGCCGCCGTCATGAGCTGGCCGGCCTGACAGTACCCGCATTGCGGAACGCCGAGCTCGATCCACGCGCGCTGTAGCGGGTGGTCGCCGTCCGGCGAGAGCCCCTCGATCGTCGTGACCGCCTGGGCCCCCACACGCGAGATCGGCGTGACGCAGGAGCGCACGACCTTCCCGTCCAGATGCACGGTGCAGGCACCGCAATACGCCTGCCCGCACCCGTACTTGGTGCCGACCAGGCCGAGCTTGTCGCGCAGCACCCACAGCAGCGGCATCTCGGGGTCGGCGTCCACGACGTGGTCGACGCCGTTCACGCGCACGTTCACGGTCACGGCGTCTCCGGGGTCTGTGCGGGTGGGCACGCGGCTCCGCTGGCGATCCAGGCGTCGACGAGCGCACCGAACGCCTCCTGCGTGCCGGGCGCGGGCTCCCGATCCGCGCCGGGATGCCAGCCCCAGCCGACGAGCTCGTCCTTCCCCAGGTGGTGGGACAGCTCCGCGAGGGTCTTCCCGCCGTTTCGCGCGGGATCCTTGATCCGCTCGCACACATCCCCCGGCGTCCGGCCGATCCACCCCAGCTCGATCGGCGCGAGCGCCCACTGCGGCGCGCCCGGCACGCGGGCGAGCTCGACGTTGTGGTCCTGGTGACAGGACGTGCATTCGAGCCCGGGGACGCCGTGGTCGTCGGGGCCGCGGACCACCGGCGGTTCGTGCAGCCGCATGTCGGCGCGCTGCCGCGGCGAGTCGTCCGGCGGGTGGCAGTTCAGGCAGCGCGGGTGGAAGATGACCTTCGACATCTCGGCGTACAGGGCGCGCGACCGCTCGGCGTCATCTGAGATCGCGGCGAAATCGGCGGGTGACGCCAGCGGCGCGGACTTCGGCGACACCGGGGCGTCGTCGGGGAGCGCAGCGACAGTCGCATGGCGACCGCCACACGACACGGACAGGAGCAGGATTCCGGCGATCCGCATCATCCGAAGATAACGCGGATCAGCCGCGCGCGAGCCGCGCCGCGAGTGCCTTCGCGACGGACTGCAGCGCATCCACCTCTGATGTCGAGAACCGGTGCCCTTCGCGCAGGTTCATGAGCTCGACCACCCCGATGCACACGTCGCCGTCCACCAGCGGGACGACCGCGATGTCGCGCGTGACGTAGCCCGTGAGCGCGTCGATCTCGCCGCAGTGCCGGGGGTCCTCGTGCGCTTCCGCCAGCACGAGCGTTCGGCGGTTCTTCATCGCGAAGCCGGCGATCCCGCTGCCCTGCGGCAGCCGCACGCTCGCCAGGCGCCGCGCGTGCGGGCCGGCGACGGCCACGAATCGGAGCCACCCCTTGTCCTCGAGGATCACGGCCCCGCTCTCCGCGGGCACGAGATCCTTGGCGAGCAACAGGGCGACCTGGCAAGCCACTAGCGGTGTCTCGGCCAGGTGGATGGGCTCGAACCGCGACCGCTCGGCGGTGCGCTCGCTCGTGAGCTCGAGCATATCCTCTTCCGCGATCGTCGGGAACTCGTCGACCACGAGGTCGTCGTCGTCGAGCAGGGGCTGGATCACGAAGCCCGTGCCGGTGGCGATGTCGCGGGCGATGACCGTGCCGTTCGGGAGCATCTCGCAGGCGAGCCGCTGGATGCTCGACGCCTGGCCCAGGCCTTCGAGGCCCACTCCCAGCGCAGCGATCCAGTTCGGCGCCGCCACCTGGATCGGCGGAATCCCGCGCGCGGATACGGACCAGCTCGGCATCGCTGCCCCCGGGTCGGGAGTCTAGCCCATCCGCGCGCTTCCGCCAGCCCTCGGCGCCACCGACGCGATACGTGCGCAACCCGGGGATCCCATGCAAGACGCGCCCGTCCAGGCCACAGACGCACTCTCACGCTTCCGGAAGTGGGTCGCGGTCGCCGTGGCGGTCGCGTCGCTCGGGTGGCTCGCGTGGGCCGTGTGGACGGGGCTTCGGGATACCGCGGCGGAGCTCCGCCACTTTCAGTGGGGCTGGTATGTCCCCGTGCTGCTGCTGACGCTGGTGAACTACGGCCTCCGGTTCTTCAAGTGGCACTACCTGCTGGGGCGGCTCGGTATCCGGCTGCCGCTCGTACAGGACATGTGGATCTTCGGCTCGGGCCTCGCCATGGTGATCAGCCCAGCGAAGGCGGGAGAGGTCGTGAAGCCGTACCTCGTGAAGGTCGCGACAGGCGCGCCGCTCGAGCGAACGCTGCCGGCCCTCATCACCGAGCGGGTCACGGACGGGATCGCCGTCGTCGCCCTCGCCGCGGTCGGCGTGTCCACGTTCTACGCCGAGGGTACGCGGGCGCTCGTCACCACCATCGCCATCATCGCCGCGGGCATGGTGGTCGTCGCGGTCAAGCCGCTCGCCATGGCCGTCCTCGGGGGAATGCGGTTGATCCCCGTGATCGGGGTGCCCCTCGTGGATCGGCTCGAGCCCATGTACATGGCCATGCGCACCTGCGTGGCGCCGGTGCCCTTGCTCGTGACGGTGGTGGCGAGCCTCGTCGCCTGGTTCGCCGAGTGCGTGGGGTACTGGATGGTCCTGCGCGGCGCGGGCGTCCATACGACGATCGACGCCGCCACGTTCCTGTACGCGTTCAGCACGGTGGCGGGCGGTCCTTCGCCCGGTGGACTCGGGATCAGCGACGCGCTGCTCGGGGGGCTCGTCCAGAACATCGCGGGCGCCACGGAGGCCCAGGGGATCGCCACGAGCTTGCTGATCCGCCTGGCCACGCTCTGGTTCGGCGTCCTCCTCGGCGCGTTCGCGCTCCTCCGCGTCGACGCGATCGTCGCGCCCCCTGCCCCCGTCGCCACGGAGTGACCATGTTCCTCGCCGCGGTCGTCCAGCTCTCTTCCACGTCGGACGAGGCCCGCAACCTCGATCAGGCGGAGACCCTCATCCGCCGGGCGGCCGGGTACGGCGCGACGCTGATCGCCACGCCCGAGAACACGAACTTCCTGGGCCCGCACGCGGACAAGGTCCGGCGCGCGGAGCCCACGGACGGTCGGACGATCCGGCGGTTCGGGGCGCTCGCGGCCGAGCTCGGGATCACGCTCCTCGTGGGCTCGTACAACGAGCGGTCCGACGAGCCGTCGCGGTGCTTCAACACCAGCGTGCTCCTCGGCCGGGACGGCGCGTTGCTCGCGGCGTACCGCAAGATCCACCTGTTCGACGTGGACGTCAGCGACGACGTCCGTTTCCAGGAGAGCGCCACGGTCGTCCCCGGCACGGACGTGGTCGTCGCGGAGAGCCCGCTCGGGGCGATCGGCCTGTCCGTGTGCTACGACCTGCGGTTCCCGGAGCTGTACCGGACGATGGTGGAGCGCGGCGCGCAGATCCTGACCATCCCCGCCGCGTTCACGGCGACAACAGGTAAGGACCACTGGGAGCCGCTGATGCGCGCGCGGGCGATCGAGACGCAGTGCTATGTGCTCGCGCCCGGCCAGACCGGCCGGCACGACGATCAGGGGCTGCGCCAGAGCCACGGTCACTCTATGATCGTGGACCCATGGGGGCATGTGATCGCGCGGGCATCCGACGGTCCGGGCATCGCGCTCGCGGAGATCGATCTCGACCGGGTGGCTGCCGTGCGGCGTTCCATGCCGATCGCGAGCCACCGCCGCCTCTGACGGAATCGACGACGGGCGCGACGGGTTCACGGACCCGGATTCTGCGTTAGACGGTGCCACCGGTGCCCGACGCGCCGTCCGAGAAGGGGAGCCCATGCTGCTGTTCGCCACCCTCGCCGCCCTCGCCGCGGATCCGTCCGACGACCTGCCGGAGGCCGACCTCCCGGAGTCGTCGACGCCCGCGCCTGCGCCTGCCGATCCGGCTGCGCCGGCCGCGCCTGCAGATCCCCTGGACGACCCCCAAATGGCGGCGCCGCCCGCGCCGGGGCCCGTGAAGCCGCCGGTCCCGCAGGGTCCGCTCCCCGTGACGCCGGCCCAGATCGCGGAAGCGATCAACGCGGCCTACGGGAAGCCGGTCCCGCCGGCCGCCCACTGCAAGGAGGAGCTGGAGGTCTCCGGCGTGAACGCGGAGGTCGTGATCTTCGGGGTGACCCAGCGCAACGTCGGCTGCAAGCTCCTCGGCGTCATGGTGGACGCGAAGCCGTACGCCGTCGCGGACGCGCTCCCCGCCGCCGCGCCGGACCTGCAGAAGCGCGACTCGGCGAGCCGCCTCGCGCTCGTCGGGGATTGGACGACGGACGTGGTGCTCGCGTACGACTATGTCCGCCCCGAGACGAAGCCCGTCGTGAAGGCCACGGGCACCGGGTACGCGGTCACGCTCCCGTTCGTCGCCCGCACGGGAGACGCCCACGTCGCGCAGGAGGTCCCGGGCGCGTTCACGTACGGCGCCACCGGCAAGCTCACCGGCAGCCAGCGCGAAGGCGGCCCGAAGTTCGTCACCGGCCTGTACCAGCATATGTACAAGGTCGCGGGCTTCTCGGAAGACCAGATCAACGCCGGGATCCAGAGCGTGGGCGGCCTCATCAAGCAGTGCTTCGAGGAGCGCTACGCCGCCGATCCCACGATCGCGGACGCGACCCGGTTCGCCTGGTCCATCGGCCCGGACGGCAAGATCGGCACGTTCGGCGCCGAGGAGTCGGGGGACGACGAGCTGAAGCGCTGCTACGGCGACGCCATGTACAAGGTGCAGTGGCCGACCGGCACGAAGGGCACGGCGGTGTACTCGTTCGCGATCGTGCGTTCGCCACTGTAGCTAGCGACCCAGGATCGCGGCCAGCTTCTCGATGCCGCGCCGGGTGACGTCCGGCGGAGCGGCCGTGAAGCACAGGCGCAGGTGGCGCGGGTACGGGCCGAAGCTCGGCCCCGGGGCCACCAGGATCCCCTGGTCCGCCGCCCGCTCGAGCAGCGCCGGCAGCCCGCCCGCGCGCTCCGCGGCGTCCGCCACGTCCAGGAACAGGAACGTCGCGCCCTGCGGCACCGGCACACCGAGGATCTCCGCGCACATCTGCGCCGTGTCCCGATACTGCTCGCGCGCGGCGTCCACGAACGTATCGCCGAGCTCGAGCGCGCGGAAGCCAGCGACCATCGCCGGCGTGGGCGCGTGATAGTACGTGTTGATCCCGACCTTCGCGGCGGCCGCGAGCACGTCTCTCGGCCCGACCAGCCAGCCGCACCGGTTCCCCGCCATCGCGAAGCTCTTGCTGAAGGAGTGCACCGAGATCGTGCACTCCGGGGCGATTGGCCGGATCGGCACATGCGGCGCGGCCCACCCCAGGCGCTCGTAGACCTCGTCCGACCAGATCCACAGTCCCCGGCCCCGGGCCCACGTCACCAGGGCGTCGATCCACTCACGGGGGAGGATCCCGCCGGTCGGGTTGTGCGGGCTGTTCACGTACAGGACGCGGGTTCGCGGCGTGCACAGGACGTCCACGGCCGCCACCGCCGTCTCTGCGTCGACCACGGGTGCCGAGTCGGCGGCAGGGACCCAGAACGGCACGGCGATCGGCACCGCGTGGAAGCTTCGCACAATCCCCGCGATCAGCGGCCAATAGGGCGCGAGGATCAGCACCTCGTCGCCGGGATCGAGGGTCGCCCCGGCCAGCGCGCCGAGGCCGCCGGTGCCGCCGGCGGTCACCAGGATCTCGTCGGGCGCGACGGGCACGCCCCACCGGTCGCTCGTCCACGCCGCGAGACGCTCGACCAGCCGCGGCCAACCCCGGACATCCGTGTACGCGTGCAGCCCGGGCCAGTCCGAAGTCCGCAGGTCGCCCATCCGGCAGCCGACCGGCGGCTCCATCCACGAATCGCCCACGTGGAACGGGTACTTCTCGCCGGGCGCAGCGGCGGCGCGGCCTGCGAGCGCGCTGTAGGGGCTCGCGCCCATGGCGGCCATGCGCTCGGGCAGGCGCGGGATCACAGCGGCCTCTCTTCGGTGACGACGCCGCGGATCTCCTGCCAGAGGGCCTCGCGGTCCGCGTCCGGTGGGACGACCCAGCCGCGGCGGCCGGCGCGCGCGCTCATGGCCACCACCATCACGCCGAGCGGGCTGCACACGCCGAGGCAGCTCGTCTCGGCGACGAGGACCCTGCCCTTGAGGCCCTCTTCCCGCGACCTGGCCTTGATCCAGGCGCGCAGCTCCGCGCCGCGCTCGCGCCCGCAGGAGGCCTTCTCGGACCCCTCTGGTCGCTGGTTGCAGCAGACCATCACGGTGGCCTGCCAGGTCGGGTCGACGGGTCGGATCGGGTCCATGCGATGGCTCCGCGGGAGACAGATCCCGTATCCCGGTCGGGTTGCGCGCGGGTTAGCATGCCCCCTCCCTCGGAGCACCTCCCCGCATGGTCCCCTCGTCCCTCGCCGCGCTCGAGACCCTCGCCTGGAACCTGTGGTGGAGCTGGGACACGGACGCCACGGAGTTGTTCGCCTCGATCGACCCCTTCCGCTGGAAACGCGTGCGGCACAACCCCGTCGCGCTCCTGCAGGACGTCGGGGACTCCCGCTGGGCGGAGCTCGAGGCCGACGGAGAGTTCCTCGGCCGGATGAACGCCGTCTCCGAACGGTTCGACGCCTACCTCCGCGCGCCCACCTGGACCGGCACGGAGCTCCCGGACCTCGCAGCGAAGCGCGTCGCCTACCTCTCCATGGAGTTCGGCCTCCACGAGTCGATCAAGCAGTACTCGGGCGGCCTCGGCGTGCTCGCGGGGGACCATCTGCGCTCGGCGTCGGACCTTGGTCTGCCGCTGGTCGGCGTCGGTCTCCTGTACCACGAGGGCTACTTCCGCCAGATCCTCGAGGACGGGCGACAGGTGGCCGCGTACCCCCGCAACCACTGGGCGCGCCTCCCCCTGCGGCCGTGCCAGGACCACGCGGGCGCGTGGCTCACGATCACGGTGCCCATCGCGAACGAGGCCGTGAAGGCGCGGATCTGGCGGCTCGACGTCGGCCGGGTCCAGCTCTACCTGCTCGACGCCGACATCGAGGAGAACACGCCCGAGAACCGTGGGATCACCGCGCACCTGTACGGCGGCGACAACCGCATGCGGATGCGTCAGGAGCTGCTGATCGGCCTGGGAGCGCCGCGCGCGCTCGCCGCGGTCGGGCTCGACGTGGACTGTTGGCACCTCAACGAGGGGCATTGCGCCTTCCTGATCCTCGAGTTGATGTCCGGGCGCATGGCCGCTGGCGCGACGAGCCAGGCCGCCCTCGCCGCCGTGCGGGAGCACGTCGTGTTCACCACGCACACGCCGGTGCCCGCGGGCCACGACCGCTTCGACCCCACGCTGACCAGCGAGCTCATCGGACCGTGGGCGAAGAAGCTGGGCTTCGACGTGACCGGGCTGCTGGACCTGGGGCGCGTGCACCCGGGCGACGCCGAAGAGCACCTGACGATGACCGTGCTCGCCCTGCGCGGGTCGAGCGCCGCGAACGGCGTCAGCAAGCTCCACGGAGAAGTCAGCCAGGCCATGTGGGCGGCGCTGTGGCCGGACCTCTCCGTCGCCGACGTGCCGATCGGCCACGTGACGAACGGCGTCCACCCCACGTTCTTCGCTGCCCCGCCGACCCGCGAGCTGTTCGACCGCGTCGTCCCTGCCTGGCGCGACGCCGTGTGGGACGACGCCACCTGGGCCCCGATCGAAGACGCCTCGGACGCCGACATCCAGGCGCTGCGGTCCAGCCTGCGCGCCCGCCTCGTCGCCTTCATCGCGGAGCGCACCGGCCGCGACCTCGACCCGACCGCGCTCACATTCGGCTTCGCCCGCCGGTTCGCGCCGTACAAGCGCGGGAATATGCTCTTCGACCACGCCGATCGGCTCCATGCCCTGCTGACGGGCCCGCGCGGGGGCCAGCTCGTCTTCGCCGGCAAGGCCCACCCGAAGGACGACGCCGGCAAGGCCATCCTGTCGACCGTCGTGAAGTGGAGCGAGTCCGCGGAGTTCCGCGACCGCGTCGTGTTCGTGGAGGACTACGACCTCGAGGTCGGCCGCCTGCTGACGTCCGGCTGCGACGTGTGGGTCAACAACCCGCGCCGCCCGCAGGAGGCGTCCGGCACGTCCGGCCAGAAGGCCATCCTGAACGGGTGCTTGAACCTGTCGATCCTCGACGGCTGGTGGCCGGAGGGCTTCGACGGCACCAACGGCTGGGCGATCGG
>CAMCWU010000070.1 GCA_945882675.1 Klebsiella pneumoniae | reverse complement strand
GGCGGAATACACGCCACGAAGGAGGCGCGCTCTTGCCGAGACCTGCCCACACGGTCGAGCGGATCCGGGCGACCGCGCGTGGGCCGGAGATCCCGGTCCTCGTCCACTCCGCAGGCAGCGGGCCCACCACCGTGGTGGCCGCGGTCGTCCACGGGGACGAGGCTGTGGGGTTCGCGGCGGCGCTCGCCCTCGATCGCTGGCTGCCGACGGCGCTCCGGGCCGGCCGTGTCGTGCTCTACCCCGTGCTCAACCCGGGCGGCCTGGCGGGGCGCACCCGGCTGTTCCCCGAGGATCACGGCGATCTGAACCGGCACTTCCCGGGCGACGCGCTCGGCCCGCCGTCCGCCCGGCACTGCGCGGTGGTGTTCGACGATCTGGCGGGGCGTCAGCCGGATCTGGTCCTCGACCTGCACGCGGACAGCCCGTCGGCGATCCCGTACGCGCTGCTCGACCGGGCGGTGGGGTGGCGGCCCGAGCCGGCCTGGGAGCGGCGCCTCGAGGGGCTGGCGCGCGCGTCGGGGCTGGCGGTGATCCTAGACTATCCGCCGGAGATTTACATGCGGTGCCGGCTGGACCGGTCGCTCGCCGGCGCTGCGTACAACACGCTGCGCTGCGCGGCGATCACGCTGGAGGTCGGCCCGCGGCGCTCGGTCGATCCGGTGAGCGTCGCGCGCGCGGTCGCGGCCGTACGCGGCATCCTCGCCGAGATGGGGCATGTATCGCCGGCTCCCGACCATCGCGCATGGAGCGGGCCCACGCTGGTGCGGGCGAACGCGCCCCGGACGCGCTACGCCGGTGTGTTCGTTCCGGCCGTGTCGCCGGGCGGGCGCTTCGACCGCGGGGACCCCCTCGGCGTGGTGTACGCGGCGGACGGCGAGCTGCTCGAGACCCTGGTGGCGGATGCCGCGGGGGTCGCGGTGGCGTGGATGGACGGCGCCTGGGTGGAGGCGGGCGGTGTGCCCGGCGCGCTCGGGCTGGAGGACTGAAGATGCGAGATCGTACGACCCGGCGCGGCCGGGGCGAGCCCGGCGAGATGCGGGTGAACACCTACTCCACGAAGTGGCTGAAGAAGGGCTTCCCCTGGGTGTACCCGAAGGAGGTCGTCTCCGGGCAGCCGGCCCCGGGCGACACCGTGGTCATCCGCTCGGAGACGGGCGAGCTCCTGGGCACCGGCATCGCCGACTCCGGGTGGCTAGCCGCGCGGATCTACCGGAAGGACGAGGGCGAGCTCGACGGTGAGTGGCTGGACGGCGTGATGGAGCGCGCGTCCGCCCTCCGCGATCGGATCCTCCCCGGCGAGACGTCGGCGTATCGCCTGGTGAACGGCGAGAACGACGGTCTGCCCGGGATCCGCGTGGACTGGTGGGGGTACTTCGCGGTCATCGCGCTCGACACGCCGGCCGCGGCGCCGCTCCTCGAGCTCATCGTCGACTGGCTGCGCCTGCACAAGCAGCCGCGCGGAATCGTCACCTGCTGGCGCCAGGATCCCCGGGACGAGAGGGACTTCAGCGAGGCGAAGCCCGAGCCCGGCGTCTACTGGGGCCACCCGCCCACGAGCGACGTGCGGGTGCGCGAGCGCGGGATGCTCGTGGACGTCTCGCCGCTGGAAGCGCCGGATGTCGGCTTGTACTGCGACATGCGTGACGTGCGGGCGTGGCTCGAGCCGAGCTGGGGCGGCACGTCCGTGCTCAACCTGTTCGCGTTCACCGGGGTCTTCGGACTCGCGGCGGCGCTCGCCGGGGCGTCGGACGTCGTCAGCGTCGACCTGTCGGGCCGGAGCCTCGAGCGGGCGGAGTCGAACTTCCGGATCAACGGTCTCGATCCTGAAAACTCCGAGTTCCTGGCGGAGGATGTGTTCAAGGCGCTCGACCGCTACCGGCGCACCGGTCAGACCTTCGACCGGATCATCGTCGATCCCCCGTCGTTCTCGCGGGGGCCGCAGGGGGTGTGGTCGGCGAAGAAGGACTGGCCGCGCCTCGCCGCCGCGGCGGCCCGCGTCTGCGCGCCAGACGGTTGGTTGATCCTATGCTCTAACCAGGGCGAGGTCTCCCCGCGCGAGTTCCGGGGGCTGGTGCAGGATGGCCTCGAGCGAGCCGGCCGCCCGGCTCAGCTCCTGGCGAGCCTGGGCCAGGCTGCGGACTTCCCGGCCGCCACGTGGTTCCCGGAGGGGCGGTACCTGAAGGTCGACATCTATCGCGTGCTCTGACACAGGGTGGTCCCATCGACTCCGTCGATTTACGTTCGTGGCCTGGAGAGTTCATGCGGCTCCTCACCATGACGCTCGGGCTCCTCGTGGCCTGCGGTAAACCAGCGGACGACCTGGAGGATACCGATCTCGTCGCCACGGACACGCTCCCGGGCGGCGCGGATACGTCCAGCGGCGGCTCAGAAACGTCGGAGACGGACGGCGCGCCGGATACCGGCCCGTTCGAGCTCCACGGCACCGTGCCGGCCGTGGCGCTCGCGGCCATCGACTTCACGGACGTGGTGAACCAGGACGTGGAGCTCCGGTCGAAAGCCGATCTCCTCGGGCACCCGACGGTCATGTGGTTCTACCCGGCCGCGGGGACCGGTGGTTGAACGATCGAGGGTTGCGGGTACCGCGACCTCCAGAGCGACTTCGACGCCCTCGGCGTGACCATCGTGGCCGTCGGCTTCGACACCCCGACCGTGAACGCCGAGTGGGCGGCGGAAGAGTCCTTCGAGTTCGACTTGTGGACCGACGGTGAGCGCGAGCTCGCCGAGTACTACGGCGCCGTCTCGGGGCCGACCCAGTCGCGCCCGAGCCGCGTGACGCGGATCCTCGACGCGAGCGGCGTCCTGGTGCTCGAGTACAACGAGGGCGTGGTCGCGGGTACGCACCCGGAGCTGGTGCTCGGCGACTGCAAGATCCTCTTCGGCGGCTAGCTCTCACCAACCCAGGGCAGCGAGCAGCTCCCGCACCGAAGCGGTCGTCCCGATCTCCAGCGCGCGGCAGATCTGCGCGTGGCCGATGCTCACCTCGACCAGGCCGGGGAGCCCGAGGAGCCCGGCGAGGTTGTGGCGGTCCAGGTCGTGCCCGGCGTTCAACGTGAAGCCCGCGCCGACCGCGGCCTCTGCCGTACGCCAGATCCGGTGGGTCTCCCGCGCCTGATCGGCCGAACCCCACGCCCACGCGTACGGTCCCGTGTACAGCTCGAGCCGGTCGGCCCCTGTCTCGGCGAACCGCGCGACGGGCTCGGGGTCGCAGTCCGCGAAGAGGCTGGTACGGATCCCCTCGGCCTGCAACGCGGCGACGACGGGACGCAGCCGGGCCACGTCCCCCGGCATCCGCCACCCGTGGTCCGAAGTGACCTCGCCCGGGGTGACCGGCACGAGCGTGCACTGCGCAGGATGCAGCTCGATGACGCGGCGGATCAAGTCCGGATCGTCCTGGCACTCGACGTTCAGCTCGACCCCCGGCCAGCGGTCGCGGAGCCACGCGTCCACCACCGGCAGGTCATCCAGCCGGATGTGGCGCTGATCGAGCCGCGGGTGCACAGTGATCCCGTGCGCGCCCGCGCCCAGGCACAGATCGATGGCGTCCGTGAGGCGCGGCTGCTCCTGCCCGCGAGAGTTGCGGAGCAACGCGTACTTGTTGATGTTGACGGAGAGCGCGGCCGGGTGGGCTGCGCGCGTCGTCGGCTCGTGCGCCATCCCGATCGGGCTCCAACAGGCGCCGAGGTAACCTTCTTTCCCGGCACGGTCGACGCGGGCGGCCGGGATGGGGTATCCTCTCGGTCGCGGGGCCCGGGCAGCCTTCGCGCAGGGGAGAAACGCGTTGGGGACGGCAACCCGGACCGTGGTCTTCACAGACCTCGCGAACTACACGGCCAAGGTCTCGCGGACGGACCGCGAGGGCCTGCATCGGATCCTGCGCGAGCACGAAGAGCTCGTCACGCCTTTGGTCGAGCGCAACGGTGGGCGGATCGTCAAGAACCTGGGCGACTCGTTCATGTGCTTGTTCGCGGCGGCCACGGACGCCCTGCGCGCGTCCCTCGACATCCAGGAGGTCGTGGGGAACACACCGAACGTCAGCATCCGCCTGGCCATGACCACGGGCGACGTCGAGGAGATCGAGGGCGACGCGTTCGGGGAGGCCGTGAACCTCGCGTCGCGGATCCTGAGCAAGACGCCTGCCGGCGAGATCTGGTTCGGCCCCGGCACGCGCGTGTGCATGAACGCCGCCGAGACCCCGTGGGAGAGCGTGGGCCGGTTCCAGCTCAAGGGTTTGCCCGGGGAGAAGGAGATCTATCGCGCGGTCCCCCGGAACCGGTGCTGGCTTCCGGACGGCCTGCAGCACGCGGTCAAGGTCGGGAACCTGGTCCGGATCAAGCGCGGCATGCGTCCCCCGCTCCTGCCGCCCGACCCCGTGGTGTTGCTGGAGGGCTTCGTCCCCGGCTCCGCCCCGCTCATGGAGGTCGTGGACGCGCTCCCGGTCCTCAACCCGGCCAGCTTGTGGCTCGCGGCCTACAACATCGCCTCGGAGGACCGGAACGCCTGGACGGACTCCGGCCGCGGCATCGTCATCGGCGCGCCAGAGGCGCTGGAGCTCGCGATCGAAGACGCCGTGAAGGTCGTCTCGCGCTCCCACGGGTCGGACACGATCGTGCTCGATGTCGGCTTGCAGGCTGATCTCGAGCTGGTGATGTGCGGGCTCGCCCTCCCGTCCGTCCCGCTGTCGGACGTCGTGTCGAGCTATTTCTACGACCTGCTGGCGGACGGCAGGTGGGTGAACCGCTCCGACCGAGCGCTGCTCCGGGTGGAAGTGTCGGCGGCGGGCGCGCGGATCCAGGCGCTCGCCCCGGGCGTGCTCGTGAACGGCAGGAGCCTTGCGAGCGGGGAGGAGGTCCACCTCGGAGCGGGCGCGAACATCCACACCCCGTTCGGGCTGATGGAATACCGCGGGACGGACGCCGCTTCCGGCTACGTCGGGCTGCTGCTCTCGGACTCGGAGATGCGGCTCGGCGTCGTCTCGGGGCAGACCGCGGAGCTCGGCCGCGAGCCGAACCACCCGGGCCTCGCGTACCCGGATCGGCGCGGACAGGAGAATATCCGCTGGTGCCCGGGTCCCCGGGCGGCGCGCGCGCGGGCCGGGGGCTTCACGCTCGACCGGGCCCTCGCGGGCCGGCGCCAGTGCTCGATCCAGATCCTGGGCGACGCGATCCAGACCACGCCGCTG
This sequence comes from Klebsiella pneumoniae, assembly GCA_945882675.1. Lineage (GTDB taxonomy): Bacteria > Myxococcota_A > UBA796 > UBA796 > CANLGQ01. The sequence goes on along the minus strand of CAMCWU010000070.1, from coordinate 8,207 downwards.
CACCCGCGCTGCCCGACCTTCGTGTTCCGGCCCGGCAGCCATGTCCTCGAGCGCGCGGACGTCACGGTGTCGGTCGCGATCGGCGATCTCCTCGTCGCCGGCACCACAGTCGTCGCGCTGAGAGAGCCGGAATGACCGGCACCACGGGCCCCTTATCGGTCGGGTCGACGGCCGGTCAGGTGCTCCGGTCCCTGCCGGCGTTCACCGGCTGGAGCACGGAGGCGATCTCGGGCCTGCTCCAGCGCTCCCGGAAGGTCCGCTTCTTCCCCGGAGACGTCCTGTTCCGGGAAGGCGAGCCCGGGAGCTCGCTCTTCGTCGTGCTCGAGGGGCGGGTCAAGGTCACGCTGCGCGCCGGCGACCGCGAGATCGACCTCGCGGACGTGGGGCCGGGGGCGATCCTCGGCGAGATGGCGCTCATCGATCCCGGGCTGCGCTCGGCGACCGCGGCGGCGACGGAACAGGGGAGCTGCCTCGGCTTGTCGGCGTCCGAGCTGGAGGAGCTCCAGTGGGAGGATCCGACGCTCGCGAGCGTGCTGCTCCGCGCGTTCACGCAGACCCTCGCGGGCCGCGTGCGCAGCGCCGACGGCCTGATCGCCGGCTCGAACGCCGGGGAGGAGCGGACGGCAGAGGTCCTGCGCACCCTGTGGATGGGGGCGAGCTGATGTCGGACGTCAGGATCAAGCTCGACGGCGCAGCGCTCCGGCAGTTCTCGGCGCGGGGGACCCGGTCCGTGGTGGGCGGCTGGTTCGACAGCTTCTCGGACGGGGACCTCGACTCGCTCGCGACCCGGCTCGACGCGGTGGAGCGCGCGGCGGGCGACGCGCTCCGCGGCGAGCGCGACCACAGCGCGTGGCTGCTCCTCGACGGGGAGATCCAGGCGACGTACCAGCGCAAGGATGGCGCCGTGGTGGAGCTCGGTATGGTTGGGCCGGGCTCGATGTTCGGGGATCTGAGCCTGCTCCTGGATGTTTCGGAGCCGCTGGCGCTGGTGGCCGTGACGCCGTGCAGGCTGGCGCGGCTGGACCACGCGACCTTCTGGCGCTGGACCGAGTCGGGGGATCCGGCGGCGGTGCAGTTCCACCGGATGCTGGCGCGGGCGCTCGCGCGGAGGTTGAGGGTGGCGAACCAGAGGTTCGTGGAGCTGCAGGATCACGGAGCGATCCTGTAGGGTGCCCCTGCACGAGCGCACGGACCGGAGCCTCTGATCGCAGACCGGAGAGGATCTCCCAGATCTACTTCGCGGGCTGGTAGATCTCCCCGCCCTGCGCAGCGAACTCCTCGCTCTTCGCAGCGAGGCCCTGCTCGGCGAGCTCCCGCACCTCGTTCGTGATCTGCATCGAGCAGAACCGCGGCCCGCACATGCTGCAGAAGTGCGCGACCTTGGCGCCCGGGGCGGGCAGCGTGGCGTCGTGGTAGCTCCGCGCGGTCTCAGGGTCGATCGCGAGGGCGAACTGGTCCTCCCAGCGGAAGGCGAAGCGGGCGCGCGACAGGGCGTCGTCCCAGTCGCGGGCGCCGGGGATGCCCTTGGAGATGTCGGCGACGTGCGCCGCGATCCGGTAGGCGATGAGCCCCTGCTTCACGTCCTCCTTGTTCGGGAGGCCGAGGTGCTCCTTCGGCGTGACGTAGCACAGCATGGCGCAGCCGTGGCTGCCGATCACGGCGGCCCCGATGGCGGAAGCGAGGTGGTCGTAGCCGGGCGAGACGTCCGTTACCAGCGGCCCGAGGGTGTAGAACGGCGCGCGGTCGCACCAGTCATTCTCGAGGTCCATATTCTCTTTCACGAGGTGGAGCGGGACGTGGCCGGGGCCCTCCACCATCGTCTGGACGTTGGCGGCCTTGGCGACCTGCACGAGCTCGCCCAGGGTGCGGAGCTCGGCGAGCTGCGCCGCGTCGTTCGCGTCCGCGATCGATCCCGGGCGCAGGCCGTCTCCCAGCGAGTAGGTGACGTCGTACTCGGCCAGCACTTCGGAGATCCGATCGAAGTGCGTGTAGAGGAAGTTCTCCTTGTGGTGGTACAGGCACCATTTCGCGAGGATCGAGCCGCCGCGGCTGACGATGCCCGTGACGCGCTTCGCGGTGAGGGGGACGTGGGCGAGGCGGACGCCGGCGTGGATCGTGAAGTAGTCGACGCCCTGCTCCGCCTGCTCGCGCAGGATGTCGAGGTACAGGTCGATGTTCAGCTTCTCCACCCGGCCATCCACGCGCTCCAACGCCTCGTAGATGGGGACGGTGCCGATGGGGATGGAGCTGTTGCGCATGATCGCCTCGCGCGTGCCCGGGATGTCGGGGCCGGTCGAGAGGTCCATGAGCGTGTCGGCGCCCCACTTGACGGACCAGGTGAGCTTCTCCACCTCATCCGCGAGGGAGGCCTTGACCCGGCTGTTTCCGATGTTCGCGTTCACCTTGCAGCGGAAGCGGCTGCCGATGATCATGGGCTCGAGCTCGAGGTGGCGCTTGTTCGCCGGGATGACGGCGCGGCCGGCCGCGACCTCTTCCAGGACAACGGACACGTCCACGTTCTCCCGGATGGCGCAGAACTGCATCTCCGGCGTCACGACCCCGTTCTTCGCGTACCAGAGCTGGGTCGGCGTCTTGTCGCTGGCGCGGGCGGCGACCCACGGCGCGCGGATGAGCGGGAGGCCGCCGCCGGGCAGCGGCTCCGGGCCGCCGACGTCGTACCGGCGCAGGATCTCGCCGTTGGTGAGCCGGATCTCGCGGCAGGGGACGCCCAGCTCACCGATGGTGATGCGGCGATCGTAGGTCTCGGACATGGGTGGATCCTCTCGGGGCACGCGTTCCCTCCGCCGGTGCGAACCGGATCAGGTGTCGCGGTGTGATCTCAGGAGGCGCCGGCTCGATCCGGCGGTCCACCCGCAGCGTGCCCGCCTCCGCGTAACGCGGCGCTCGGGGCGAGGTAACTGCAGGGCGGACAACGGATGTCCGCCATGCCGGATCGGTCGCGTTAGGGGAGGGGCATGCGGGTCGTCGTCGCCGAAAAGCCATCCGTGGGCCGGGATCTCGCGCGCGTGCTCGGCGTGACGAACAAGCGCGACGGGTACTTCGAGGGCAACGGGCTCCGGATCACCTGGGCCATCGGCCATATGGCGGAGCTCCAGGAGCCGGACTTCTACCGCCCCGAGTGGAAGCGGTGGTCGCTCGACCTGCTGCCCATGCTCCCTGAGCAGTTCGAGATCCGGCCCAGGAAGGACGCCGCGGATCAGCTCGCGGTGCTCAAGAAGCTGCTGCGGGACCCGGCCATCGACTCCGTGGTCAACGCGTGCGACGCCGGGCGGGAAGGGGAGCTGATCTTCCGCTGGCTCGTGGAGCTCGCCGGGTGCAAGAAGCCGGTTTCGCGGCTGTGGATCTCGTCACTCACGGACGAGGCGATCCTGGACGGGTGGCGGCGCCTGCAGCCGGGCGCGCTCACGGATCGGCTGGGAGACGCCGCGCGATCCCGGGCGGAGGCCGACTGGCTCGTGGGGATGAACGCCACACGCGCGCTGACCTGCCTCGCCGGCGGGGAGGGCGTGATGTCGGTCGGCCGCGTGCAGACGCCCACGCTGGCCATGATCGTGGCGCGGGATCGCGAGATCGCGGCGTTCGTACCGGAGACCTACTGGACGGTGAAAGGCACGTTCCACTCGGGCGCGCCGGAGCGGCCGGGCAGGTGGGACGCGACGTATTTCGCTCCGACTACCGGTCGCCGGCACCCTGCGTCGGACGCCGGGATGCCTCAAAAGGCGCCGGATGGCCCGGTGGAAGGCGAGGACGTCGCCCCCGTGGCCGAGCGCATCGCCACGAAGGAGCTGGCGGAGTCCATCGCGGCGGCCGCGCGGGGGCGTCAGGGCCGGGTGTCGCTCGCGGATCGGCGCCGGGTCGTCGAAAAGCCGCCGCTACTTTACGATCTCACGAGCCTGCAGCGGCGGGCCAACCAGCGGTACGGCATGTCCGCGCCCCGCACGCTGGAGGTCGCCCAGGCGCTGTACGAGCGGCACAAGCTCATCACTTACCCCAGGACAGACGCCCGTTATCTCACACCCGACCAGGTCCCCGGGTTGCGGGACGTCGTGGCGGGCCTCCAGCCCGTGCCTCCGTACCAGGCGGCCGCGGACGCCCTGCTCGCTGGGCCCATCCACCCGGGGCGGCGCGTCGTGAACGCGGCGGAGGTCGGCGACCACCACGCCATCCTCCCAACGGGCAAGACACCGAGCTCGGACAGCCTCAGCGTAGAGGAGAAGCGGATCTTCGACCTGGTGGCGCGGCGCCTGCTCGCGGCGCTCGGAGAGGATGCGCTGTTCGACGCCACCACGCTGGTCGTGGAGGTCGTCCCGGAGACCCCGCTGGATGCGCCGTCGCCCCTGATGTTCCGGGCGCGCGGACGCGTGTGCCGGCAGGATGGGTGGCGCGCCATCGATCCGCCGGGGGGGAGCCGGGATCTCGAGCTCCCGCCGGTAGACGTCGGCGATCCCGCTACTGCGCCGGAGCCGGAGGTGCGGGAGGGCCAGACCCGCCCGCCGCGCCCTCACAACGACGCCACGCTGCTCCGGGCCATGGAGACCGCTGGCCGTGGCCTCGACGACGACGAGCTCCAACGCCAGCTCCGTGGGTGCGGTCTGGGGACGCCGGCCACGCGCGCGTCGATCCTGGAGGTCCTGGTGCAGCGGCGGTACGTCGAGCGCACGGGCAAGGAGATCCTCGCGACGCCACGGGGCTGCGCGGTCATCGACGCCGTTCCGGTCGACGAGATGAAGAGCGCCGAGCTCACCGGCCGGTGGGAGGGGCGCCTCACGGACGTGGCGGAGGGCCGCGGAGACCGCGACGCCTTCATGGCGGACGTCCGCGAGCATGTCCAGCGGATCGTGGCCGCGATCGCCGCGGCTCCCGCGCCGGCACGCGAAGCGGGTCAGGGACCCGTGGTCGCTGCGTGCCCCGGGTGCGGCCAGCCCGTGCGGGCCCGCGGGCGCGGGTGGGGCTGCGACGCCGGCTGCGGATTCGACGTGCCGTCCGCCATCGCGAAGCGCCCGATCAGCGAGCGCATGGTCAAGCAGCTCGCGACAGAGGGGAAGACCGCGGCGGTCAAAGGCTTCAAGAGCAAGAAGGGCACCGAGTTCTCGGCGGGCCTCGAGTGGAACCCGGAGCAGAGGAAGGTCGTGCTGTGGTTCCCGCCGTGGGAGGACCCGGCCGCCCCTGTCCCGCGTGAACCCGCCGCGGCCGCGAAGAGCAGGAGGAAGCCCAAGGACCCCCCACCGAAGGTCGCGGCGCTCCCGCCGCCGCTCGGCGTCGGCGACCGGTGCCCCGCGTGCGGGGACGGCCGGATCATGCGCGGCCGGGCCGCCCTCGGGTGCGACCGCTGGCGGGACGGCTGCAGGTTCACCCTTGCGGCCACATGACCCGCTTCCGCACCGGCGACCCGTGCGCGACGACTCAGCGCGAAAGCGCTAGGGCGCGGCGGTCCAGTCCGCCGGCTTCCCGCCGTTTACCGTATATTTTCCGGTCGCCTTCCCGCCCGCCACGCTGCCCGTGAAGCGGAACTCGGCGCCGGCCTGGTCCTTGCCGGTGAGCAGGAGGCTGCCGTCCGCCGCGACCGTGCCCTTCAGCGTGACCACGCGCGTGGCGCTCGGGCCGGACGTCAGAGTCACCTGCGCGGTCACCGCAGTGGCGCGTTGCGAGAGGAACTTCAGCGAGAGCGGCTGGCCGTTCGCCTTGCCGCGCCAGGTGCCCTCCACGTCCGGCGGCGCCGGCGCGGATGGGGACGGAGCGGGGGCGGGCACCGGGGCCGCCACCACGGGCACGGGCGTTGGCACGGGCGCGGGCTGGATCACGGGCTCCGGCGCCGCGACCGCGGGGACGGGCGCCGCCGCCACTGCCACGGGAGCGGGCTTGGGCGCGGCGACGAGTGCCGACGGCACGGGGGCCGCCACCACGGGCGCAGCGTCGGGAGCAGGCGTGGGCGCCGCGACCGCCACCGGCGCGACGACGGGTGCGGGTACCACGGGCACCGGCACGGCGATCGGCGCCTCAACCACCGCGACCGGCGGCTCCACGGGCGGCCGCATGCCGAGCCAGAGCCCGATCCCCACCCCGCCCAGGAGCAGGATCCCGACCCCGATGAGCGCGATCGCGCCCAGGAGGCCGATCTTCGTCCGCTCGGCCAGGACCGTGGAGCTGGGCTCGGTGAGGGTGCTGGTGCCGCCCATCGTCGGCACCAGCGTCGGCGCGCCGGAGGCGTTCGGGGGGCCGCGCAGCCCCATCGACCCGATGGAGAACGGGACCGTCATGCTCATGTCCGCGCGGAGATCGTCGTCGTCCGCGAGCTCCACGGCGGGGAGCAGCTCCGGCCGGTCGGCGAGGATCGCGCGGCCGAGCTCCCGCACGTCGGCGAACCGGTCCGCGGGCTGGGGCGCGAGCGCCTTTGCGACGGCCGCGACCACGTGTGCGGGCGTGCCCGGGACGGCGTCCGCCAGCGACCGGAAGTTCCCGGCGAGCGTGGCCTCCATCAGGTCCATGGGCTCGTCGCCGTCGAATGGGGGAGAGCCGGTGAGCATGCAGTACAACACGGCGCCGAGCGAGAACACGTCCGCCTGCACGCCCACATCCTTCGCGGACCGGATCTGCTCGGGCGCCATGTAGCCGGGGCTGCCCATCGGCAGGCCGCCGACGGTGCGGCTCGGGGCCTCGTCCAGCACCATCTTCGCGATGCCGAAGTCCGCGACCTTCGGGACATATCCGCCGAGGCCGCGCGCGAGCATGATGTTGGCCGGCTTTAGATCCCGGTGCAGGATCCCGAGGTCGTGCGCTGCGATCACCGCCGAGAGCACGCCCGCGAACAGCGAGAGCGCAGCGTCCAGCGGAAGCGGCCCGTTCTGTGTCAGCCACTCGTCGAGCGCGGGCGTCTCGATCCACTCCATCACGAGGCCGATCTGGCCGTCGTGCTCTACGAGGTCGGTGACTTGGAGGATGTTCGGGTGGCGCAAGCGCGCCTGGATCCGACCTTCCTGCTCGAGGCGCCACGAGAGCGCCTTGCCCTTCATGGCAAGGAGCTTGAGCGCGTGCGTGGACCCGAGCTGGGCGTGCTGGACGCGGTACACCACAGCCATGCCGCCGCGACCCGCGAGCGACTCGACGACGTAGCGCTCCGCGACCCGGTCGCCCGATGCGAGCATCCTACTCCTCCGTTTCTACGGTCTTCTTCGGGAGAACGTCCGAGAACGACAATCCGAAGGAAACGCCCGTGATGAGCGGATTGTTCACCGCGTAAAGGCTACGTAGCACGCTGAGCGACGCGCTGGCTTTCGGCGACGCCGACAGCGTGAGCTTGGCGCCAGCCTGGTAGTTTCGAACGCGCAACGCCGCGAACCGGTCGACGTCCGTGAGGATCGTCTCCTCGAAGTCGAGGCCGACCGGCCGGTCGAACATCACGATCGTCGGGCCGAAGCCGATGCGGCCGTCCGGTACGACCACGAGGTCCCCGATGAGCTGCAGCTCGGAGCCGGGGGAGGACGTCCCCTTCAGCGTGGTGGTCGGCACGCGGTACCGCCCGAGGGCCTCGAGGTACGTGTAGTAATAGCCGCTCCCCGGAAGTGACGACGAGCGCCCCGCCGACAGGACGATGCCCGCGTCGAACGTGCCCTCTCCCAGGCTGGTGAGCTGGGCGCGCTCCGCGAGCGTGTGGTGCTCGTAGCGCAGCTCGATCCCGGCAGACGCGCTGACTGGCGGCCCGTACGCCTGCTCCAGGAAGTTCATCTTCGCGCGGACGGTGATGGGCGCCAGACCTTGGTTCGGCGCGCATGCGTCCAGGCCGAGGGTGGCGCAGACCGAGTCCGACCCGAGGTCACGGTTCGCCCGGACGTCTCCGTAGGGGACGCTGAGCTCCACCTCCGACCGCGGCGTGAGGCCGTAGGTGACGATCGCCTTGACGAGGATTTTCGAGATGCCATCATCCACCTGGACTGGCTCGGTGTCCCCGAAGTTGCCGTCCGACAGGATGAACTGCTCGAACTTCTGTGATTCGGTGCCGAGATACACCGAAGCCTGCTCCGTGTGCTGCACCCACGGGCCGCCGCCCGCTGACGCGGTTGACGCGAGCCACCAGACGACCGGTATCAAGAGGACCTCCACACGACGCCGGCGCGTACCGGCATTCGGGACGATATCACGCACGGCGGTGCATTTGCGGACGTGTCAGCCGACCCGTCAGAGCGCAGACG